>JBIIUM010000018.1:0-32154 GCA_044339985.1 Burkholderiales bacterium | reverse complement strand
GCCGGCGACCGGGGGCTGCGCGTGGCGGGCGGACGGGCAGGGTGCCTGCCGCCACCGCGCAGGCACGAGGCAGGCACGCCGGGCACCCCGGCGCCGACCGCGGCGCGCATCAGAAGAAGGTGGTCACCACCGACTCCAGGGCGTCGCGCATGTCCGGATCGTCGGTGATGGGCTTGACCAGGGTCACCCGGCAGGCCGACACCGGGTCGATGCCGCGGGCGATGAGCCAGCCGGCGTGGATGAGCATGCGGGTGGACACGCCCTCCTCCAGGCCGTGGCCCTTCAGGTTTCGCGTCTTCTCTCCCACCGACACCAGGCGCCCCGCGATCTCGCCGGAGATGCCCGCCTCGTGGGACACGATCTCGATCTCGGTGTCGCGCGCCGGATAATGGAAATCCAGGGCCCCGAAGCGCTGCTTGGTGGACTGCTTGAGGTCCTTGAGGATGCTCTGGTAGCCGGGGTTGTAGGAGATCACCAGCTGGAAGTCGGGGTGGGCGTGCACCAGTTCGTTCTTCTTCTCGAGCGGCAGGCTGCGCCGGGCGTCGGTGAGGGGGTGGATCACCACCGCCGTGTCCTGGCGCGCCTCCACCACCTCGTCCAGGTAGCAGATGGCGCCGTGACGCACAGCCAGCGTGAGCGGCCCGTCCTGCCAGCGCGTTCCCTGGGCGTCGAGCAGGTAGCGCCCCACCAGGTCGGAGGCGGTCATGTCCTCGTTGCAGGCGAGGGTGACGAGCGGCTTGCCGAGCTTCCAGGCCATGTACTCCACGAAACGCGTCTTGCCGCAGCCGGTGGGGCCCTTGAGCATCATGGGCATGCGCGCGGCGTAGGCCGCCTCGAACAGGGGGATTTCGTCGCCCACGGCACGGTAGTAGGGCTCGGCTTCGATCCGGTACTGGTCGATGACGCCGGGGGACTGGGCGGGAATGCTCGGGTTGCTCATGCAGGGCTCCAGGAAATCGGGGCGGCGCTCACTTGCGCCGCGGTCCGGGCGGGGCGCCGGTGGCAAGCACCCGCACGGCTGCGAACGCGGCGTGCAGCACCGCGCGCAGCGCGATGGCGTCACGCGCAAGCACCCGCAGCCAGGCGCCGGCGCCGTTGGGCAGCAGCGAGGCGCCAGCCCAGGCATCGGGGCTCGCCTCGAGGCTGCCGCGCAGCGCCTCCAGGGCACCGGCCGGGTCGGCGCGGTGCACCGCCAGCAGCGTGCCCTGCACGGGGAAGGGCCCGTGCACGCCGGGCTGGCCCGACAGCACCGACTCGCCCGTGACGTGGAAGCGGTCGAGGGCCAACAGTTCGCCGCCCTCGTCCTCCACGCGCGTCTCGGCGCGCAGCCAGTGGAAGGGCGCGCGGGCGCCGGCGGGGTCGTGCAGCAGGAAACCCTCGGAGGCGAGCACGGTGGCATCGGCCGCGGCGCGGATGGTGAGGCGCGTGTCCAGGCGCGCCGTGGGGAACAGGATCAGCGGGTCGGGCAGCCACTCCAGCAGCGCGCCCGGCGCGGCGTGCAGCATCATCTCCTGGTGTGCTTCTCCCTCGGGCATGGCGTGCACGATGGTGGAGGCGCCGGTGGTGAGGTGCGCCTGGGCGCCGGCGCCGGCGCTGGCGGCCAGGCCGAGGCGCTCATGCTGGAACAGCCCGCCCGCGCAGGACTGCACGTACACGGTGGCAAAGCCGGCCGGATCGCCGGCGGCGCGCAGCACCCGCCCCACGTGAAAGGGATAGGCCGCATGCTGGCGGCGCAGGAACGTGGTGCCGTCGGCGCCGCGGGCGAAGGCCAGGTTCACCTGCCGCGGCAAGCGGGTGAGCGGCGCGCCCTCGGCGTCGAGCCTATCGGCCGTCAAAGAGCACCTCCCGCGCGAGGGTCTCCACCACCGCGTCCACGCCCTCGCCGGTGGCGCAGTTGGTGAGCAGGACGGGGCGGCCGCCGCGCACCTCGTCGGCCTCGCGCCGCATGCGCGGCAGGTCGGTACGGGTGTAGGGCGCCAGGTCGGTCTTGTTGATCACCAGCAGGTCGCAGGACAGCACGCCCAGGCCGCGCTTGCGCGGGATGTCGTCGCCGCCGGCCACGTCGATGACGAACAGCCAGTAGTCCACCAGATCGAGAGAGAAGGACGAGGCGAGGTTGTCCCCGCCGGACTCGATGAGGATCAGCTCGAGCCCGGGGAAGCGGCGGTCGAGTTCGTCCGCCGATTGCATGTTGAGCGTGGGATCCTCGCGGATGGCAGAGTGGGGGCAGGCGCCGGTCTCCACCGCCAGCACGCGCTCGGGGGCGATGAGGCCGCTGCGGCGCACCCGCTCGGCATCCTCCTTGGTGGCGATGTCGTTGGTGATGACCGCGATGTCCGTGCCCCGCGCCAGGAAACGCGGGATGAGCCGCTCGAGCAGCGCGGTCTTGCCCGAGCCCACCGGGCCGCCGATCCCCACGCGGGCGGCAGTCCTGGGGCGGTTGCCCTGCACGGCCGGCCCGAGGCCGGCGGCGATGTCGTTCATGGGTAAGCCTCCGCTTCGGATCGCTCAGCGCAGCATATACCGCTGGGCCAGCGGCACCACGCTCGCCGGCTCGCAGCCAATCGGCTTGCCGTCGATCATGACCTGGAAGGTCTGGGGATCGACGCTGATATTGGGGCAGACGTCGTTGTGCAGCATGTGGGACTTGTTGAGCTTGCGCGTGCCGCGCACCGGAAGAATCTGTTTCTTCAGGCCCAGCCTGCCGGCGATGTCCGCCTCGATGGCGAGCTGGTTGACGAAGCAGGCCGACAGCGGATTCTTCGCTTCGCCGAACGCCCCCCACTGGGGCCGCATCAGCAGCGGCTCGCACGTCATGAGGGAGGCTGCGGAGTCGCCCATGGCGGACCAGGCGATGAAACCGCCCTTGACCACCAGCTCGGGCTTGATGCCGAAGAACGCGGGCCGCCACAGCACGATGTCGGCCATCTTGCCCTTCTCCAGCGACCCGATGTGCTGGTCGATGCCGAAGGTGCGGGCGGCGTTGATGGTGTACTTGGCGATGTAGCGCTTGATGCGCTCGTTGTCGCCGATGCGGGTGGTCTCGGTGGACAGCCGGCCGAACTGGTCCTTCATCTTGGAAGCCAGCTGCCAGGTGCGGCAGATGACCTCGTTGATGCGGCCCATGCCCTGGCTGTCCGACCCCAGCCCGGCGATGGCGCCCATGTCGTGCAGCACGTCCTCGGCGGCGATGGTCTGGGCGCGGATGCGGCTTTCGGCGAAGGCCACGTCCTCCGGCACCGCCGGGTTGAGGTGATGGCACACCATGATCATGTCGAGGTGCTCATCGAACGTGTTCACGGTGTAGGGGTTGGTGGGGTTGGTGGACGAGGGCAGCACGTTCATCTGCCCCACGCAGCTGATCATGTCCGGCGCGTGCCCGCCCCCGGCGCCCTCCACGTGGTACATGTGGATGGTCCGGCCCTTGATGGCGGCCATGGTGTCCTCGAGGAAACCCGACTCATTGAGGGTGTCGGTGTGCAGCTGCACCTGGAAATCCAGCTCGTCCGCCACCGACAGGGCGGTGTCGATCACCGCGGGCATGGCCCCCCAGTCCTCGTGAATCTTCACGCCCACGCAGCCGCCTGCGATCTGGTCGTAGATGGAGCGCGGCTTGGAAGTGTTGCCCCGGCCCAGGAAGCCGAAGTTCATGGGCCACTGCTCGGCCGCCTGAAGCATCTTGCCCACGTTCCAGGCGCCGCCGCAGTCGATGCCCACGGTGATGGGCCCGAGCGAGCCGCCCAGCATGGTGGTCAGCCCCGAGGAGATGGCGTGCTCCACCAGCTGGGCCGAGTCGAAGTGCACGTGCAGATCGATGCCGCCGGCCGTGGCGATGAGCCCTTCGCCATCGCGCACCGTGGTCGCCGCGCCGCAGATCAGTTCCGGGTGGACGCCGTCCATGGTGGCCGGATTGCCGGCCTTGCCGATGCCCACGATCTTGCCGTCCTTGATGCCGATGTCGCCCTTGACGATGCCGAGGACGGGGTCGATGACCACCACGTTGGAGATGAGCATGTCGAGAGAGCCGGCGGCGCTGTCGTAGCCGGGCACGAGGCCGAGGCCGTCGCGCAGCGTCTTGCCGCCGCCGTGGAGACACTCATCACCGGGCACGGAGAAATCGTGCTCGATCTCGGCGATCAGCGAGGTGTCGCCCAGCCGCACCCCATCGCCCTTGGTCGGGCCGTAGAGCTGCGCGTATTCCTTCCTGGAAATCCTTGCCATCTCAAGCCCCCTTGTAACCGCGGCTGCGCGCGAGCTGCAGCGCCTGTTCCTTGACGATGTCGCTCCGGGTGGAGCCGTTGGTCAGGCTGTTGAGGCCGTGAATCTCGCCGGTGCCGCCGAACAGCACCAGCGTGACCTCCTTCTCCTCCCCGGGCTCGAAACGCACGGCAGTGCCGGCAGGAATGTCCAGGTGCATGCCGAAGGCCTGGGCGCGGTCGAACTCGAGCGCCCGGTTGGCTTCGAAGAAGTGGTAGTGGCTGCCGATCTGGATGGGCCGGTCGCCGGTGTTGCGCGCCCGCAGCGTGGCCTTGCGGCGCCCGGCGTTGATCTCGATATCACCCTCGGCGGGGATGATCTCCCCGGGCACCGGAACCGCCTCCAGGGGCTTGCGCCCGGGGCGGATCGGATCGTGCACCGTCACGAGTTTCGTGCCGTCGGGGAAGGTCCCCTCCACCTGCAGGATCGGCATCATCTCGGCCACGCCGGGCATCACGTCGTCCGTGGTGAGCAGGGTCGACCCGAAGGCGATCAGCTCCGCCACCGACCTGCCCTCGCGCGCGCCCTCGAGGATTTCGTCGGCAACGATGGCCGTGGCCTCGGGGTGGTTGAGTTTCAGACCCTTGGCCCGGCGCTTTCGCGCCAGCTCCGCTGCCGTGTAGATGGTGAGCCGTTCGAGCTCGGTGGGTGTCAACAACATCGCCTCGTCTCCCTGTGTCGTCCTTGTTCCGGCTCCGCGCCGCTCCGGGCGAAAGCCCGCGGCAGGGGGGTTGCACCGCCGCCCGGTCCAGGCGCGGCGCGAGCGGGCTTCAACTGGCGAACAACCGCCCCGAGCCCGTCTCGTGTCGCATCATGGCGATCTCGGCCATGGGTGCGCTGCTGCAAAGCGCCTCCACCGGCGGCGCAGGCCGCGCCGACAGCGCCGCGATCTGGGCACGCCGCCCCAGCAGCACGCGCTGGGCATCCACGTGGCCCGACACGCCCAGGCGCAACGCGGCGCTCACCAGGCCGGTGACCAGCTGGTGTGCCGACAGCGCCACGGCTGCCTCGCGCCCGAGGCCGAAGGCCCGGCCAGCCCAGCCCTGCACCACCGCCAGGTTTCCCGGCGCTTCGCCAGCGGCCACGGCCGCGCGATACAGCGCCGCCTGGGGCGTGCGCAGTTCCTCGTGGACCTTCAGCAGGGCAGCTCCCAGGCGCCGGGCGCCGTCGCGGGCCTCGCGGGCGAGGGTGGCGGCATCCACCAGCCGGTCGATGGCGTAAACACTCTCCAGGTGATTGCCCGCCTCCCAGGCGGCCAGCAAGGCGGGCCGGTCGAAATCGGCCCAGCGGTGTTCGAGCTGCCCGGCCACGAATGCCTCCAGCCCGGCGCGGTCCAGCAGGCGCTCGTTGCGCAGCGTCTCCAGGCCCCAGGAGAAAGCGTTGGCACCGCTGGGGAAGAAGCTGTCGCCGAGCTGGAGCGCGGCGAGGGTGGCATCGAGCTCAGCCATGGCCCGCCACCCGCACCCGCCCATCACCCGTGAGCGGGGCGATGCGGACGAGATAGTCTTCTGCAGGCCCCTCCATGGACACGTGCAGCATGGCTCCCGCGAAGCGCACCTTCCAGTGCATGTTGCCGCAGAAATAGCCCAGTTCAATGGCGGCCGCGGTGTCGCGCGGCTCCAGAGCGAGCCACTGGGGCTCCTCGAGGCGCACCACCACGGCGCCTTGGTCATCCAGGCGCAGCACCGACCCGTTGGCGAGGCGTTCGCTGCGCTCGAGCAAGATGGCCGCTTCGGTGCCGCGGTCGGTGAACACGTGCAGGCGCCGGCGCGCGGTGTCGGCGCGGTTGAGGGTGACGTACTCCACCACGCCGCGGTGCGACAGCGCATGGAGCCGCTCTGCAATGGCCGGCTCCGTGGCGGATCCGACGATGGATGTGAGGCGAAGCATGGGACAGTGCAAGGGTGCGAAGGGGAGCCCGATGATAGATCCCGGGCCCCGTTGCCTCGCAACAGAGGCGGCCGCTGGAGCGGCCGCCGCGCTGCAATGATTACTTGTGAACGGCTTCCTTGGTGGTGGGGATGCCGGGGATCGGGCACTCCTCCACGCCCACGGTGTCGCGCGTGATGGCCTCCACCATTTCCCGGGTGCCCTCGGGATCGGTGATCCACTTCTTGTAGAAGTCGTAGGGGCAGGCGGCCACGCCGTTGGCGTCTTCGCGGGAGTTGATCTTGCCCGTGTAGCCGCGGTGCAGCAGCTTGAAGAGGTGGTTCTGCGACTGGCCGGTCCGGCGTGCGTCACGGATCAACCCCTTGGAGAGCTGCGCGTACTGGATGCCGTATTCCTCTTCACCGCACTCGCCCAGCGTGCGGCCGTCGAAGCCAACGATGGCGGAGTGGCCGAAGTAGGAGTAGACGCCATCAAAGCCCGCGGCGTTGGCCACGGCCACGTAGACGTTGTTGGCCCAGGCCATGGCCTTGGCCATGATCACCTGCTGGTCCTTGGCGGGGTACATGTAGCCCTGGCAGCGCACGATGAGCTCAGCGCCCTTCATGGCGCAGTCGCGCCAGATCTCGGGGTAGTTGCCGTCGTCGCAGATGATGAGCGACACCTTGAGCCCCTTGGGGCCGTCGGACACATAGGTGCAGTTGCCCGGATACCAGCCCTCGATGGGCACCCAGGGCATGATCTTGCGGTACTTCTGCACGATCTCGCCCTTGTCGTTCATGAGGATGAGGGTGTTGTAGGGGGCCTTGTTGGGATGGTCCTCGTGGCGCTCGCCGGTGAGCGAGAACACGCCCCACACCTTGGCCTTGCGGCAGGCGGCGGCGAAGATTTCGGTCTCCTCGCCGGGCACCGTGGAGGCGGTCTCGTACATCTCCTTCGAGTCGTACATGATCCCGTGGGTGCTGTACTCGGGGAAGATCACCAGGTCCATGCCGGGCAGACCCACCTTCATGCCCTCGATCATTTCGGCGATCTTGCGGGCGTTGGCCAGCACCTCGGCCTTGGTGTGCAGCCGCGGCATCTTGTAGTTGACCACTGCAACGCCGACGGTATCGGCGCTGCTGGAAATGTCACCGTGTAGCATTTTTCACTCTCCTTCAGACTGTGGTTGAGTCACTCGGGCGGGTGTGCCGCCAGGAAAATCCGCGCTCGCGACGCCCTTGTCGCTGCGCGCTGTTGCAGCTCCGGACAACCTGCTTGCCGCCGGCGCGTGATGCTGGTCAGATGGTGAGGAAGGCATGGATCTTCGCCGTATCCAGCTGGTCGCGCGGCGCCGCGTAGGCAAACTCGCCCTTCTCGATGATCAGGAAGCGGTCAGCCACTTCCATCGCGAAGGACAATACCTGCTCCGACACCAGCAGCGCAAAGCCGCGCTCCTGCTTGAGCCGGGTGAGGGTGCGGGCGATGTCCTTGATGATGGAGGGCTGGATGCCCTCGGTGGGCTCGTCGAGCACCAGCACCTTGGGGTTGGACACCAGCGCCCGCGCAATGGCGAGCTGCTGCTGCTGGCCCCCCGACAGGTTGCCGCCCTTGCGAGCGCGCATGTCATGCAGCACCGGGAAGGTTTCGTAGATCCAGCCCGGCACGGTCTTGTCAGCCACATTCTCCATGCCGGTGAGCACGTTCTCCTCCACCGTGAGGTAGGGGAAGATCATGCGGCCCTGGGGCACGAAGCCCATGCCGAGCGCCACGCGCTCGTAGCTGCGCGCCACCCCCAGCTCGTGGCCGTCCAGCACCACCTTGCCGCTGCGGGCCGGCAACAGGCCGATGAGCGCCTTTAGCAGCGTCGTCTTGCCCATGCCGTTGCGGCCCATGATGGCGATGGACTCCCCGGCAGCGAGCTCGAACCCCACGTCGCGAATCACGTGGCTGTCGCCGTAGAACACGTTGAGTCCCGAAACGGAAAGCATCCAGGCGTCCTTTCAATGCCCTAGGTAGGTCTCGATGACCCGGGGGTCGGCCTGCACGTCGTCCATGCTGCCCTCGGCGAGCAGCTTGCCCTGGTGCAGCACCGTGACCTTGTGGGCGATCATGCGCACGAAGGCCATGTCGTGTTCGATCACCACCACCGAGCGCCCCTTGGTGATGCCGTTGAGCAGCTCCGCCGTTTGCTCGCGCTCGCGGGCGCTCATGCCCGCCACAGGCTCATCCAGCAGCAGCAGTTCCGGATCCTGCATGAGCAGCATGCCGATTTCGAGCCACTGCTTCTGGCCATGGGACAGCAGCCCAGCCTTGGTGGAGAGTTGATCGCGCAGGAAGATCTGGCTGGCCACGCCCTGGACCTTCCCCACCACAGCAGCATCGGGCCGAAAGAACAGCGAACCGAACACGCTGCGTTTCTTCGGCCAGGAGATTTCCAGGTTTTCGGCCACGGTCAGGTCTTCGTACACCGAGGGATTCTGGAACTTCCGGCCCACCCCGGCGCGGGTGATCTGGAACTCGATCATCTCGGTGAGTTCGAGGTTCTTGAATTTCACCGTCCCCGCGGTGGGCTTGGTCTTGCCGCAGATCATGTCGAGCAGCGTGGTCTTTCCCGCGCCGTTGGGGCCGATCACGCAGCGCAGTTCGTCCTGCTCCACGTAGAAGTTGAGGCCGTCCACGGCCTTGAAGCCGTCGAAGGAGACGGTAAGCCCGTCCACCTGAAGGATGAGCGCGGCCATCTCAGGCCTCCCCGCCGGCGGCGCGCCCGCGCAGCCGGTCGAGCAGCCCGGCCAGCCCCGTGGGCAGGAACATCACCACCACCACGAACAACACGCCGATGAAGTAGGGCCAGTACTCCACGAAATTCTCCGAGAAGAAGGTCTTGGCCCAGCCCACGATGAGCGCGCCGTACACCGCGCCCACCAGAGACAGCCGCCCGCCCACCGCCGCGTAGATGACCATTTCCACCGAGGGCACGATGCCCACCAGCGAAGGCGAGGCGAGGCCCACCTGAATGGTGAACATGGCGCCGCCGATGGAGGAAAAAAGCGCGGCCACGGCGAAGATGAAAGCCTTGAACAGCGCCGGGTCGTAGCCGGAAAACCGCACCCGGTCCTCGCGGTCGCGGATCGCCACCAGGACCCGGCCCAGCCGGCTTCGCAGGATGAAGGCGCCCACGGCCACGCACGCCAGCAGCAGCCCCGCGGTGATGAAGTACATGGTCACCTTGGCGCGGTCGTTGTCCAGGTCGTGGCCGAGGAAGGTCTTGAAGTCGGTGATGCCGTTCACGCCGCCCGTGTAGCCCTGCTGGCCGATGATGACGATGGCCATGATGGCCGACAGGGCCAGGGTGACGATGGAAAAGTACACGCCACCCACCCGCTTGCGGAAGTTGGCGTAGGACAGCACGAAGGCAAGCAGCGGCGGGATCACCAGGATGGCTGCCACAGTGAACCATACGTGGTGGAAGGGCTCCCACCACCATGGAAGCTTCTCCACGCTGTTCCAGGACATGAAATCGGGCAGGCCCTCCTGGCCGAAGAAGGCCGACAGGGCAGTGCCGGAGGACGAGTCCGCGTTGGCGGCCGCCTCGAGCTTGAGGAACATGGCCATCATGTAGCTGCCGAGCCCGAAGAACACCCCCTGGCCGAGGCTGAGGATGCCGCCATAGCCCCAGATCAGGACGATGCCCACGGCGCAGAACCCGAGGCACAGGTACTTGGCCGCCAGGCCGAGGCGGAACACGTCGAGGGCGAGAGGAAACACCGCCAGCACGAGCGCCGCGAGCAGCCCGAAACTCGCGAAGCCCCACCAGACGCCGCGGCGGCCAGCGGCGCCGGGTACGGAAACGGAGACGGTGTCACTCATGCGCGCCGCACCTTGGAGGCGAACAGCCCGTTGGGCCGGAAGTACAGCACCACGATCACCAGCAGCAGGATGCTGGCCCGGGCCATGGAGCCGCTCAGCGAATACTCGAACCAGCTCTGCATCTGGCCGATCATGAAGGCCGAGGCGATGGTGCCCAGCAGGCTCTCCACGCCGCCGAAGACCACGACGATGAAGGTGTCCACGATGTAGGCCTGGCCGGTGGTGGGGCCGGTGGAGGCGAGCATGGTGAAGGAACTGCCGGCGATCCCCGCCAGCCCGCAGCCCAGGGCGAAGGTGAAGGCGTCCACGCGCTCGGTGTTGATGCCCGCGGCGCCAGCCATGGGGCGGTTCTGGGTGACGGCACGGATGCGAAGCCCCCACCGGGTGCGATAGAGGAACAGGTACACCGTCGCGGCAGTGACAACCGCCAGCCCGATGATGAAGATGCGCGACAGCGGCAGCGCGATGCCCTCGGTCACCGCCCATGCGCCCTGCAGCCAGGAGACGGTGGGCACCTCCACCTCCTTGGCGTTGATGAACTGGCGGAACAGCTGCTGGAGGATCAGCGACAGGCCCCAGGTGGCCAGCATGGTGTCCAGGGGCCTCTTGTAGAGGAAGCGTATGAGCCCGCGCTCCAGCGCCCAGCCGAAGGCGAAGGTCACGCAGAAGGCCAGCACGATGCCCACCAGGAAGTAGATGCCGAACAACCCCGGCAGGAACTTCGCGAAGAACATCGAGGTGAAATAGGTGGTGTAGGCGCCCATGGCCATCAGTTCGCCGTGGGCCATGTTGATCACGCCCATGAGGCCGAAGACGATGGCAAGCCCGAGGGCCATCAGGGTGAGGATGGTGAACAGGCTCAGGCCCGTGAAGGCCTGCATCGCCATCAAATCAAAGTTCATGAGGCGTTGTCCGGTGGACTCGCGCGCGGCGCGGCAAGGGGGCGCCGGCCCGCAGGCCGGCCCCCCCCAACTCAGATGCCTTCAGGCCATTACAACTTCGGGAACGGATTCGGCTCGATCAGCGGCGACTCGTAGATCATGTTGACCTGGCCGTCTGCCTGGAAGGTGCCGATGCGCGCGTGCTTCCACAGATGGTGGTTGCTGGCGTGGAATTTCACCTTGCCCTCGGGCGCATCGATTTCGAGGTTGCTGGATGCCGCCACGACCTTCTCCACGTCGAAGCTCTTGGCTTTCTCGGCCGCCATCTTCCACAGGTACACGCCGATGTAACCGCACTCCAGGGTGTCACCCACCACCCGGCCGGCACCGTACTTGGCCTTGAACGCCTTGACGAACTTGTCGTTGGCGCCGTTCTTGAGGCTCTGGAAGTAGCCCATGCAGGTGAGGGTGTCGGCGGTGTTGTCGGCACCGATGCCAGACACTTCCTCTTCGGACACGGCCAGGGACAGCAGGGTCTGATTCTTGCCGGTGATGCCCGCGGCGGTGAGCTGCTTGAAGAAGGCCACGTTGCTGCCGCCCACCACGCAGTTCAGGATGACGTCGGGCTTGGCACCCTTGATCTTGTTGATGACCGAAGAGAACTCGATGTGTCCCAGCGGGTAGTAATCCTCACCCACCAGCTTGCCGCCGCCCTTGGCCAGCACGGCCTTGGCGATCTTGATGGTGGTGCGCGGCCAGATGTAGTCGGAACCGATCATGTAGAACGTCTTGCCCTTGTTCTTCATGAGCCATTCCATGGCGGCGATCACCGACTGGGACGCCTCCTGGGCCGTGTACATGATGTTGGGCGACTGCTCCAGGCCCTCGTAGTAGGTGGGGTAGTACAGCAGGCCCTTGGACTTCTCGAACACCGGCAGCACGGCCTTGCGGGAGGCGGAGGTGTAGCAACCGAACACGGAGGCCACCTTGTCCTTCTCGATGAGCTTGCGCGCCTTCTCGGCGAAGGTGGGCCAGTCGCTGGCACCGTCCTCCACCACCGCCTCGATCTTCTGGCCCATCACGCCGCCGGCCTTGTTGATCTCCTCGATGGCCAGCTGCTCGGCGTCCACCACTGATTTTTCGGCGATGGCGATGGTGCCGGTGAGCGAGTGCAGGATGCCCACCTTGACCGTGTTGGCCTGCGCGCCCGCCGTCCGGATGTTGAGCATCGGGAAGGGCACGGCTCCCGCCGCGGCGATCGCGGACGAGGTCTTGATGAATTGACGTCTGTTGAAATTACTCACGGTCTCTCCTTGTCCGGGGCACAGGGCCCCTAGTGGTTGGCACGTCGATTGAGAAGTCACAGCACCGCCCTCGAGGGTCGCGCCCGCACCACACGTGCGCACCGCCCGCCCGCCGGACGAAAAAAAAGCCCGGGAGCCGGAAAAATCCGGCTCTCGGGCTTCCTTGCCTGTGGTCGATGCGACGCCTGTGTCGCGCTGACCGCTATGAAGTGGCGCGCGCCGGTTGCACCGCCGCACGCTCTTCAGCAAAACGGAGACCACCTGATCGCCGCCCTGCGAACCCGGTGGATCGTGCCATCGAACTCGTTGAGATTGCAAGCGAATATGGACGGGCACCGCCGACTTGGGAGGAGCGCTGCGCGACCGTCAATCTGCCATTGCGCTCTCATTTGGTGCGCTTCATGAAGAAAATGCACCACTATAGAGCATTCATCCTTGCCTGCTTGAGCACGCTAGAATGACGGCATCCGTGTCATTCGCAGCGCATCCCGGTCTCCGGCAACGCGATTTCCGTGGCGGGTGCAGGAATTGCTCCAGCACGGCATCACACCGCACGGGCGCATTGCCAACCCGGCTGCCGGCCGCAAGGAAGCGGCCCCCAGCCACGGCCGGAGGAACGCAGCACAACCAAGAAGACCCAATTTTATGAATTCGCGAAGCGGTGCTCCCGTGCGCGTGGGCATGCTGTTCTCCGAGACCGGCGTGACGGCGGCCATCGAACGCTCAGAACGCCTGGCCACGCAGCTTGCGGTTGAAGAAATCAACGCAGCTGGCGGCATCGGCGGGCGCCTGCTTGAACTCGTGTCTCACGATCCCCAGTCCAGCCCGGCCGCTTACCGCGCCCTGGCCGAAACGCTGGTGGCAGATGACGGCGTGAAAGTGATTCTGGGGTGCTACATGTCCAGCACCCGCAAGGCCGTCTTGCCGGTCCTCGAACGCTGGAATGCGCTGCTGCTCTACCCCACGCTCTACGAGGGCTTCGAATACTCGCGCCACGTGTTCTACACGGGAGCGGCCCCCAACCAGAACAGCGTGCAACTGGCCGAGCACATGACCCGAAGCTTCGGCTCGCGCGTGTTCATGGTCGGATCGGACTACGTGTACCCGCACGAATCCAACCGCATCATGAGCGACCTGGTGCTCGAGCGCGGCGGCGAGAAGGTGGCCGAGATCTACCTGCCCCTGGAGGCGAAGCCGGAAGATTTCCGGGCCATCGTCAAGCGCATCAAGACCCAGCAGCCCGACTTCATTTTCTCCACCGTGGTGGGCGAGGGCACCGCCATGCTCTACCGGGCCTACGCCGAGGCAGGGCTGGATCCGACGCGCATGCCCATTGCCAGCCTCACCACCACCGAGGCCGAGATCAAATCCATGGGCGCGCAATTCGCCGTGGGTCACCTCACCTCGGCGCCCTATTTCCAGTCGTTGGACACGCCCGCCAATCGCCGCTGCGTAGCGTCCTTCAAGGCGCGTTACGGCGATGACAAGGTCACCAACCAGTGCTGGGAGGCAGCCTATTTCCAGGTGCACCTGCTGGCCGACGCCATGCGCCGTACCGATCCCGACGACGTGGAAGCGCTGCTGCGCGCCCTGCCCGGATCGGAGTTCGGCGCACCACAGGGTCGTGTGCGCGTGGATGAGCACAACCACCACACCTGGCTCAAGCCGCGCATCGGCCGGGCCCGCGAGGACGGGCAGTTCGACATCATCGAGGAGGCCCGCTCCTGGGTGCGGCCCGACCCCTATCTGGTGTCGCACACCCTGGAAGACTGGAGCGTGCGCGTGAAGCTCGAGAGCGCCTGAACCGGCCGTGGCCACCGCCGCTCCGCCGCGCCCCGATGGCGCCACTCCCGCGCTGCTGCGCGACCTGCGCTCGCTGCAGGTGGTGGTGTTCCATCCCGACGACGCGGACGGCCAGGAACTGCTGGGACAACTGCGCCGCATCGGCTGCCAGGTGAAGGCCTTCTGGCCACCCCAGGAACGGCTGCCCGAGGACACCGGGCTGGTGTTCTTCGCCGTGCGGCCCGAGGCGCTGGCCGAGGAGCCCGCCTGGCTCAAGCGCGACCCGCTGCCGCCAGTGATCGCCGTGGTGAACTACGAGAACCCCATCACGATCGAGGCGGTGCTGCGCCTGAACGCGGCGGGCATCGTGGCCTCGCCGGTGAAGTCCTTCGGCATCCTATCGGCCACGGTGGTGGCGCTGTCCCAGTCGCTGCGCGCCCGCGAGCGCGAGCGCTACGTGACGCGCCTGGAGCAGCGCCTGGCCGGGCTGCGCAAGCTCGCCAAGGCCAAGACCGTGCTCATGCACTCGCGCGGCATCGGCGAGGAGCAGGCCTACCAGTTGATCCGCTCCCAGGCGATGGCCAAGCGCGTCACCACCGAGGAGATCGCCGACGCCATCATCAAGGCCAACGATATCCTGTCCTTCGAGGGCAAGTAGGGCGCGAGGCAGGGCCGATGGTCCGGCAGCGCCGGGCGCCACGAGGCGGTGCAGCCGAGGGGAGGGCTATCATCCCCAGGCATCCCAGACAACCGGGCGCGCCAGACGGGCCGCCCATTCTTCCGGAGACCCCCCATGAACATCACCCGCACCCTGCTGTTTTGCCTCGCCGTCTTCCTGTCCGCCTGTTCGAAGCAGGAGGACCCTGCCAGCGCGGCGGGCGCCGCCAGGGACGCCGCCGGAGAGGCGAAAAATGCGGTGGAGGCCGCCAGGCAGTCGGCCCAGCAGGCGGCAAACAAGGCTGGCGAGGCGACCCGGGAGGCCGTGGACAAGGCAACCGGCGCGGTGGAGGCCGGCGCGGACAAGGCCAACGACGCAGTCAGGGATGCCGCCGCGAAGGCACGGGACGCGGCGGGCAAGTAACCCGCGCCAGGCTTCCCCTCAGAACAGAAAGTAGCGCTGCGCCATGGGCAGCACCTTCGCGGGCTCGCAGGTGAGCAGCACGCCGTCGGCACGGACCTCGTAGGTCTGGGCGTTGACTTCCATCCGGGGTGTGGCCGTGTTGAGCGGCAGGTCGCGCTTCTTCACACCGCGCGTGCCCTGCACCGCCACCAGGCGCTTGGCCAGCCCCAATTGGCGCCCGATGCCTGCGGCGAAGGCGGCCTGCGACACGAAGGTAAGCGAGGTGCTGGCGCAGGCGCCCGCATAGGCCGCGAACATGGGCCGGTAGTGCACCGGCTGGGGCGTGGGAATGGAGGCATTCGGGTCGCCCATGGCGGCCGCGGCGAGGGCTCCGCCCTTGAGCACCAGGCTGGGCTTGACGCCGAACATGGCCGGCTTCCATAACACCAGGTCGGCGAGCTTGCCCGGCTCCACGGAGCCCACCACGTGGGCCACGCCGTGGGAGAGGGCGGGATTGATGGTGTACTTGGCGATGTAGCGCCGCACCCGCAGGTTGTCGTTGTGGCCGCCCTCCTCGGGCAGGCTGCCGCGCTGCAGCTTCATCTTGTGGGCGGTCTGCCAGGTGCGCAGGATCACCTCGCCCACCCGGCCCATGGCCTGGGAATCGGAGGACATCATGCTGATGGCGCCCATGTCGTGGAGGATGTCCTCCGCGGCGATGGTCTGGGGCCGGATGCGCGACTCGGCAAAGGCCACGTCCTCGGGAATGGCGGGGTCCAGGTGGTGGCAGACCATGAGCATGTCGAGGTGCTCCTCGAGCGTGTTCACGGTGAATGGCCGGGTGGGGTTGGTGGAGGACGGCAGCACGTTGCCCAGTTCCACCACCTTGATGATATCCGGCGCGTGGCCGCCACCGGCGCCCTCGGTGTGAAAGGTGTGGATGGTGCGCCCCTTGAAGGCGGCGACCGTGGTCTCGACGAAACCGGACTCGTTGAGGGTGTCGGTGTGGATGGCCACCTGCACGTCCATCTCATCGGCCACGGCGAGGCAGTTGTCGATGGCCGCAGGGGTGGTGCCCCAGTCCTCGTGGAGCTTCAGGCCGATGGCCCCGGCCGCCACCTGCTCGCGCAGCGGGTCGGGCAGGCTGGCGTTGCCCTTGCCGAGGAACCCCAGGTTCATGGGAAAGGCGTCGGCGGCCTGCAGCATGCGGTGCATGTGCCAGGGCCCGGGCGTGCAGGTGGTGGCGAAGGTGCCCGTGGCGGGGCCGGTGCCGCCGCCGATCATGGTGGTGACGCCCGACATGAGCGCCTCCTCGATCTGCTGCGGGCAGATGAAGTGGATGTGGGTGTCGATGCCGCCGGCGGTGACGATGAGCCCTTCGCCGGCGATCACCTCGGTGCCCGCCCCGATGGGGATGGTGACGCCGGGCTGCACGTCGGGGTTGCCAGCCTTGCCGATGGCCGAGATGTGACCGTTCTTGATGCCGATGTCGGCCTTGACGATGCCGGTGTAATCGACGATGAGCGCGTTGGTGATGACCGTGTCGGCCACCTGGGCCGACAACCGCTGGCCCTGGCCCATGCCGTCACGGATCACCTTGCCGCCGCCGAACTTCACTTCCTCGCCGGGAATGGTGAAGTCCTTCTCCACCTCGACCCAGAGATCTGTGTCGGCCAGCCGGACCCTGTCACCCGTGGTGGGGCCATACATGCCCGCGTAGGCGTCGCGCGCGATCTTCATGGCTGTGCCTCGAGCCGGCCCTGCACCTTCTGCTGGAAGCCGATCACCACCCGGTCGCCCGCGTAGGGCACCAACTCCACCTCGCGCGCCTGGCCGGGTTCGAAGCGCACCGCCGTGCCGGCGGGGATGTTCAGGCGCATGCCCCGGGCGGCGGCACGGTCGAAGGCGAGCGCCTCGTTGGTTTCGAAGAAGTGATAGTGAGAGCCCACCTGCACCGGCCGGTCGCCGGTGTTGGTGACGGCCAGCTTCACCACCGGGCGGCCGGCGTTGAGTTCGATGTGGCCGGGGGCAGTGCGGATTTCGCCAGGGATCATGGTCAGCGGATGGGGTTGTGGACGGTGACCAGCTTGGTGCCGTCGGGGAAGGTGGCTTCCACCTGGATGTCGGGAATCATCTCGGGCACGCCCTCCATCACGTCATCGCGACCCAGCAGCGTGGCGCCGAAGCTCATCAGTTCGGCTACCGAGCACCCGTCGCGCGCGCCCTCCAGCACCGCGGCGGTGATGAAGGCCACCGCCTCTGGGTAGTTGAGCTTCAGGCCGCGGGCCTTGCGGCGTTCGGCCAGCAGAGCTGCGGTGAAGATGAGCAGCTTGTCCTTCTCGCGGGGGGTGAGGTCCATGGATCGCCGGGTTGGATGTTCTCAGACGGCCAGCAGGCCGCGCACGTTTTCGTTCGCCATCGAATCGCCGGACCCGCTCTTCACCACAACGCCACGATTGAGCACGGCAAAGTGATCGGCCAGCGACTGTGCGAAATCATAGTACTGCTCCACGAGAAGGATCGCCATCTCGCCGCGCTGCGCCAGCGCCCGGATGGCGCGCTCGATGTCCTTGATGATGGAGGGCTGGATGCCCTCGGTGGGTTCGTCGAGGATGAGCACCCGCGGGCGCATCACCAGCGCCCGGCCAATGGCGAGTTGCTGCTGCTGACCCCCGGAGAGATCACCGCCGCGACGCCCGCGCATCTGGCGCAGCACCGGGAACATCTCGTACACCTCCTCGGGGATGCGGCGACCCACGGCCCCGCGCCGGGATGCAAGCCCCATCTGCAGGTTCTCCTCCACGGTGAGCCGGGGGAAGATCTCGCGGCCCTGGGGCACGTAGCCCAGCCCCAGCGCGGCGCGCTCCTCGGGACGCAGGTTGGTGATATCCCGCCCGTCGAGCTCGATGCGCCCGGCGCGCACCCTCTCAACACCCATGATGCACCGGAGCAGCGTGCTCTTGCCCACGCCGTTGCGGCCCAGCAGCGCCGTAACCGCGCCGGCAGGGACATCCAGGTCCACCGACCGCAGCGTGTGGCTGGAGCCATATAAGTGATCAAGGGCGCGGACGGCGAGCATGGCGAATGGCTCCTAGCGGCCCAAATAGACCTCGATGACGCGCTCGTCGGCCTTGACGGCGTCGAGGCTGCCCTCGGCCAGCACGGCGCCCTCGTGCAGCACGGTCACGGTGCTGGCAATGGAGGCAATGAAATCCATGTCGTGCTCCACCACGATGAGGGTGTGCTCGCCCGCAAGCGTCTTGAACAGCTCGGCGGTGCGGGCCGTCTCGTGGTCGGTCATGCCGGCGGCCGGCTCGTCGAGCAGCAGCAGCCTGGGCTCCTGCATGAGCAGCATGCCGATCTCCAGCCACTGCTTCTGGCCGTGGGAGAGCGTGCCGGCCAGGCGCCCCGCGTCGGGCCCGAGCCGGATCAGGTCGAGAATCTCACCGATGCGCGACAAGTCCGCCGCCGAAAGGCGGGCACGCAGGCTGGCGCGCACGCGCTTGTCCGCCTTCATGGCAAGCTCGAGGTTTTCCACCACCGTATGGTTCTCGAACACGGTGGGTTTCTGGAACTTGCGGCCGATGCCCGCGTGCGCAATCTCGGGCTCGGTGAGGCGCGTGAGGTCGATGGTCTGCCCGAAGAAGGCGCTGCCGTAGTCCGGGCGCGTCTTGCCGGTGATCACATCCATCATGGTGGTTTTGCCGGCCCCGTTGGGGCCGATGATGCAACGCAGTTCGCCGGTATCGATGGTGAGCGTGAGCCTGTTGAGCGCCCGGAAGCCGTCGAAGCTAACCGTGATGTCCTCCAGGTAGAGGATGGGGCCGTGGCTCGTATCCACACCCTCGGGGGCGAGATGGGAAAGGCCGGTGGCGCTGCCGCCCTTGAGATCGTCGCTGTCGGCAATCACGGTGAAGCCCCTGCCCCTTCCCCGTTCGCCGAGGCCTTGCCACGCGCGAGGAACCATCCCACCACCCCACGGGGCAGGAACAGCGTCACGGCAATGAACAACGCGCCCAGGAAGAACAGCCAGTACTCGGGAAACGACTGGGTGAAGAAGCTCTTCGCGCCATTCACCAGGCCCGCGCCCACCAGCGGCCCGAGCAGGGTGCCCCGGCCTCCCACCGCCACCCAGATGGCGATCTCGATGGAGTTGGCCGGCGACATCTCGCTCGGATTGATGATGCCCACCTGGGGCACGTACAAGGCGCCAGCGATGCCGCACAACACCGCCGAAAGGGTCCACACGAAGAGCTTGTACCAGAGCGGGTTATAGCCGGAGAACATGAGCCGGCCTTCCGAGTCGCGGATGGCGGTGAGGATCCGCCCGGTGCGGGAGCGCACCAGCGCCCGGGTGAGCACCAGGCAGCCGGCCAGGAACAGCCCGGTGACGGCGAACAGCGCGGCGCGGGTGCCGGGGTCGGCGATGCGAAAACCCAGGATGCGCTTGAAGTCGGTGAAGCCGTTGTTGCCGCCAAAGCCGGTGTCGTTGCGGAAGAACAGCAGCATGAAGGCGAAGGTCAGCGCCTGGGTGATGATGGAGAAGTAAACGCCGCGGATGCGGCTGCGGAAGGCGAAGAAGCCGAACACGAAGGCGAGCAATCCTGGGGCGAGCACCACCAGCAGCGCGCTGTACCAGAAGTGGTCGGTGAACGACCAGTACCAGGGGTAGGCCTTCCAGTCGAGGAAGACCATGAAGTCGGGCAGATCGCTCTGGTACTGGCCCTCGCGCCCGATCATGCGCATCAGGTGCATGCCGAAGGCGTAGCCGCCGAGGGCGAAGAACACCCCGTGGCCGAGACTGAGGATTCCCGAGTAGCCCCAGATCAGGTTCATGGCCACTGCAACGCAGCAGTAGCACATGATCTTGCCGGCGAGCGTGACGAAGTAGGCCGACAAGTGCAGCGGGTTTCCCTCGGGAACGGCCAGGAACAGCACGGGCACCACCACGGTCACCGCAAGGGCAAAGGCGAACAGCGCAGTCCAGCCGCGTCCGCCGAACAACGGTTCGTCGCCGGGAATCGGAAAGACGGCGGTGTTCACGGCCACACACCTCGCAGCGCGAGGGGCCCGAGACGGGTTCCCGCATCGGCCCCGGTCCAGGCACCCGTGGAGGCCGCGCGCGCGCGCCCGCGGTCGCGGCGGCTCACGTTTCCACCGAGCGCCCGCGCAGGGCGAACAGCCCCTGCGGCCGCTTCTGGATAAAGGCGATGATCAGCACCAGCACGAAGATCTTGGTGGGTACCGCGCCGATGTAAGGTTCGAGGAACTTGCTGGCCACGCCCAGGCCGAGGGCCGCATAGACGGTGCCCGCCAGCTGGCCCACTCCGCCCAGCACCACCACCATGAAGGAATCGATGATGTAGCTCTGGCCGAGATCCGGCCCCACGTTGCCGATCTGGGACAGCGCGCAACCGGCCAGGCCGGCGATGCCGGAGCCCAGGCCGAAGGCCACCAAATCCACCCGCGCCGTGGGAACGCCCATGCAGGCCGCCATGTTGCGGTTCTGCGTGACACCGCGCACGAACAGGCCGAGCCGCGTGCGCGTGAGCATCAGCCACACCGCCAGCAGAACGGCGAATGCGAAACCGATGATCACGATGCGGTTCCAGGGCAGCGCCAGCGCGGCCAGTTCGATGCCACCGCTCATCCAGGTGGGATTGGCCACCTCCACGTTCTGGGCGCCGAAGAGTTGGCGCACCGACTGGATGAGCACCAGGCTGATCCCCCAGGTGGCCAGCAACGTCTCCAGCGGCCGCCCGTAGAGCCAGCGGATCACGGTGCGCTCCAGCACCACGCCCACCACCGCGGCGGACAGGAAAGCCACCGGTACGGCGCACACCAGATACCAGTCGAGCACCCCCGGGAACCGGGCACGAAACAGCGACTGGGTGGCGTAGGTGGCGTAGGCGCCGATCATGAGCATCTCGCCGTGGGCCATGTTGATCACCCCCAGCAGCCCGTAGGTGATGGCCAGGCCGAGCGCCGCCAGCAGCAGGATGCTCCCGAGGCTCAACCCGGCGAACAGCCGCTGGGCGACGTCGAAAAGCAGCAGCCGACGCTCGATGGCGCTCACGGCGTCGCCCGCGGCCTGCCGCACCGCGGCATCGGGTTCCAGCGGCGCACCCTGTGCGTCGGTTTCCAGCAGTCCACGCAGCAGCGTCTTGACCTTGGGATCACGGCTGCCGGAGAGCCTGGCAACAGCCGCCACGCGCGCCGCCGTGTCGCCCGCGCGCAGCTGCGAGGCTGCGTGAGCCACCTCCAGCAGCGCGCGTATCCGCGAATCGGTCTCCGCGGCGAGCGCCCTGTCCAGCAAAGGCAGCATCCTTGCATCCGGTTCGATACCCCGGGCCGCCTCCAGTCGCACCGCCGCATCAGTGGAAAAGATGCGCAGGCCCGCCATGGCCGACTCGAGCTGCGCGCGAACGCGATTGTTGATGGCGATCTTCTCGAGCTCTTCGGGGGCGGATTCCGCCGCAGTCCCGGTGAGCGGATCCAGCACGCTGCCGCGCCGCTGGATGAACACCTGTCCCTTGGGCGATACGCGCAACTGACCGTCCTGTAGAGCAGTGAGGATACGCAGCGCCGTGTCATCCGCCGTGGCGGCAATGGCATCAATGGCGGCGAGCTTTTCGCCCGCGTCCTCGGAGGCGAGCCTGGCGAGCGCGGCCGGGTCGACGGCGGCCGTGACAGCCGGGCACACCAGCACCGCCGCGAGCGCGACGCACAGCCCCGCGCGCCTTCCCCAGCCCCTCATTTGCAACAAGCTCCCTCGAGTAGCGCGGACAGGCGCCCGCGCGGCATCCATCGAAAACACAGCCGCCGCGGGTGCCAGCACGCCACCCGCGGGCCGCACCGTGCGCCGCCCCGGTGGGGCGCGCACGGCTGCACGCCTTACAGCTTCTGCTTGCCCTCGTTGCCCGGGATGAACGGGCTCCAGGGCTGGGCGCGGATCGGGCCCTTGGTCTTCCAGACCACGTCGAACTGGCCGTCGGCCTGGACCTCGCCGATCATTACCGGCTTGTGCAGATGGTGATTGGTCTCATCCATCTTGAGCACGAAGCCCGAGGGCGCCTTGAAGGTCTGGCCGGACATGGCCTTGCGCACCTTGTCCACTTCCACGGACTTGGCCTTCTCGACGGCCTGCTTCCACATGTAGATTCCCACGTAGGTGGCTTCCATGGGGTCATTGGTGACCACCGTGTCCAGGTTGGGCACGTTGTTCTTCTTCGCCCATTCCTGGTAGAGCTTGATGAACTTGGTGTTCTCGCCGTTCTTCACCGACATGAAGTAGTTCCACGCGGCCAGGTGCCCCACCAGCGGCTTGGTGTCCACGCCGCGCAGTTCTTCCTCGCCCACGGAGAACGCCACCACCGGCACGTCGGTGGCCTTGAGGCCCTGGTTGCCCAGTTCCTTGTAGAAGGGCACGTTGGAATCGCCGTTGATGGTGGAAATGACCGCGGTCTTCTTGCCCTCGGCAGCGAACTTCTTGATCTTGGCGATGATGGTCTGGTAGTCGCTGTGGCCGAAGGGGGTGTAGTCCTCCATGATGTCGGCCTCGGCCACGCCCTTGCTCTTGAGGAACGCGCGCAGGATCTTGTTGGTGGTGCGCGGATACACGTAGTCGGTGCCCAGCAGCACGAAGCGCTTGGCGCCACCGCCGT
Source organism: Burkholderiales bacterium (assembly GCA_044339985.1). Taxonomy (GTDB): domain Bacteria; phylum Pseudomonadota; class Gammaproteobacteria; order Burkholderiales. Next base: position 9,470 of record JBIIUM010000018.1, on the reverse strand, counting down.
CCTTGCTCATGAGGTATTCCACCGCGGGAATCGCCTGCTGGTTAGGCGCGGCGCCGGTGTAGAACACGTTCTGCGACAGCTCCTCGCCTTCGTATTGCACCGGGTAGAACAGCAGCCCGTTCAGCTCCTCGAACACCGGCAAGACAGACTTGCGAGACACCGAGGTCCAGCAACCGAACACCACGGACACCTTGTCCTGGGTGATGAGCTGGCGTGCCTTCTCTGCAAACAGCGGCCAGTTGGAGGCCGGGTCCACCACCACGGGCTCGAGTTTCCTGCCGAGCACACCGCCCTTGGCGTTGATCTCCTCGATGGCCATGAGTGCGGTGTTCTTGAGCGCGGTCTCGCTGATGGCCATGGTGCCCGACAGCGAGTGCAGGATTCCCACCTTGATGGTGTCGGCGGCCGCGGCAGTGCCCGACACGAGGCCGGAGGCGGCCAGCGCAGCGCCCGCGACGGTGAGTAAGAATTGCTTGCGGTTCATACGGTGATCCCCTTTGATCTGGACGAGGTGCCGCCGGAGCGATGCGCGAAAGGCGAACCGCCCGCAGCCCGCTTCGTGTCTGCGTCAATCGTGCCCACGCTCGCAGCGCCCGCGGGCCTGTGCAGCGCAAGCCCCGGATACCAGTGCAATAAAAGGGGAATGTGCCGTCAGGCTTGCGGGCGCGCGCAGCGGTGACTCGCCCGCGCGTACGCACCATACCCGTCCAGGCGGCGCGACCTGGGCACTGGAATCAGGCGGGCCCGGGGGCGGACCCGCGGCGGTGCACCACCGCCAGATCAGGCCTCGCCGCCCGCCTGATCGAGGTCGCGCTCCACCAGGGGCCGCACGCGCTCGAGCGCCTCGCGCAGCAGGTCCTCGGGCAGCGCATTGAGCGACTCGGCCAGGATGTCGCCCGCGTCGAGGGCTGACTCGGGCAGGGCCTCGGCCTGGAGATTGGCCACCAGCACGGATGCCGCGCCAACGGTGAGCAACAACTGTTCGCGCTCCTGCATGAGGATTTCGATCTCGTCGCGCAACAGGGCGGTTTCGTCGGTGGGCGTGGCGGTGGGCATGGACGGGCTCATCGAGTCGGGTCAGGAACGATTCGAGTGTGCCATGGAACACCGCACCAAGGCGATGCACCCACCCATGGCCGCGCATCACCTTGGTGCGGCGACGTGAAAGCACCACTGTGAAAAAGCCGGCCGCCTGACACTGGCAACCGCGGGAATCAGCGCGTCAGCACTTCATCCGCAGCGTTTCGTCCCGGGCTGGCACCACCTTTGCAAGGGAATGGACAGACGGTGAGCAGTTTCGCGGCCAGCTTTTCGCGAAGCTTCGTCAGGGGAGCTAGGGTTCCGGTCTGCACGCTGTGCGGACGCTGGTCCGAGAGCGCCCCGGTCTGCGGGCAACCGGCAGGCTCCACGGAGGGACAAAAGCCCGGGAGAGCGAAATTGCTCAACCCTTTTGAGCTTCTTCAGGAGACTGTCATGCGTTCCGCCACCGCCTGCCGTGCCGTTTGCAGCTTCTTCACCTCCTCCTCCTTCAGGGGCGCCTTGGGCGCCCTTTTCTTTTTGCTTGCCAGCGCAACGGCCTTTGCAGCGGGCAGCGCGAAGATCGGCACCGTGGTGTGGATCGGATACGGACCTTTCTATGTGGCCGATCAGCTCGACCTTTTCAAGAAATCGGGCGTCAAGGTAACCATGCAGGTGTTCACGGACCCGGCGCTCATTCCCCCGGCGGTGACCGGCGGCTCTGTGGACGGCGGCATGATCACCTATGACCAGGTGGTGAGCTCGGTGGCCAAGGGCTCCACCATGCGCGTGGTGCAACCCATCGATTACTCCAACGGCGGCGATGCCATCGTCACCACGGCGGACATAAAGTCCGTGAAGGACATCAAAGGCCAGAAGGTGGCCTTCAACCCGTTGTCGCCCTCCGACTTCCTGCTCTCCTACGCTCTGCAGAGCAACGGCCTGAGCGAGAAGGACGTGAAGCCGGTGAACATGAGCCCAGAGGGCGTGCCGGCAGCCATGGCCTCTGGGAGTGTCAAGGTGGGTGTCACCTACGAGCCCAGCGTCTCGGAGATCACCGCCATGGGCGGGGGCGCCAAGTTCAAGGTGCTCTACTCCAGCAAGGATGCGCCCGGCCTGATCACGGATGTGCTGGTGTTCAAGTCGGAGTACATCGCCAAGCATCCCGATGTGGTGAAGGCCCTCATCCAGGGCTACGTGGACGGGCTTGAGTACATGAAGAAGAACCCCGCCGAGGCCGCCAAGCTCATCGGCAAGTCCATGGGCATCAGCGACAAGGAGGTCCTGGAGCAACTGCCTGCCGTCTACAACCCCTTGCTGGCTGAATTCCCCAAGGTGTTCGACAAGAGCAAGGAGACCACCTCGCTGCACACCAGCGGCGCGGTGATCGCGAAGATCCTCAAGGCCAAGGGCGAGATCAAGGCCATTCCCCGGACCGAGGACACCTACGACGACTCCGTTGCCCGAAGCATGATGAAAAAGTGATTTCCCCACCGGCGCGCCCCGGCGCGCCGGTGGAACCATGACCACGAGCCTTGCCATGAACACCCGCTCCGCCTCGCTGTTCCGCTCGCCCCGCGGCACGCTCCCCAACCTGATCGCCCTGGGCTGGACCCTGCTCGCCTACCCCCTGGGCATCGTGCTGCTCATGGCCGACCCCTGGTGGGCCAATCTCGCTGGCGTGCTGGTCACCGCCCATGCGCTTGTGTTCGCCGCCTACTACATCCACGAGTTCGCCCACCATTCCATTTTCCGCTCGCCGGCGGCCAACCAGCGCTGGGGCGTTCTCATGACCTGGCTCACCGGCGCGTGCTACGCCACCTTCGAGGCGCTGCGGCGCAAGCACATGCGCCACCACCTGGACCGCGCGGACGTGCTCACCTTCGACTACAAGGCCTTCCTCGAGCGATCGCCGCGCTGGGTGGGGCGCGCGGTGGCGGCCCTGGAGTGGGCCTACGTGCCCGCGGTGGAACTGATCATGCACGGCTACGTGATGGTGCTGCCCTTCCTGCGCAAGGAGCGCGCGGCGGAGCGGCCACGGCTGCTGGCGGTGATGGCCGCGCGCACGACGCTGTTCGCGCTGCTGGCCTGGGTGTCACCCAAGGCCCTCGTGCTGTATGCCGTGGCGTGGATGCTCATGGTGCACGTGCTGCGCTTCACCGATGCCTACCAGCACACCTTCGACGCCTTCGCCGTGCTGGAGGACGGCGCGCCGGTGCCCGCCGACAAGATACGCGACCGCGAGTACGAGCAGGCCAACACGTACAGCAACCTGGTGTCCATGGCCCATCCCTGGCTCAACACGCTGCTGCTCAATTTTGCCTATCACAACGCCCACCACGAACGCCCCATCGTCCCCTGGCACGACCTGCCGCGCCTGCACCGGGATCTGTTCGGCGAGCAGTGCGCGCAGGTGATCCCCATGGCCGATCTGCTGCGCGGCTATCACCGTGACCGCGTGAAGCGCATCACCGCCGCCGATTACGGCGAGGTGGGCAACGGCCCGGGCAAGGCCGAGCGCTTCCTGGGTGCCTACGGCGTGTCCTTCCTCACCGCCGTTTGATCCGCAGCCGCGCGCCATGACCGTCACGACATCGCCCTCTCCCCAGTACCAGCTCGAAGGCCTGCCGGTACTGGTCACCGGCGCGGCCACCGGCATCGGCGTGGGAATCGCCGAGGCGTTTGCGCGGCAGGGCGCCCGGCTTGCGGTGACGGACCGCGACGCAGCGCGCCTGGGCGTGGTGGCCTCCGCGCTGGGCGCCGAGTGCTTCGTGGCCGAGCTCGACGACCCCGAATCGGTAAGCGCCCTGGCGCGGGCGGCACGCGAGCGTCTCGGCAAGCTCGCCGTGCTGGTGAACAACGCCGGCACCGAATACCCCACTGCGCTGGATGACGCTTCGCCCGACGCCATGGAGCGCTGGCAGTGGCTGATGACCAACAACGTCTCCTCCATGGTGCGCGTCACCCGGGCCCTGCTGCCCCTCTTGGGGCCGGGCGCAAGCATCATCAACCAGTCCTCCATCTGGGGCCACACGGCGGTGGCGGGCTTCTCCGCCTACGTGGCCAGCAAGCACGCAGTGCTGGGCGTGACGCGCTCGCTGGCGCGCGAACTGGCCCCGCGGGGCATCCGCGTCAACGCCGTTTGCCCCGGATGGGTGCGCACCGAGGCCTCCATGCGCTCGCTGGCGGCCATGGCCCGCGAGCAAGGCCGCCCCGAGGAGGCGGTGCTGGCAGACATCGTCGCCGCGCAGGCCGTTCCGAAGCTGCTCGAGCCGGCCGACATCGCCGGGGTCTACCTGTTCCTCGCCAGCAGCGATTCGGCCACCCTCACCGGGCAATCGCTGTCGCCGTGCCACGGCGAAGTGATGCTCTAGCGCACGGCGATCCACCGGCCATGCCCTTGCCGACGATCCCGGACCTGTGGCTCGTGTCCGTGCCCTGCCGCGACCGCGGCGCCGCGGCGTGAGCGGGGTCCTGGCGGGCCGCGCGGCGCTGGTCACCGGCGCGGCCAGCGGCATCGGGCGCGCCGTGGCCGAGGCCTTCGCCCTCGAGGGCGCCGCGGTGGCCGTGAACCACCTGCGCGCGGGCGACGCCGCTGCGGCGGTGGTGGCGCGCATCGCGGCCGCAGGCGGCCGTGCCATGGCCTTCGAGGCTGACGTGACCCACAGCGCCGCCGTGGCCGCCATGGTGGCGGCGGCGGAAGCCACGCTTGGGCCCCTGGACATCCTGGTGTGCTGCGCCGGGGTGATCCAGGAAAAGCCGCTGCTCTCCACCACCGACGCCGACTGGGACTTCGTGGTGGACACCGACCTCAAGGGCGTTTTCATCTCCTGCCGCGAAACCATGCGCGGCATGGCGGCGCGCGGCCGCGGCACGGTGATCAACATCGCCTCGGAACTGGGCCACCTGGGGCGCGAGAACTACGCGCCCTACTGCGCCGCCAAGGCCGGCGTCATGGGCCTCACCAAGTCGCTCGCCCGGGAGTTCGCGCCGGCCATCCGCGTCAACGCCATCGCGCCGGGGCCCGTGGACACCCCCATGCTGTCGCTGGCGCACATGAGCGCCGAGGTGCTTGCCCGCGAGCAGGCCATCCCCGCCGGACGCGTGGGCCGCCCCGAGGAGATCGCCGCCACGGCCGTGTTCCTGGCCTCGGAGGCCGCCAGCTTCTTCCACGGACAGGTGCTGGGCCCCAACGGCGGCGCCCACATGTAGCCGCCACAGGACCCTCCATGACCGACACTGCCCTGAAACCCGCCCATTCGCTGTGGCGCGAGCGCGAAGGCGCGCTGCCCAACACGCCCGCCATCGGCTACGCCACCCTTGGGCACGCGGCGGGGCTCGCGCTGCTGCTCGCCCAGAGCTGGTGGCTGCGCCTGCCCGGCGTGCTGCTCACCGCGCACACCATGGTGATCGCGGCCTACCTCATCCACGAGGCCGCCCACTACACCCTGTTCCGCAGCCCGGCCCACAACCGCCGCGTGGGCGAGCTGATGGGCTGGATCTGCGGCGCGGCCTACTGCGCCTTCGAGCGCATCCGCCACATGCACATCCGCCATCACCGCGATCGTGCCGACGTCACGGTGTTCGACTACAAGGCACCGCTGCGCCGCCACCCGTGGCTGCGCCACCTGGTGCAGGCCCTGGAATGGGCCTACGTGCCCGCGGTGGAGCTCATCATGCACGCCCAGCTGGTGGCGCGCCCGTTCACCCGCGCTGACGAGCGCCGCCGCCGGCGCCGCGTGCTGGTGGTGGCCGCCACCCGGCTCGCGCTGTTCGCGCTGCTGTACGCCGTCTCACCGGTGGCTCTGCTGCTCTACGGCGCGGCCTGGTGGCTGCTGCTCACCACGCTCAACTTCTTCGACGCCTTCCACCATACCTTCGAGCAGATCTTCACCGGCGAGAACGACCCCGTGGCCATGGACGGCCGCGACCGCGAGTACGAGCAGGCCAACACCTACTCCAACGTGGTTTCGGTGCGCCACCCCTGGCTCAACCTTCTCACGCTCAACTTCGGTTATCACAACGCCCACCACGAACGCGCCGCCGTTCCCTGGTACCGGCTGCCCGCGCTGCACGCCGAACTCTTCGCCGGCAGCCCGCGCGAGCTCATGCCCCTGTCGCAACTGCTGCGCACCTTCCACGCCAACCGCGTGCGGCGCGTGTTCGGCGACGACTACGGCGCGGTGGGCGAGGGAGCGCGGCGCGCCGACGGCTTCGTGGGCGCCCACGGCGTGTCCTTTCTGACCGTGCCGTGACGGCATCCGCCACCCAGCGCACGGCCGTGCTGGCGCTGCTCGTGAGCGGGGCGCTGTGGGGCACCACGTGGATGCCGCTCAAGCACTTCGCCGCGGCCGGCCTCACCGGGCTCACCCTGACGCTGTGCACTTACGGCCTGCTGGGCGTGCTGGCGCTGCCTTGGCTGCTGAAGGCAAAGCCGCGTTGGTGGGGCAGCCGCCGGCTGCTGCTGCTCATGGGCGTGCTGTCGGGCCTGTCCAACGCCTGCTGGGTCACGGGCCTGATGTTCGGCCAGGTGACGCGCGTGATGCTGCTGTTCTACCTCATCCCGGTGTGGGCCATGCTGGGCGCCCGGCTTTTCCTGGGCGAGCCCGTCACCCGCCTGCGCCTGTTGGCGGCGGCACTGGCCGTGGGCGGCGCGGTGCTGGTGCTGGGCGGCCCCGGCGCGCTGGCGGGGCCCCCGCAGCCACTCGACATGCTGGCCGTGCTCGCGGGCCTGCTGTTCGCCGGTTCAAACCTGTGCGCCCGTGCGGCCTCGACAGTACCCGTGCCGGTGAAGGCGATGGTGGTGTTCGCAGGCTGTGCGGTGGTGGGCGGCGCGCTCATTCCGGTGGTCGATCACGCCCTTCCACCCATCGGGCCGCAACTCGCCCTGGAACTGGCCGCCTTCGCGCTGCTCTGGCTCACGGCCGCCATGTTCACCCAGGCCCATGGCATCACCCATCTGGAGGCGGGCCGCGCGGGCGTGCTGCTCATCTTCGAATTGGTGGCCGCGGTGATCACCGCCATGGCCATCGCTGGCGAGCGCCTCGACGCCTCCGGCTGGCTGGGCGCGGCGCTCATCGTCATCGCCGCGCTCCTGGAAACCCTGCACACCTCCCACGTACCCGAGCAAGGAAGCCCCCCATGAGCGAGATCCTGATGAACCGCCTGGACTGGACCGCATACGAGCAGCGCGTGCGCGGCGACGGCGCCGTGGTGTTCCTGCCCTGCGGCGCCACCGAGCAGCATGGGCCCCACCTGCCCCTGGGCACCGACCACATCCTCGCCCACGAGGTGGCCGCCGGCGTGGCACGCCGCGTGGGGGGCATCGTGGCGCCGGCGCTCTCCTACGGCTACAAGTCGCAGCCCAAGTGCGGCGGCGGCCAGCACTTCTGCGGCACCACCAGCCTGGACGCCGCCACCCTCATCGGCAACGTGCGCGACACCATCCGCGAATTCGCCAGCCACGGCGCCCGGGCCGTCGTGCTGTGCAACGGCCACTACGAGAACACCTGGTTCCTCATCGAGGGCATCGAGCTGGCCATGCGCGAGCTTGGACCTTCGCCTTCGCTGCGGGTGATGCGTCTGGAGTACTGGGACTTCATGACCGCCAGCACGCTGGGCAAGGTGTTCCCCGAGGGCTTCCCAGGCTTCGCCCTGGAGCACGCGGCGGTGCTGGAGACCTCCATGATGCTGCACTACCACCCCGACCTGGTGCGACTGGACCGCATCCCCGATGACGGACCGGCGCACTTTCCCGAGTACGAGACCTTCCCGCCGTACACCCACCTGGTGCCGCCCTCGGGCGTGCTGTCGTCGGCGCGCGCCGCCACCAGGGACAAGGGCGACTGGCTGGTGGAGGAAGTCACCGACCGCATCGGTGCGGCGGTGCGCAAGGAATTCGGCTGAACGCGAGGCCACGGACCATGAGCCTTGCTTTCGATCCGAAATCCACCGCGTTGCTGGTGATCGACATGCAGCGCGACTTCCTCGACCCGCGCGGCTACGCGGCCAGGGCGGGGCTGGACATTGAGCTGCTGCGGCGGGCCGTCCCGGGTGTGAAGCGGCTGCTGGAAGCCGCCCGCGAGGCGGGCCTCACGGTGATCCACACCCGCGAGGCCAACGCCCCTGACCTCTCCGACGTGCCGCCGGAGTTTCTGGCGGCCACGCAGCGCTCCGGCGCGCCCGTGGGCGCGCCTGGTCCTCTGGGCCGGTTGCTGATCCGCGGGGAGCACGGCACGGGCATCGTTGACGAACTTGCGCCGCTCCCGGGCGAGATCGAGATCGACAAGCCCGGCTTCAGCGCCTTCGAGGCCACGGCCCTGGGGGCCATGCTCAACACCCGCGGGATACGCACGCTGGTGCTCTGCGGCGTGACCACCGAGGTGTGCGTGTCCTCCACCCTGCGCAGCGCCGTGGACCGGGGCTTTCGCTGCATCACCGTGGGCGATGCCTGCGCCTCGGCCTATCCCGACCTGCACGACGCCGCGCTGCGCATGATCGGCGTGGAGGGCGGGGTGTTCGGGCAGGTGGCCACGGCCGCCGAGGTGGCCGGCTTCCTGGCTCTGGACTGATCGTGGCCAACCGCATCCGCGCGCTGCTCACCGGCACGCACCGCTACGAGAAGACCCTGTCCACGCGCAACCGCGGCGCGGGCGTGATCATCCAGGCGCCGATCCTCGCCTACCTCATCGAGACCCCCAACGGGCGCATCCTCTACGACGTGGGCTGTGATTACGCCAAGATCGCCGACCCCGCCCTGCGCGCCCGGTACTACGACCCCGAGGTTTTCCCCTTCGGCGCACCGGACATGTCGCAGGAGCAGCGCCTGCCGGCGCACTTCGCGCGCCTGGGGCTCACCGCCGCCGATCTGGACGTGGTGTTCCTCGGCCACCTGCACTTCGATCACGCGGGCGGCCTGTGCGATGTGGCCGGCTGCGAGGTGCACGTGCATGCCGACGAACTGGCCGCGGCCCGCTCCCGCGAGGACGTGGGCTACTTTCCCGACGATTTCACCGGCGGCTACCGTTTCCGCGAACAGCACGGCGAATACACCGTGGCGCCCGGCGTGCAAGCCATCGCCACCCCGGGCCACACCGCCGGGCACATGTCGCTCATGGTGGAACTGCCCCACGGGCGCCCGGTGCTGCTGTGCGGCGACGCGGCCGACCTCACCGAGAACCTGGAGCACGAGGTGCCCCCCGGCCTGTGCTGGCGCGACCGCGAGGACATCGCCCTCGAGAGCATCCGCAAGCTCAAGCGCCTGGCCGCCACCGAGGGCGCCCAGCTCTGGCCCAACCACGATCTCGCTTTCTGGGCGGGAACCATAGCCGCGGCCGAATGGCATTCCTAGCTTTCCCACCCGACTCCAGGAGACCGCCGTGTTTCGAAACCTGCTCGCAGCGCTGCTGCCCCTCGTGGTTGTTTGCGGTCCCGCTCATGCCGAGACGGTGAAA
>JBIIUM010000103.1:0-10882 GCA_044339985.1 Burkholderiales bacterium | reverse complement strand
AAGCATTTTCTCATGTTTGGCTACCGCAGCCGCCGCCCCGTTCCATACCCCTGCCCAGGTGCTATAGTCGCGCGCTTCGTCACTTGCCCTGCCCATCATGCGCGTGGAGTTGAGTTTCGGCCGCGGCACGCTTCCCGTTGACCTTCCCGAAGACGTGGAGGTTACCGTGATCCGCAAGCCGGCCATGCCGGTGCTGCCTGATCCGGCCGCGGCGGTGCGCGCAGCGCTGGCAGCACCCCGCCACCTCCCGCCCCTGCACCACTTCGCCCGGGAGCACGGCAGCGCTTGCATCCTCATTTGCGATATCACCCGGCCCGTGCCCAACGGGTTGCTGCTGCGCCCGCTGGTGGAATCCCTTGCGGCTGCCGGGCTGGCCCTGGACGCCATCACGGTGCTGGTGGCCACCGGCCTGCACCGCCCCAACCTCGGGGCGGAGCTGGAGGAACTGGTGGGCGACCCCTGGGTGATGCGCCACGTGCGCGTGGAAAACCACGACGCCCGGGACGACGCCCAGCACGAGGACCTGGGCTTCACCCCCCACGGCACGCCCGTGAAGCTCGATCGCCGCTTCACCAGCGCCGGCGTGAAGATCGTCACCGGTCTGGTGGAGCCCCATTTCATGGCCGGCTACTCCGGCGGGCGCAAGGTGATCGCTCCCGGCATCGCGCACCGCGACACCATCACCACGTTCCACTCCCATCGCTTCATGGCCCACCCGCTGGCGGACAACTGCGTGCTGGAGGGTAACCCGCTGCACCGCGAGCAATTGGCCATCGCCGCCCTGCTGGGGCCGGTATTCTGCGTCAACACCGTGCTCGATGAGCATCGCAACCTGTCCTTCGTGAACGCCGGCGAGCTGGTGGCGAGCCATCAGGAAGCGGTGGACTTCACCCAGCGCCATGCCCGGGTACCGGTGGCGCGGCGCTTCGGCACGGTGGTCACCAGTGCCGCCGGCTACCCGCTGGACAAGACCTACTACCAGACCGTGAAGGGCATGGTGGCGCCCCTTTCCATCCTGGCGCCGGGCGGCACGCTGGTGATTGCTTCCGAATGCTCCGAGGGCATGGGCTCGCCGGAGTATGTGGAGGCGCAGCGCCGCCTGGTGGCCCTGGGTCCGGAGGGCTTCATCCGCTCCATCGAGCCCAAGCGCTTCGCCGACGTGGACGAATGGCAGACCCAGATGCAGGTCAAGCCCCTGCGCGCCGGGCGCGTGGAGTTGTACACCACCGGCCTGGACGCCCAGGCCCGGGCCCTCACCGGCGTCGCCCTGGCCGACTCGGTGGAACAGGCCGTGGCACGCGCCGTGGCGGCGAGCGGCGACCGCACCGTGGCCGTGATCCCCGAGGGGCCCTACGTGGTGCCGGTGCACACCCCGGCATGAGCACCTGGTGGTGCAGCACGCTCGGCGCCTTGCCGGCCGGGGCCGGGCCCCGGCCGGAGGTGCACCCCACGGGGACCAGTTTCCGCGGGTGAGGATCGGAACTTAACGGCACCCGCCCGGACAAAGCGGGGTCATGCATGCCGCCACTTCCTCCTCCGCGCTTCGCGCACCCATGACGCCATCATCGCTGGCGCGGCTCCTGTCCCAGGTGCGGCGGGCCTTGCTGGCCAGTCTGGCGGCGGTGATGGTGCTCATGTACGCCGGAGCGCCGGCGGCGGAAGTTGACCTGCCTGCGCAGGAGCTGGGTTCCGTCGTGGCCGGCACCGAGCTGGAGTCGCCCCAGCCTGAACTGGCCTCCCCTGGCCCCATCTGCTCCGAATATCGCGCGCCGGTGGCGTATCTTCCGGGCCGCGGTTGCGCGGGCGTGCCGGTGGGGCACAGGTGGCTCGCGGCCGCGCCGCCCCTGCGGCCACCGCGCGCCTGATTTGGCGCAACGGTTTCGACGCCCGCGCCTTCAGTCCGGCGCCGGGCGTCCGTAGACGCAGCAGTGCGCGCCATCGCGGCCGCGGCCCTACCCGCTCCGCCGCTGTGCGCGATGGTCCCCACACACAGGCCGCTTTCTGACACAGCAACCCACGGACGAGCACCCTTGATGCTGCCTTCACTGTTCCGCGCCCGCCCGGGCGCCGCCTTCCTGGTCCTGTTCGTCTTCGCCCGCACGGCGCTGGCGGCCGATGCTCTCACTCTGGAGCGGGCGCTGGAGCTGGCCGAGCGCTACAGCCCCCGCCTGCAGAGCGCCCTGGCCGAGGTGGAGCGCGCCACTAGCGGCATCCGCACCGCCCGGGCCTTTCCCAACCCCGAACTCGAACTGCTTTCCGGGGGGGTGCGGGCACGGGTGCCGGGGCTCTCCTCGGGGCAAGGCACCAGCATCAGCATCGGCCAGCCCATCGACCTGCCCAACCAGCGCGCGCCGCGCATCCGCGCCGCCGAAGAAGGCCTGGTCGGCAGCCGCTATGCCCTGGACGAAGCGCGCCTGCTGGTGCGCGCCGACGTTCGCCAGGCCTTCTCCACGGTCCTGCGCCGCAAGGCGGAATACGATCTGGCGCTGGACAACCAGAAGCTGCTCGAGCAAATCCGCAACCGCATCGAGCTGCGGGTGAAGGTGGGCGAAGGTCCGAAGTTCGAACTCACCCGTTCCGACGCGGAACTCCAGGTGGCCGCCAACCAGACGCAGAGCGCCCGGCTGCGCGTCACCCAGGCGCTGGCCACGCTGCGGGTGCTGGTGGGCGCCCCCCTGCCGATGGACACCGATGTGTCGGGAGACCTGCCCGGCGTGATTCCGGTGGTTTCCCTGGACTCCCTGCGCCAGCAGATGCTCGACCGCTACCCGGCGCTGCGCCAGGCCCAGGCCGACGTACGCCGCCTGCAGGCGCGGGTGGAAGCCGAGCGGGCCCTGCGCACGCCGCGCCCCACCCTGTTCGCCGGCGTGGACCAGGACCCGGAGCAGCGTCGCAGCATCTTCGGCGTGGCCGTGCCCATCCCCCTGTGGGACCAGCGCCAAGGGCCCATTGGCGAGGCCGCCGCCCAGTTCCAGCAAGCCGTGTCCGCCTCGGAGTTGCGCCGCCTTGAGCTGAGCGGTGACCTGGAGGTGAACTACAGCCGGCTGCTGGTGGCGCGCCAGCAGATCGAGGCCTTCGAAGGCGGCCTGCTCAAGCAGGCGGAAAATGCCCTCAAGGTGGCGGAAAACGCCTTCCGCTTCGGCGAACGCGGCTTCATCGAAGTGCTCGACGCCCAGCGCGTGCTGCGCTCGGTGCGCGCCGACTTCCTTAACGCCCGCTTCGAAAAGCAATCCGCCCTGATCGAAATCGATCGCCTCACCGCCAAGGACCTCCCCGGAGATTCGCGATGAACCGCACCCGCCTGCTCCCCCTTCTTGCGCTCGCCGCCGCTCTGTACGGCTGCGGCGACCAGAACAAATCCGCCCCCCCCAAGGCCGACCCGAAGGCCTCGCCCGCCAAGCCCGCCGCGGCGCCCGCCGACCCTTTCGTGGTCAAGCCCGACGCCGAGACCTCCAAGTGGCTCAAGACCGGGCCGGTGACCGAAACTGAAGTGCGCGAGACCCTGCGCGTACCGGCGCAGGTGTTCGCCGATGAGAACCGCGTGGCGCGCATCGGGTCGAGCGTCACGGGCCGCATCTCCGATCTGCGCGCCGTGCTGGGCCAGAACGTCAAGCGCGGCGAAGTGCTGGGCACCCTCAACTCCACCGAACTGTCCACGGCCCAGTCCACCTTCCTCAAGGCACTGTCGGCGCGCATGCTGGCCGAGCGGGCCGCGGAGCGCGCCAAGCAGCTCTTCGAGGCCGACGTGATCGGCGCCGCCGAACTGCAGCGCCGCGAAACCGAACTGCTGCAGGCCGACGCCGACCTCTCCGCGGCCCATGACCAGCTCAAGGTGCTGGGCATGTCCGAGGGCAACATCGCCCGGCTGGAGCAGAACCGCCAGGTCAACTCCCTCTCCTACATCGTGGCCTCGCTGTCGGGCACCATCATCGAGCGGCGCGTGACCACCGGCCAGGTGGTGCAGCCCGCCGACGCGGTGTACACCGTGGCCGACCTGTCGCGGGTCTGGGTGCAGGCCGAGGTGCCCGAAAAGCAGTCCGAGCTGGTGAAGGTGGGCGACGTGGTGAAGGTGCAGATCCCGGCGCTCAGCAACCGCACCATCGACGGCAAGCTGGTGTACGTGAGCAACACGGTGAACGTGGAAACACGCACCGTCACCGCGCGCACCGAGGTGGCCAACATCGAGCGCGACATCCGCCCCGCCATGCTCTCGGTGATGCTGATCGAGGACCGGCCCGTCAAGCGTCTGGTGGTGCCCGCCGACGCCGTGGTGCGCGAGAACAACCGCGACTACGTGTTCGTGAAGCAGGCCGACGAGCGCTTCAAGCTCGTGCCGGTGAGCCTGGCCGCCGACGTGGGCGGCCAGCGCCCGGTGATCGACGGCGTCAAGGCCGGCGACGTGGTGGTGACCGACGGCGCCTTCCACCTCAACAACGAACGCAAGCAGAACCTGCAGTGAGACCGCGGCGGGCCCACCGCCCGCCCGCTCCCGCCCCAACCCGACGCCACCGCCATGATCAACGCAGTCATCCGCGCCTCCACCAACCAGCGTCTGGTCATGGTGGTGCTCACCCTGGCCCTTGTCGCCTTCGGCATCAAGACCCTGCCCAGCGTCACTCTGGACGCCTTCCCCGACGTCACCAACGTGCAGGTGCAGGTGGCCACCGAAGCCCCGGGCCTGGGGCCCGAAGAGGTGGAGCGCTTCGTCACCGTGCCCCTGGAGCTGGGCCTCACCGGCATTCCGGGCGTCACCGAGATGCGCTCCCTCAACCGCAACGGCCTGTCGCTCATCACCGTGGTGTTCCGCGACGACGTGGACACCTATTTCGCCCGTCAGCTGGTGCTGGAGCGCATCATCGAGGTGCGCGGCAACCTGCCCGCCGGCGTGGTGCCCGTGCTGGGGCCCGTGTCCACCGGCCTGGGCGAGATCTACCAGTATTCCCTGGAGAAGCCCGACGACGGCGACCGCGCGCTCACCGAGGCCGAGCTCATGGAGCGGCGCACCGTCCAGGAGTGGGTGGTGCGGCCCCTGCTGCGCTCCATTCCCGGCATCGCCGACGTGAATTCCCTGGGCGGCCTGGTGCGCCAGTACCAGGTGCTGCCAAACCCCGACCGCCTGCGCCACTACCGCATCAGCGTCAACGAGCTGGTGCAGCGCCTGGAGCAGAACAACGGCAACACCGGCGGCGGCATCCTGCCCCATGGCAGCGACCAGTACCTGATCCGCGGTGTGGGGCTGATCGACGACATCTCCGACATCGCCAACATCATCGTCAAGGAGATCTCGGGCACGCCCATCTACATGCGCGACGTGGCCGAGGTGAAGATCGGCCACGAGGTGCGCTACGGCACGCTGATCAAGGACGGCAAGACCGAGGCCGTGGGCGGCATCGTGATGATGCTCAAGGGCGGCAATGCCAAGCAGATCACCGGCGAGATCAAGAAGAAGGTGGAGCAGATCAACGCCCAGAACCTGCTGCCGGGCGGGCTGCGCATCAAGCCTTTCTACGACCGCTCCTTCATCGTGGACGGCTCCATCAGCACCATGATCGGCGTCATCACCAAGGCGCTGCTGCTCAAGACCCTGGTGCTGTTCCTGCTGATGGGCGAGATTCGCTCCTGCCTGATCATCAGCAACACGCTCATCGTGGCGCCGCTCATGACCTTCATCGCCATGAAATATCTGGGCATGTCGGCCAACCTCATGTCGCTCACCGGGCTCACCATCGCCATCGGCCTGATCACCGACGGGGCCATCTGCGTGGTGGAGAACGTCTACTCACGGCTGGGTCACGGCCGGCCCCAGACCCTGCAAGACCGCCTGCGCATGGTGGTGGCGGCCTCGGGCGAGGTGGGCGTGCCGGTGATGTTCGGCATCGCGGTGATGATCCTGGTGCTGGTGCCCCTTCTGGCCCTGGAAGGCATGGAGGGCAAGCTGTTCAAGCCCCTGGCCATCACCCTGGCGCTGGGCCTGGTGGCCTCGCTGTTTCTGGCGCTCACCATCACGCCGGCCCTGTGCGCCTACTTCCTGAAGGGCGGCGCCGAGGAAGACACGCGCCTGATGCGCTGGATCCGCCGCCCCTACACGCCCATGCTCCAGTGGGCCATTGCCCACCCGAAAAAGGTGGTGGGCATCACCGTGGCCTCGTTCTTCGGCTCGCTGCTGCTCATTCCCCTCCTGGGAAAGGCCTTCATCCCCATCATGCAGGAGGGAGCCATCGTCCCCGGACTGATCCGCTTCGCCAACATCTCCTTCAACGAAACGGTGCGGGTGGAGCGCGAGGCCATGCAGCGCATCATGAGCGTGCCCGGCATCGCCGGCGCCATGGGCCGGGTGGGCCGCGGCGACTCGCCCGCCGACCCGCAGATGCCCAACGAGTCCGACCCCATCGTGAACATGGTGGACCGCAGCCAGTGGCCCGATGGCTGGACCCAGTCTGACTTCGAAAACGCCATCCGCGAGAAGCTGAAGGATCTTCCCGGCGTGGACCTGATGATCTCCCAGCCCGTGCAGCAGCGCGTGGACGAGCTGCTCTCGGGCGTGCGCGCCCAGATCGTGGTGAAGATCTTCGGCGAGGACATGGATGTGCTGCGCGACAAGGCCGATCGCATCGCCACCGTGCTGCGCACCGTGCAGGGCATCAAGGACCTTCGCGTGGAGCTGGTGGGCGGCCAGCAGTACTACACCATCACCATCGACCGCCAGGCCATCGCCCGCCAGGGCATCAACGTCTCGGACGTGAACACCATCATCGAGACGGCGCTGGCCGGCAAGGTGGCCACCTTCGTGTTCGAGGGCCAGCGCCGCTTCGCCGCGGTGGTGCGCTTCCCGGCCGAGTTCCGCGAGTCGGAAGACGCCATCGGCAGCATCCTGGTGCCCACCCTGAACGGCGCCACCGTGCCGCTCAAGAGCATCGCCGACATCCGCGCGGTGGACGGCCCCACCCAGATCTCGCGCGAGAACCGCCAGCGGCGCATGTTCATCGGCGTGAACATCGCCAACCGCGACCTGGGCAGCTTCGTGAAGGAAGCCCAGGAGAAGATCGCCTCGCGGGTGGACCTGCCCGAGGGCTATTCCATCGTCTGGGGCGGGCAGTACGAGAACATGCAGCGCGCCATGGGCACCCTGGCGGTGATCATCCCCATCGTGATCCTGGCCATCCTGTTCCTGCTGTTCATGCTCTACGGATCGCTCAAGTACGCGGTGCTGGTGATCTCCGTGCTGCCCCAGGCCTCCATCGGCGGCATCCTGGGGCTGTTCGTCACCGGCGAATACCTCTCCGTGCCCGCCTCCATCGGCTTCATCGTTCTGTGGGGCATCTCGGTGATCAACGGCGTGGTGCTGGTGGCCCACTTCCTGCACCTCAAGGAAGAGGGCTACCCGCTGGACAAGGTCATCTACGAGGGCTCGCAGCACCGCCTGCGTCCGGTGCTCATGACCGCCGCGCTCACCAACATCGGCCTGGTGCCCATGCTGCTGACCACCGGGCTGGGCTCCGAGGTGCAGCGCCCGCTCGCCACGGTGGTGGTGTTCGGGGTGATCACCGCCACCTTCCTGACCATGCTGTTCGTGCCGGCCCTCTTCAAGCTGTTTGAGTCCGGCACGGGTGCCCGCCGGGAGGCCGCGCCGGTGGCAGCGCCACTGCCCCGCGCCGCCACACCGGCGCCCTGATACAGTCCGCATGCCCAAATTCCCCTAGGGAACGGGGCGTGCGGACCCTACAATCGAAATCGTCAGTGCCCCCCCGCGGACCCTCTCCCCCGCCCTCATGGATCGCCTAGTCCGCTTCTGCCTCCAGCAGCGCATCATCCTCGTGGTGGTGGCGGTTGCGCTGGCCGCCTTCGGCCTGCGCGCCATGCAGGGCCTGTCCGTGGATGCCTTCCCGGACGTCACGAACGTGCAGGTGCAGGTGGCCACCGAGGCTCCGGGGCGCTCGCCCGAGGAGGTGGAACGCTTCATCACGGTACCCATCGAGATCGGCATGACCGGCCTGCCGGGGCTCACGGAGATGCGCTCCATCAACCGCAACGGCCTGTCGCTGGTGACGCTGGTGTTCCGCGACGACGTGGACGTGTTCTTCGCGCGGCAGCTGGTGATGGAGCGCATCTTCGAGGTGCGCGGCCGCCTGCCCATGGACGTCACCCCGGTCCTCGGGCCCGTGAGCACCGGCCTCGGCGAGGTCTACCAGTACACCCTCGAGCGCGACGACGACGGCAGCCGCGCCCTCACCGAGGCCGAGCTGATGGAGCGCCGCGTGGCGCAGGACTGGGTGGTGCGGCCGCTGCTGCGCTCCATTCCCGGCGTGGCCGAGATCAACTCCCAGGGCGGCTTCGAGCGGCAGTACCAGGTGCTGGTGAACCCGGAGCGCATGCGCCACTACCGGCTGACGCTGTCCCAGGTGGTGGAAGCCCTGGAGCGCAACAACGCCAATTCCGGGGGCGGCGTCATCGCCGCGGGCGACGAGCAGCTGCTGGTGCGCGGCCTGGGCCTGATCCGCAGCATCGAGGACATCGGCAACATCGTCCTCAAGGAGGAAGGCGCCACGCCGGTGTTCATCCGCGACGTGGCGGAGGTGCGCATCGGCTCGGCGGTGCGGGTGGGGGCGCTGGTGAAGAACGGCGTCACCGAGTCGGTGGGCGGCATCGTGATGATGCTGCGTGGCGGCAACGCCAAGGAGGTGGTGGGCCGGGTGCAGAAGCGCGTGGCCGAGATCAACGGCAAGGGCATGCTCCCCGGCGGCCTGAAGATCGTGCCCTTCTACGACCGCACCGAACTGGTGGACGCGGCCCTGTGGACCGTCACCAAGGTGCTGATGGAAGGCATCGCGCTGGTGATCGTGGTGCTGTTCGTCTTCCTGGGCGACCTGCGCTCCAGCCTGATCGTGGTGGCCTCGCTGTGCCTCGCCCCCCTGATCACCTTCATGGTGATGAACCGCTACGGCATCTCCGCCAACCTCATGTCCCTGGGCGGCCTGGCCATCGCCATCGGCCTCATCGTCGACGGCGCCGTGGTGGTGGTGGAGAACACCTTCGCCCAGCTGTCACACCGCCGCGGAGAGCCCCGCACCCGGGTGGTGCTCGAGGCGGTGTCCCAGGTTTCCAAGCCGGTGATCTTCGGGGTGGGCATCATCATCCTGGTGTTCCTGCCACTCATGACCCTCGAGGGCATGGAAGGCAAGATGTTCGCGCCGCTGGCCTACACCATCGCCATCGCGCTGACGGTTTCCCTGGTGCTCGCGCTCACCCTCACGCCGGCGCTGTGCTCCTACTTCCTGCGCCCGGGCGCCGAGGAGGACACGCGCCCCATCCGCTTCCTCAAGCGCCACTACCTCGCGCTGCTGCACCGCGCGCTGGCGAGCCCGCGCACCACCGTGCTCACGGCCGTGGCGCTGCTGCTGGCGAGCGTCGCGCTGTTCCCCTTCCTGGGCAAGTCCTTCATCCCGACCCTGAAGGAGAACACCATCACGCCGGCCATCTCGCGCATGCCCAACATGGCCTTCGACGAGGTGATGAAGATCGAGATGGAGGCCTCGCGGCGCATCGCCGCGATCCCCGGCGTGCGCATGACGGTGAACAAGGTGGGCCGCGGCGAGAGCCCCGCCGACCCGCAGCCGCACACCGATTCCGACCCGGTGGTGTCGCTGCTGCCGCGCGACCAGTGGCCGGAGGGCTTCCACAGCCAGGAGGACTTCGAGAACGTCATCCGCGAGAAGCTCAAGGACCTGCCGGGCATCAGCCTGATCATGCACCAGCCCATCGCCCAGCGCGTGGACGAGATGGTCACCGGCGTGCGCTCCCAGGTGGCCATCAAGATCTTCGGCGACGACCTGGAGGCCCTCAAGGCCGTGGGCGACGACATCGCGCGCGTGCTCAACAAGGTGCGCGGCACCCAGGACCTGCGGGTGGAGCGGCTCACCGGGCAGCAGTACCTCACCGTGGACATCCGCCGGCGCACCATGGCCCGCTACGGCCTGAACGCCGCCGACGTGCACGACCTGATCGAGACCGCCATGGGCGGGCGCATCGCCACCGAGATCTACGAGGGCGAACGGCGCTTCCCGGCCGTGGTGCGCTACCCGCCGGAGTTCCGCGAGCAGCCCGACGTGATCGCCGATTCGCTGCTTCAGGGCCCGGCCGGCGCCCTGGTGCCCATGCGCGAACTGTCCACCGTGAGCATCCTCGACGGCCCCGCCCAGATCAACCGCGAGACCGGCCGGCGCCGCATCGTGGTGGGCTCGAACGTCTCCGGTCGCGACATCGGCGGCTACGTGGCCGAGGCCCAGGAGGCCATCGCGCGCGAAGTGAAGCTGCCCGAGGGCTACTACCTGGTGTGGGGCGGCCAGTTCGAGAACATGGAGCGCGCCATGGCACGGCTGATGATCATCGTCCCCGTGACCGTGGCGGCGATCTTCTTCCTGCTGTTCGTGATGTTCAATTCGCTGCGCTTCGCCTCGCTGATCATCACCGTGCTGCCCTTCGCCTCGATCGGCGGGGTGTTCGCACTGTTCGTCACGGGCGAGTACCTGTCCGTGCCGGCCTCGGTGGGCTTCATCACCCTCTGGGGCATCGCGGTGCTCAACGGCGTGGTGCTGGTGTCCTACATCCGCGGCCTGCGCGAGGAGGGCCTTCCCCAGGAGGAGGCCATCGCCCAGGGCTGCGCGCAGCGCTTCCGCCCGGTGCTCATGACGGCCACGGTGGCCATGCTGGGCCTGATCCCCTTCCTGTTCGCCACCGGACCGGGCAGCGAGGTGCAGCGCCCTCTGGCCGTGGTGGTGATCGGCGGGTTGATCTCCTCCACCCTGCTCACGTTGGTGGTGGTGCCAGCGCTGTACCGGTGGTTCGAGGAGCAGCGGTGATGGCAACAGAGGGCCCGGCCCCTTCG
>JBIIUM010000102.1:0-10961 GCA_044339985.1 Burkholderiales bacterium | reverse complement strand
CGCGCAGCCGGCCACCGCAGCCGACGTGCGCGCCACCCTGTCGCCCGAGTGAGCGGGGTGGCCGAAGGGCGCCGCGTATACTGCGCGCCCGTTCTTCCTTCACCTCCAGTGCCATGACACAGGCGGCCATGCTGGGCATCACCATGGGCGATCCCTCCGGGGTCGGACCCGAGATCATCGTCAAGGCCCTGGCTGCCATGCCGGAGGAACAGCGTTCTCGCTCGGCCGTGATCGGCAATGTCTCCAAGCTGGAGCGCGCCGATCGCCTGCTGGGCGCGGGTCTGCGCTTTGCCCACGCGCCGGACAGTGCGGCGGCCGGTTCGGTACCAGTGTTCCACGTGCCCACCGAAGGCGAGCACGAGATTGCCGATGGCACGCTGAGTGCGGCTGGCGGCGAGGCAGCTTACCGCTACGTGGAAAAGGCGGTGCGCCTCGCCCAGGAGGGCAGCATCGCCGTCATCGTCACGGCCCCGCTCAACAAGGCGGCGCTGCACGCCGCGGGCCATCACTACGATGGCCACACCGAGTTGCTGGCCACGCTCACGGGCACCAAGTCTTCGTGGATGCTGCTGGCCAGCGACAAGCTCGCCGCCATTCACGTCTCCACCCACGTGAGCCTCAAGGGCGCCACCGAGCGCGCCACCTCACAACGCGTGCTCGACACCATTCGCACCGGCTGGCACCACTATCGCTTTCTCGGGGTGGACTCGCCGCGCATCGCGGTGGCCGGCCTCAACCCCCATTGTGGCGAAGGCGGCATCTTCGGCACCGAGGAGATCGAGCGCATCAACGCCGCCGTGGCGGCGGCGCGCGCCGAGGGCATGGATGCCCGGGGCCCGATTTCCGGCGACACGGTGTTCTACCGCGCACTGCGCGGCGAGTTCGATTTGGTGGTGGCGCAGTACCATGACCAGGGGCACATTCCCACCAAGCTGATCGCCTTCGACACCACCGTCAACGTCACCCTGGGCTTGCCCATCCGCCGCACCTCCGTGGATCACGGCACGGCCTTCGACATCGCCTGGACCGGCAAGGCCGATCACACCAACATGAACGCGGCCATCGCCTACGCGCGCATGATGGCCGATCGCGTCCACGTCTGATCGCGCCGGCGCGGCGCCAAGCCCCCGTGGACGCCCCAGCGCGCATCCTGGTCCTCGCCGACGATCTCACCGGCGCCATGGATGCCGCCGGGCCCTTCGCCTCATGCGGGCTGACCACCCGCGTGGTGGTGCAGCCCGTCGGCCTGGATCCGTCTGCGCTGGCTGGCGTGCGGGTGGTGTCGGTGAACACCGCCTCGCGCCATCTGCCCGCGGCGCGCGCCGCCGATCAGGTGCTCGCCGCCTGTGCCGCTTTGCGGGCGTCTAGCTTCGAGCTCGTCATCAAGAAGGTGGATTCCACCTTGCGCGGCAACGTGGTGGCTGAAACCCTCGCGGCGCTGCAGGGCTGCGCACGGCCGCGGGCGCTGGTGGCCACCGCATTTCCCGCGCAGGGGCGCACGGTGCACGGTGGCGTGGTGCAGGTGCACGGACGGCCGCTCGCTCAAACCGCCTTCGCCCGCGATGCGCTGTCTCCGGCCCTCGCTGCGCCGCTGCCCGAGGCCTTCGCGGGTCAGCCGGTGGAGGTGCTCGACGGCCATGCCGACACCGATCTCGACGCGGCCGCTGCTCAAGGCCTGGCGCAGGCCGCCCGCTGTCTGCTGGTGGGCTCCGCGGGCCTCACCGGGGCGCTGGCCCGCGCCGTGGGCGAGCCCGGCGGTGCCGTGTCCGCGCCCCACTGCCGCGGACGGGTGCTGTATGTGGTGGGCTCCCGGGCCGAGGCGGCGCGCGAGCAGTGTGAGACCCTCGTGCGGGCGGGTGCGGTGGTGCTGGACGCGCCCGATGGCCACTGGCACGGTGCGCCGCCGCCTGGGGGTGATCTGGTGTTGCTGGCCACCACTGCCGATCCGGCGCGGCCCGACGATGCCCAGGCCGTGGCGGGGCGGCTGGCCCAGGCTGCCCTTGCGCTGGCCGGTTCGCCCGACGTGGGCGCGGTGGTGGCCACGGGGGGCGATACGGCCCTGGCGCTGCTTGCCGCGGCCGGTGTTGCCAGCCTGGAAGTGGGCGGCGAACTCATGCCCGGCATCGCCTTCGCGCGATTGCCGCTGGCGGGCGGCGCGCGCTGGCTGGTGACCAAGGCGGGCGGATTCGGCGATGGCGATGCGCTCGCTTCCATCGGCCGGCGATTGCGCGGTGCTGATGCTGTTGCGGTTGCGGGCGCCGCCAACCCCGGCGGGCGCTTGGAGCGCATCCTCAACCCTGCTTCCATCGCCGTGGTGGGGGCTGGCGAGCGTCCCAGCAGTTCAGGTGGCGCGGTGCTGCGCAACCTGCGACTGTGCGGTTTCCGCGGCCGGGTGGTGCCGGTGAATCCCAAGGGCGGCGTGATCCAGGGGCTGCCCGCGGTTGCCTCGCTCCAGGATGTCCAGCCGCCCGCCGACCTGGTGGCGGTGCTGGTACGGCCCGAGTCGATCCTGGACGTGGCGCAGGAGGCGGCCCGCAGCGGTCATCGCAACCTGCTCATCCTGCCGGGCGGCTTCGCCGAGGCCGGGGCGCAGGGCCGCGCGCGCGACGAGCAGCTGCGCCGCCTGGCGCGGGACCACGACCTGCTCGTGGCAGGCCCCAACTGCGCGGGCGTGGTGAATCTGCTCGACTCCTCCCGGCCCTTTGCCGCCACCTTCTTTCGTGACCTTCCCCGTGGCGGCCCGGTGGCGCTGGTGTCCCAGTCCGGCGCCGTTGCCGAGGAGATGATCGCCGCCAGTCACGCCCTGGACATTCCGCTGGGGGCGGTGGTGTCGGTGGGTAACGGCATGCAAGTGGCCATGGCCGATTACCTGGACCATCTTGGCGAAGACCCCCAATGCAAGGCGATTCTGCTGTACGCGGAATCCTTCGGCGATGCCGACCGTTTTGCCGCCGTAGCCCGCCGGGTGTCCAGCCGCAAGCCGGTGATCGCTCTGGCGGGCGGACGCACTGCCGCTGGCGGTGCCGCGGCCCTTCGCCACACCGGTGCGAGCCCGGGCGCGGACGCCCAGGTGGAATCGTTCCTGGCCAGTGCCGGTGTGCTGCGGGTGGACAGCCTGCGGGAGCTGCGCTTGGCGGGCAAGGTGTTCGGGCTGCTGCCGCGGGGTGCCGGCGGGCGCGTTCTGATCCTGTCCAATTCCGGCGGACCCGGCGTGCTGGCGGCCGATCGTGCCGTTGCCGAAGGCCTGGAACTGGTGCCGCTGCCCGCGTCCCTCGAACGGCGGTTGACCGACACGCTGCCCCCTGAGGCGGCCGTGGCCAACCCTGTCGACCTGCTGGCGGATGCGCGCGAAGACCGTTTTGAGGCCGCGCTGGCTGCCGTGCTCGAGCACATGCAAGGCCGCCTCGATGCGGTGCTCATGGTGCACGTGGTGCCCTTCATGGTGGACGCGCAGCCCGTGGTGCAATCGCTGGCGCGCGTGGCGGCGGGCGCGCCGGTGGCCGTGCTGCACTCCATGATGGGCACGCTTGAGCACAAGGCCCAGTGGTTCGCCACGCTCGCGCAGGCGGGCGTGCCGTGCTTCGACGACACCGAGGATATGTGTACCGCCGCAGGCCTGCTATGGCGTTACCGCCAGCTGCATGCCCATCCGGCAGCCCCCGCAACCGAGGAGAATCCGTGAAGCTCTACAGCTATTTCCGCAGTTCCGCCGCCTATCGCGTGCGCATTGGCCTGGCCTTGAAGGGCATCGACTACGAGTACATCCCGGTGCACATTGCCCGGGGCAGTCAGTTCGAGCCAGAGTTCGACGCCATCAATCCGCAGCACCTGGTTCCGGTGCTTGAGGACGGCGGCCGACGGTTGTACCAGTCGCTCGCCATCCTGCAGTACCTGGACGAAACCCATCCCGAACCGCGCCTGCTGCCCCAGGAGCCGCTGGCCCGCAACCGCGTGCGCTCCCTCGCCCTCATCAGCGCCTGCGAAATCCACCCGCTCAACAACCTGCGGGTTCTCAAGTATCTCACCGAGGTGCTGAGCATCACCGAGGAGCAGAAGCTCGCCTGGTACCGGCACTGGGTCAGCACCGGCTTCACGGCCCTGGAGCGGCGGCTCGCCGGTGAGCCGGGCACGGGCATCTACTGCCACGGCGACACGCCCGGCTTTGCCGACGTGGTGCTGGTGCCGCAGGTGGCCAATGCGCGCCGTTTCCAGGTGGACCTGACGCCCTTTCCCACCATCGTGCGCATCGACGCTGCCTGCAACGCCCTTGACGCGTTTCGCCAGGCCGCGCCCGCGGCGCAGCCCGACGCCGACTAACCCGCCCGGTCTTTGGCTGCCGGGCCTGGGCTACAATCGCCACCCTTTCGCGGACTCATGCTTGGGAGGGCCTGCGCCGCGAAGGTCCCCATCCGATACTGCCAGGAATCCCGCCATGAAAACCATGCTCGCTGCCGCGCTCGCCGTGCTGACGTTGCAATGCCTCCCCGCCAGCGCTGCCGATGCGCCGGCCGCCGAAGAGGACAAGAAGTCCATCACCAACACCCTCGAGCGCTTCCATACCCGGCGCGCCACCTGCCACTGGACCGAGGAGATGGGCAAATACATCTTCGATTGCCTGCGGGCCAACTTCAACATGAATGCCCACTGGTGCCATAACGAGGCCATGGCGCTGTACTGTGGCGACGAGCAGGCAAAGGCGCCGGAGCCCGCCCGCCCGGCCAACTGAGGGCGCGCGCAGCCCTGCCGACAATCGCGAGGCCGGGCATTGCCCGGCCTCGTCGCTTGCGAAGGCTCGCGTGCTATTCTCGGAGGCAGTCACCTCACCGGAGTTCGCCCGTGAAACTGCCTCTGCCCATGGCCTCTGCACTGCTCGCCGTGGCGTTTTGCGCGTCTGCCCTGGCGGATGAGGCCGCCCTGGGCATCAAGGTGCGCAAGCAAAGCGGGATTGCCTACATCTCGGGCGGGCTGGGCGACCAAGCCAAGGCCTTCGAACAGGTGGCCCCCAGGTACCCGGTACAGTTGCTGTTCACCCAGGGCGGCGAGCACACCCAGATCAGCGGCGTCAAGGTAACCATCCGTGACGTCAAGGGCGACGCGCTGCTGGAGGCGGTCTCGGAAGGCCCGTTGTTCTACGCCAACACCTCCTCCGGACGCTGGACCTTCGAAGTCGAGTACGGCGGCGAAACCATCACCAGGACCAAGGACCTCACGGGTCGCCGTTACCTGGTGCTGGATTTCGATTTCAAGAAAGCGGACTGATCCGGCTCTTGGCGCACGCAGCCCGTGCGCGGGGGGGGCGCCGCGGTCAACCAACAGGGGAGGGCAGGGATGTATCCGTCATTGCGACTGTGCGCCGCCGCCGCGGCGTTGCTGGCCACCAGCGTGGCCGCTGCCGATACGCTCAACATCCGTCTGGGCACGCCCTTCGTCACCGGCAGCAACCTGCACCGCGGTGCGGAGAAGTTCGCCGAGGTGGTGGCAGCGGAATCCAAGGGCGCCATCAAGGTGCAGGTCTACGCCGACAGCCAGATCGGCGACATCCAGCAGCTCATCGCGGGCATGCAGCTGGGCACCGTGGACATGGCCTACCTGGGCCCCGGCAACCTCGGGCAGGTGAAGGGCTGCGGGCAGCTCAATGTCAATTACGTGCCCTACCTGTACAAGAGCAAACGCGCTGCCGAGGAGGTGCTCAACGGCTCCATCTTCGCCGAGCTGTTCGACCAATGCGCCCAGGCCGGTGGCGTGCGGGTATTCGCTGTGGGCGGTGATCGCAGCCCCCGCGCCATCGTCACCACCAAGGGGCCGATCCGCAAGCCCGAAGACCTGAACGGCATGCGGCTGCGCATTCCGCCCATCCCGATTTTCCGGGACACCTTCGAGAAGCTCGGCGTGAAGGTGGTGCCGCTGGGCCTCAACGAGGTTTACATGGCGCTGTCCCGGGGCCAGGTGGAGGGCCAGGACAACGGCTTCGACCTGACGCTGTCGTTCCGCTTTCACGAAGTGTCCAAGTTCTGGTCGGCCACCGACCACGCCTACGACATGGGCGCCTTCCACGTTTCCGAGCGCAAGTGGAAGAGCTACACGCCCGAACAAAAGGCCCTGTTCCGCAAAGCCGCCCTGGAGGGAGGGCAGCTCGCCACCCGGTTGGGCGAGGAATTCGACGCCAAGGGCATGGAAGAGCTGAAGAAGGTGGGCCTGCAGTACGTGGTGCCCGACCGCGAGGCATTCCGCAAGGCCTGGGCCGACGTGCACAAGGCCTACGAGGGCAAGGTCTGGCCCGAGGGGCTGGTGCAGCGCATCCGCGACGCGCAGAAGTAGGCGGGGTGCGGAGCCAAGGCGGGTTCCATGAGCCTGCAAGCCGCAGTGCGGGCAGAGCCGCGGTGCCTGACCCCCTTCACTGCATCCAGAGGGTTGTCTTGATCGACCGCATCGACCACGCCCTGCGCCTGGCGGAGCGGCTCCTGGATCTGCTCGTGGCCATCCTGGTGGCCGGCCTGGTGGTGATCGTCGCCTCGTCGCTGGTGGACCGGCACGTGGTCACGCTGCCCATGCCCGCCCCCGACCAGTATGCCCGTGTGCTGCTGGTGTGGCTCACATTCATCGGCTTCGCGCTGGCGGTGAAGAATGGCGCCAACATCCGCGTGGACCTCATCGACAGCCGTCTGCCGCGGGCGGTGCGCCTGGTGCTGGAGGTGTTGTTCGAACTCACCATGATGGCGCTGGCGGCGCTCATCGCCTGGCACGGCTGGCGGCTGGTGGAGATCGGCCGCGATCAGGAGCGCCTCGGCACGGTCATCTCCGAAGCCTGGCCGGCCATCGCGCTGTTCGTGTCGTGCCTGCTCACCATGGTCTTTCTGGGGTTGCGCCTGACGTTGCGGCTGTCGGGCCGGCCGGTGCCCCAGGCTTCCCACGTGGAGGCTGACTGACCATGCTGTTGTTGTTCGTGGCCTTCATGCTCGCCCTGCTGGTGGGCTTCGACGTGGGCTACTCCATGCTGCTGGCGGCCTTCCTGGGGGTGGAGTACCGCGGCAACGAGGTGGACCCGGCCATGATGCCGCTGTCCATGATCGCCGGGGTCGACACCTACGCCCTGGTGCAGGTGCCGCTGTTCATCCTGGCCGGCGAACTCATGAACCGCGGCGGCCTCACCCTGCGTCTCATCGACTGGGCGCAGGCCATGGTGGGCCGGATCCGCGGCAGCCTCGGGCACGTGTCCATCCTGACCAACCTGGTGATGGCAGGCGTGTCGGGCTCGGCGGTGGCCGATGCCGTGGCCACCGGCAAGCCGCTCATCCCCGCCATGAAGCGCGAGGGTTACGGCGAGGGCTTCGCGGGCGCGGTGATTGCCGCCGGCGCGCTGCTGGGGCCCATCATCCCGCCCTCCATTCCCATGGTGGTGTATGCCCAGCTCGCCAGCCAGTCGGTGGTGAAGCTGTTCATGGCCGGCATCGTGCCCGGGGTGCTGCTGGCGGCGGGCTTCATGGTGATCTGCTCGATCGTGGCGAGGCTGCGCCACTACCCCAGCCGTCCGCCCGTGCCCTGGCCCGACAAGGCCCGCGCTACCGGCCGCGCCGGATGGGCGCTGCTCATGCCCGTCATCATCATTGGCGGCATCCGCTTCGGTCTCACCACCGACACCGAAGCCGCCGTGGTGGCGGTGCTCTATGCCCTTGGAGTCAGCCTGTTCGTGTACCGCGGGCTCAAGCTGCGCGAACTGCCCAGACTGCTGGCCGATGCGGGCCGCTCCACCGGCGTGATCCTGTTCCTGCTGGCCGCCGCCGGCCCCTTCAGCTGGCTGGTGGCTGAAAGCCAGATCAGCACCACCGTGGTGGGCACCATCCAGTCGTGGTCCGACAGCCCGGTGGTGGTGCTGCTGATCATCAACGCCTTCCTGCTGCTGATCGGCTGCATCATCGAGCCGCTGCCGGCCATGATCATCTTCCTGCCGGTGCTCATTCCGCTGGGCGCGCAGCTGGGCATCGACCCCATCCAGTTTGGCGCCGTGGTGGTGCTCAACCTCATGATCGGCCTCATGCATCCGCCCATCGGCCTGCTGTTGTTCGTGGTTTCCAGCGTGGGCAAGGTGCGCATCACACCGGTGATGTGGCAGGTGCTGCCCTTCCTGGGCTGGGCGCTGGTGGTGCTGCTGCTCACCATCGTGTTCCCGCCGCTCACCACCTGGCTGCCGGGGCACGTCCGGTGAACACGAGGAAGCCGCGCATGCGATTGCTTCGAAGCCTCGTCCTCGCCGCCTGCGCCGCGGCGGCCATGCCTGCGACGGCCGCCGATGCGTTCCTTGTGGTGACCCCCGAGCGCATCGACTGGAAGCTGGTGCGCAAGGAACCACCGCTTCAGCGCGCCTTCATCCAGGGCGGCCAGGAGGCGCCGGGTGCCTTCACCTTCCGCGTGCGCGCCGCGGCGGGCCACAAGCTCATGCCCCACACCCATCCCGACGATCGCGTGATCACCGTGCTGGAGGGCACCTACTGGTCGGCAGTGGGCGCCGAGTGGGACGAATCGAAGCTGATCCCCTTCCCGGCGGGCAGCTTCTACGTGGTGCCCGCAGGCATGCCGCACTTCAGCGCCGTGCTCGAAGGCGAGACGGTGTTCCAGGAAAGCGGCATCGGCCCAAGCCGCAACGACATGATTCCGCAGGCGGCGAGGTAGTCTGGCGGTACCCGGTCGACACCGGCCTCATTACCGACCTGTCCCGTTCGGCATGGCAGGGATGCGCGTCCGACGAGTCGTGCCCGGGTCGTTCGTGCTCGCAGCCCAGCCGAATCGGCGGGGAACGCGCTGCGCTCGGGTGGTGTTGCCCTACTCATTCCCACGCGAAAAACCCGGAGTCGCTGAAGCGGTGGAGATCGCCGAAGCAGGTCCACCCATGATCTCCGGGCCTGTCATGCGGGGTTGGAGGCGCATCCGTAACCCTCGCTTTCCAGCGCAAAGAGTAGGGGGCGCCGCCGCGCGGCCCTGCGTGCCCTGGTTGCGGAATTGACCCCGGTGAGCTTGGCAGCCTTGCTGGCCTGATACAACTGCGAAAAGGAAAATCGTGCCATTCACTCCCTTTCACATGGGGCCGGGTATCCTGGTGAAGGCGATACTCCAGGGGAGCTTCAGCCTGATGGTGTTCGGTTGGTCTCAAGTCGTCATGGATGTCCAACCGTTGGTCACCCTCCTCACCGGCGAGGGAAAGCTGCACGGTTTCACGCACACGTACCTGGGCGCAACTCTCATCGCTGTCGGGTCCGCACTCACTGGAAAGTACCTGGCGCAGTGGGGATTGGTGGTGCTTTCCAATGGCGCGCAAAGGGGAATCGGTATCCGCTGGCGGGTGGCTTTTTTGAGCGCATTTATCGGCTCTTTCAGTCACGTTGTTTTGGACA
Source organism: Burkholderiales bacterium (assembly GCA_044339985.1). Taxonomy (GTDB): domain Bacteria; phylum Pseudomonadota; class Gammaproteobacteria; order Burkholderiales. Next base: position 1,575 of record JBIIUM010000102.1, on the reverse strand, counting down.
GCATCATGCACGTCGACGTGGCGCCATTTGTCCCCTTCTCGCAATCCAATGCTTTCTTGGGTCTTGTGCCGGTTGCGGCGTTGCATGAGCTCTGTATCTACAGCGGTATTGTTGGCGCAATCGTTTTTTTCGGAGTGAGGTTGTTGTTGCGGAGAGGCGATCAAGGATTGTCTTCCTGAGGGCGGGGGCGCGGCGCTGTTGCAATTCCCGGGTTCATTGGCGGGTGCGTGGGGTAACGGCTATGCCATGTTGGTAAATCCAGGCGGTTACATTCCAATTCGGGAATCGTCCAAGCGGCTGTGGAGGCTCGGGCGGCACAGTGTCCCGGCCCGTCACTGCCGATGACGCGCGCCGCGCGATGGAGGAAACCCCGTTGACAGTACCCACCGAAGCGTAGTTGTTGACCTGGACCGACCCAGCCGTGGCCGGTGACGCCGATGCGCTCGAAGAACTGCTGCGTTCGCTGAAGGATCCGCTGTTTCGGCTGGCGCTGCGTATTCCGGGCAATGTCGCCGACGCGGAGGACGCTACGCGGGAAGTCCTGATGAAGATCACCACGGCGCTCGGCAGCTTCGAGCTGCGCAGCATCCGTACCTGGGCGTTTCGCATCGCCGCCAGTCACGCGACGGACATGGCCCTGGCTCGCCCGGCGCGCCCGGTACGCGGAATCTTTCGTGGATCTGGCATCGAGGCTCGATGCCAGATCCTTCCTTGCCAAGCGCTTGCCGCTGCTTACCGAGGCGGCCGATCCCGCGCTTGAACTGGAGGTCCGCGAGATGGGGCAGAGGTGTAACCAGGGAATGCTGCTGTGCCTGGACGTGGACGGCCGCGCGGCATTCGTGCTGGGAGAGGTGTTTGACTTCGATGCGTGCGCCGCCGCCCAAGTCCCGGATATCGGGGAGGCGGCCTTCCGCCAGAGGCTGTCACGGGCCCGCCGCCAGCTCGAGGCTTTCATGGGTAGCAAGTGCGCGCTGGTGAGTTCCCGAGCGTTGTGCAATTGCCGAAACCAGTCGCGGGCGGCGCGAGCGGCGGGGCTAGCCTGGCCACAGCAGTTTTCTCGTCCCCGGGACGGTGCCAGCGTTGATCTGCCCGCCGTCATGGCCAGCGCACGCGGCGAACTGTCGCGCCTGCAACGCATCGGGCCGATTTACCGCACCCACCCGGAATGGAGGGTGCCGGAGGAACTGGCGGATCGCGTGCGCGAGGTGTTGCAAACCAGCGCCCGGTTTGACAAGCGCCCGCTGCGGCTTTCCTGAGGTGGGAACTGCGGCAGCCCCAAGCTCTGGCAGTGCCGGGGGCAAGGCGTGGCGAACGGCTACGGGTGTCCTCGCAGCGATCGAAACTCGTTCGGTGCCACCCCCTGGGCGCGGCGAAACGCGCGGGCGAAAGCGGACGGATCGCTGTAGCCAACCGCGCGGGCGATGTTGCCGATGCTGTCATGGGTTTCCTGCAGGCGCTGCGCGGCTATCTGCAGGCGCCACCACTGCAGGTAGTCCGCCGGTGTCTGCGCCATCCGGGCGCAGAAGCGCTCGAAAAATGCAGTGCGCGACAGGTGCGACAGGCGCGCGAGGGCAG
>JBIIUM010000319.1:0-2867 GCA_044339985.1 Burkholderiales bacterium | reverse complement strand
ACCGCGCGCCGCCAGGCGAACACCCCCCTCGCATTGACGATTCAAGCGCGGCTTCGGCCTGGATCACCGTTCACCCGCCGCGATTTGACGGCCTCAGCCGATCACGGGTCGACCACGCCCGTCGGTTCTGCCACGGAACCGTCTTTTTGCTCTTGGATCAGGCTGCGTAGTCGAGCGAGAACTCATGCGCTGCGGCACGCGACTGTGCCCGTGCGGCCAGGCCCAGGTGCGTGAAGATCCCCACGATCACCACCGGCTCTTCCATCGCGGTGAGGATCTTCAACTGCCCGCCACAGGCGCGGCGCTAGTAGTAGCCCTGCGGGCAGCCTCGTCACCTTTTCGCGACCGACACTCGCAGCATGTCCGCTACCGAAGTAGCCGCCTACTGCAAGGACCGAGGCTCACTCTTCCACAGTGCTTCTACTGGCAGGTGAAATGCACAACGTTGGTGGCACCCAAAAACCCCGACGTGCCTTGGAGGCTAGCCGCTCTTCCAAATTTCGCGCAGTGCGCCTCGGCGATTCCCGTTGCACTCTTCAGCATCTGACTAGCAGTCCACTCCGTGCCAGAAACGTCCACCGAGATGCTGCGCTCTGTAGCCGTTACGACCTTAGCGGTACCGCAGGAGCAAAGGAGTAAGACGGCAAAGAGGGCCAGAAGGTATTTCATTGAAGGCGTCTTCCTAACGTGAGCGGACGAGATTTCAAACGATCTATCACGAACGCAGTAATTGCAACGTGCTGATCCTGTCTGTGCGACGTGCTATTGCAACAAAAGAAGGTTACTCACCGTGCCTTGACTGGTCAACCGTGCGCCGCCAGGCGCGCAATCCCCCCCGGCGCGCGGACCCAAGCGATCTGCTCGAGCAGGCCCGCGAGTTCATCGCCGGTGGGGGCTCGCGCCGCATCGAAGAGGGGTGCGCCCTCGGTGCGCCGCTACACTCCGCCGAGCACCAGGCAGTGCAGGTGGATGTTGAGATTCGCCACCGAGCCGAATCGCTGAATGAGCGTGACGCTGCCCGCGTCGGCGGTACCTCGTCTCAGGCCCGCCTGCTCCACCAGAAACTCCGTGATGACCCGGTGCACCATGCGCAGCACCGGCATGAGCAACTCGGGTTGCGCCGCCAGCGGGATGCGCAGCGCAATCGGAAACGACAGCACCGATTGTGTGACCGGCACCGGTGGCATGACCCGATCGACCAGGATCAACCCAGATTCCCGGAGCGCCGACGCGGCACTGCCCTCAATGGCACTCCGCACGCCCGCGCCTCACGCCGGGCACGGCGCTTCAGCGCAGCGCCAGGAACACCAGCACCGCCACCACCGCCGCGGCGATCCACACCCACAGCGGCACGCCCGGCGCGGGCTCCTCCTGCGCGCTCCCGGCCTCGACTGCGGGCGGCGCCACCACCTGCGCGAAGCGCGCGAAGAAGTCGTCGGCCATCTTGCGCGCCACGCCGTCCACCAGACGCGAGCCCACCTGGGCGAGCTTGCCGCCCACGCTGGCATGGGCCTGCCAGCGCATTCGCGTGCCGCCTTCGTGCTCGGCCAAGGCCACCTTCGCCGAGCCCTTGCCAAAGCCCGCGGCGCCGCCCGAGCCCTCGAAGGCGATGGTGTAGGACTCGGGCGCCACCACGTCCGAGAGCTTGATCTTGCCGGTGAACCTCGCCTTCACCGGGCCGATGGCCGCGGTCATGGCCATGCGGAATTCGTCCTCGCCGCTCTTCTCCACCGTCTCGCAGCCGGGGATGCACTGGCGCAGCACCTCGGGGTCGTTCAGCGCGTCCCACACGCGCTTCCGCGGCAGCGCGAGCTGACGCTCGCCGGTCATGTCCATGGGGTCTTGCTCCTGGGGGATCGGGTGTTCTGGAAACTGTGCGACGCAAGCGCCCGGGCCAGCGCAGCGAGGCTGTGGAGGTTGTGCACGGGCAGGAATTCGTCCACATGGGGCAGGATGGCCCGCACGCCCGCGGCGCGCGGCTCGAAGCCCTCGAAGCGCAGCAGCGGATTGAGCCACACCAGCCGGCGGCAGGAGCGCTGCAGGCGTTCCACGTGAGCCGCAAGATCGGCGCCGGACTCGCGCTCCAGCCCGTCGGTGATGAGCAGGACCACGGCACCGCCGCCCAGCACACGCCGCGACCACAGCCGGTTGAAAGCCTCCAGGGCGGCGCCGATGCGCGTGCCGCCCGACCAGTCGGGCGCGCTGCGGCCCACGCGCTCCAGGGCTGCGTCCACGTCGCGGCGGCGCAGGTCGCGGGTGATGTCGGTGAGGCGTGTGCCGAACACGAAGGCGTGCACGCGCGCGTGATCGTTCACCAGGGCGTGGGCGAACTGCAGCAGCACGCGGGTGTAGCGGCTCATGGAGCCGGAGATGTCGCACAGCAGCACCAGCGGCGGGCGCCGGCGGCGCGGCGCGCGCTTCACCCAGCGCACCACCTCGCCGCCGGTGCGGGCCGCGGCGCGAAGGGAGCCGCGCAGGTCGGGCCGATGGCCGCGCGCGGCGGGTGCGGTGCGCCGCACCGGCACCTCGGGCAGCACCAGCTCGAAGCTGGCCAGCGCCTCGCGCACCTGGGCGAGCTCCTCCAGCGACATGGCGGCAAAGTCGCGGCTGCCCAGGCGCTCCATCAGCGAGGCGTGGAAGTGCCGCTCGCGCGTGGTACGCGCCAGCGGCAGGGCCTCGGGGGGTTCGCCGGCGCAAAGGCGGGCGTGGGCCTCGGCCACGCGGCCGGCGGCCTCGGCGGTGGCGGGGATGCCCATGGGGGCGGCCCGCTCACCGCGCCCAGCCGCGTCCCATGTCAGGTGAAAGGCCTGCTCGAAAACCTCGAGCTGGTCGCGGCGCGACAGCAGCGTGGCGGCCAGCGCCCACCA
>JBIIUM010000318.1:0-2873 GCA_044339985.1 Burkholderiales bacterium | reverse complement strand
GCGGCCCCGTGTTCGTGTCCATTCCCGAGGACGACTGGGACCGCGAGGCCGAACCGGTGGCTATGCGCGCGGTGGCCACCGGCTTCGCGCCCGACCCGGCTGCGCTGGCCGAACTGGCCGCTGCCCTGGCTGCCGCCCGTGCGCCAGTCATCGTGGCCGGTGCGGCCGTGGACCAGGACGGCGCCTGGGATGCGGCCGTGGCGCTGGCGGAGCGGCTGGAAGCGCCCGTGTGGGCCAGCCCCATGTCAGGGCGCGCCAGCTTTCCCGAGGATCACCGCCTGTTCGCCGGCCACCTGCCGCCGGTGCGCGCGCAGCTGGCCGCGCGTCTGGAGGGCCACGATCTCGTCCTGGTGCTCGGTGCGCCAGTGTTCACTTACCACGTACACACCGAGGGGCCGGTGGTGCCACCGGGGGCGTCCCTGTGGCTGATCACCGACGACGCTGACGGGGCGGCGCGGGCGCTGGCCGGCCAGGCGCTGCGGGCCTCGCCGGGCGCGGGCATTGCCGCGCTGCTGGATGCCCTGCCCGTGGCGGCCCGGGCTCCTGGCCAGGGCCGTCCGGCGCCCGGGCCCGCCCCGGCCGCCCACCGGCCCAACGGCGCCATGGTCATGGATGCGCTCATGCGCACCCGGCCCGAAGGCGCCATCGTGGTGGAGGAGGTGCCCACACACCGCGGTGTGCTGCGGGAGCGCTTTCCCATCGTGCGCAGCGGCGGGTTCTTCGCTGGCGCCAGCGGCGGCCTGGGCTGGGCGCTGCCCGCCGCCGTGGGCGTGGCGCTGGGCAGCCCCGGCGTGCCGGTGTTGTGCCTGTGCGGCGACGGCTCGAGCCTCTATTCCATCCAGGCCCTGTGGACCGCGGCGCAACTGCACCTGCCCATCGTGTTCGTGATCTTCGACAACGGCGGCTACGGGGCGCTGAAATCCTTCGGTGCCATGCTGGGCATCCCGGGCGCGCCGGGAAACGATATCGGTGGTGTGGATTTCGTGCGCCTTGCCCAGGGGTTTGGCTGCGAGGCCGTGCGCGTGGACCGCAGTGCGGAGCTGGAGCCCGTGCTGCGCGCGGCGTGGATGCGCCGGGAAGGTCCGAAGCTGGTGCAGGTGGTGCTGGACGAGGGCGTCGAGAGGCTCTACTGACGCGGTACCCGTCCAGCACTCTTGGGAAGCTCCCCTCGCGGCGCGAGGGGGGTGGGGGTTACTGCCGCGAGCTGGACATCACCGCTTCCATGACGCGGTCGAGGTTGAAGCTGCCGGGCTTCTGTCGCGGCGGGAATTCGCGGAAGCTCTGCAGCCACTGGGCAACGTAGGCGCCCGCCGGTGCAATGGCGAACATGCGCTCCAGGTACCAGCGCTGGTAGCCCATGGCGTTTTCCTGCTCGGCGCGCTCGAAGGGGTCTGCGCGCAGGTCGGTGAGCTTGGGGGCGCGCAGCGGCGTGAAGGGCTGCTGCCACACCTTCAGGCCTTCGTGCTCCTGCTGCAGGAAGGTGACCTTCCAGCTGTCATAACGCAACGCCGCCACCTGGCCGTCGTCGGTCCAGTAGATGAACTCGCGGCGCGGCCAGGGAGCCTCGCCACGCAGCGCCGGCCCGAGGTCGTAGCCGTCGAGGTGCACCTTGTAGTTGCGCTGGCCGATGCGCTTGCCCGCCTTGAGCTGCTCCGCGATGCCGGTGGCGCCCGCGGCGGTGGCCAGGGTGACCAGCATGTCCTCGTGGGCGCCCACGTCGTTGATCACCGTTCCGGGGCGGATCACGCCCGGCCAGCGGATCATGGCGGGCACGCGGTAGCCGCCCTCCCACTGGGTGTTCTTCTCGCCGCGGAACATGGTGGTGCCGCCATCGGGCCAGGTGAAGGTCTCGGCGCCATTGTCGGTGGAGTACATGACGATGGTGTTCTCCGCTAGGCCGAGTGCCTCGAGCTTGTCGAGGATGCGGCCCACATGCCCGTCGTGCTCTGCCATGCCGTCGGCGTAGATGCCGCGGCCGGTCCGGCCGGCCGACTCGGGCTTGAGGTGGGTGAAGATGTGCATCCGGGTGGAGTTCCACCAGATGAAGAACGGCTTGCCGGCCTTTTGCGCCTCTTCCATGAACTCGAGGGTACGGTCGGTGACCTCGTCGTCCACGGTCTCCATGCGCTTGCGGGTGAGGGGCCCGGTGTCGGTGATGCGGCCGTCGGCGAAGCTGTGGATCACGCCGCGCGGGCCGAAGCGCTTGCGGAAGGCCGGGTCCTTGGGATAGTCGGGGTTCTCGGGCTCTTCCTCGGCGTTGAGGTGGTACAGGTTGCCGAAGAACTCGTCGAAGCCGTGGGCCGTGGGCAGCATGTCGTCGCGGTCGCCCAGGTGGTTCTTGCCGAACTGGCCGGTGACGTAGCCCTGCGCCTTGAGGATGGTGGCGATGGTGGGGTCTTCCTTCTTCATGCCCTCGGGTGCCCCGGGCAGGCCCACCTTGGTGAGGCCGGTGCGGATGGGCGACTGCCCGGTGATGAAGGCTGCCCGTCCGGCCGTGCAGCTCTGCTGCCCGTACCAGTCGGTGAACAGCGCGCCTTCCCGGGCAACGCGGTCGATGTTGGGCGTGCGATAGCCCATCATGCCCATGTTGTAGGCGCTCACGTTGAACTGGCCGATGTCGTCACCCCAGATCACCAGGATGTTCGGGCGCTTGCCCGCCTGGGCGTGGGCCAGGGCGCTGAAGCCGAGCAGTACGGCACCGAGCAACGCCAGACACGATCGGAAGAGGCCTGGGGCCTTGGGCATGAAAAAGATCCTCCTGTTGATTCGTTTTACGGACTGTTTGTTTGCCACTGCGAGATTGTAGTCCCAACGCCTGCTGGCGTCGCCGGCTCGCGGCGGGCGGCTCAGGGCGGGTTCGCCATCGGCTTGCC
>JBIIUM010000101.1:0-11066 GCA_044339985.1 Burkholderiales bacterium | reverse complement strand
GTAACGCCGCAGGGCCCCGCGCGCTTCGCCGGGCGGCGAAGCCGCGAGGCGCGCTGGCGCGGGTTCAGGGCGTGAGATCGCCCACGGCACTCTGGGTGTAGTTCTGGATGCCCAAGCGGGCGATCAGGTCGAGCTGGGTTTCGAGAAAGTCGATGTGTTCTTCCTCGCTTTCGAGAATGTGCTCGAACAGTTCCCGGGACACGTAGTCGCCCACCGACTCGCAGTGGGCGATGGCGGCCTTCAGATCAGGGTGAGCCTTCATCTCGAGCTGCAGGTCGCACTTCAGACACTCCTCCAGGTTCTCACCGATGAGCAGCTTGCCGAGGTCCTGGAGGTTTGGCACACCTTCTAGAAAAAGGATGCGCTCGATGAGCTTGTCGGCGTGCTTCATCTCGTCGATGGACTCGTGGTACTCGTAATCGCCGAGCTTCTTGAGGCCCCAGTTCTTGAACATGCGCGAGTGCAGAAAATACTGGTTGATGGCCGTGAGTTCGTTTAACAGCACCTTGTTGAGGTGGCCGATGACTTTTTTGTCGCCTTTCATGGGTATAGCGCTCCAGGGAAATAACTGCGCGGGATTGTAGGCGCTGAAACCGTTTCGCAGGCCAAGACATGCGGATGTCGCTGAACGCGAATGGAAACGAAAACAGCTCTTGATGCGACACGCGTAGGGCGCGGCCCCTTCACACCAGTCCCGCCACTCGAAGCGCAGCGACCTCTTCCGCAACGGCGCCCATTGCGAGGGCCCGGGCGCGCCCTCGACAGAATGGGCTGGACGCAACGCCGGTGTGTTTCCCCGTTCAGGCTGCCGCAGGCTGAGCGGCGGACGCAGTGCAGGCTCGGGTCTCTTCCAGCACCTGTCGCGCATAGGGCGCGCATCGGCCGCAACAGGAAGCAACGCCGAGTTGCTGGCGCAATGCCCGCATGGACCGCGCTCCCTCATCCACCGCCTCGCGGATCTGTCGTTCGGTCACGGCATTGCAGAGGCAAACGTACATGGCGGGACACGCTCTGAAAGGTTGAGAAATCCTTCAAGGGAACGCTACGCCGTAATGAGAATGATTGTCAATCGTTTGCGGCGCAGCTTAACGATTGATCTATTCAGCCCAAGGAACGCCATGATCAATTGGACAAAAACCGGTTTCCGCAGAAAACATTCATTCAATGTCAAATATTTAAAAACGCTCTACGCCTCTGATGCACGAACAGGGGACGGTCTTCAGACGTCTTGTAAATGAGAATGATTATTTTTAAGATACTCGTGTTCTTATGCCTTTGGAAGCCACGAACCCTCACAACACGGGGTTGCAGGCCTGACCCGGGAGATTACTCATGACCGTTGCATCAACTCGCGCACTTTGCCCGCTGGGAGCAGCATGCCTGGCCGCTCTGAGCGGCACCGCTCTCGCCCAGCAGGGCAACGCCCTGACGGCGCCGCGGGTGGAAGTGATCGGCAGGCAGGAAAACCTGGACCGCATCCCGGGCGCGGGCTACATCCTGGACAAGGAGACGCTTGAATCGTCGCGCGTGTTCACCACCAGCGAAGCACTGCGCAAGATTCCCGGCGTCAACGCCCGCGACGAGGAAGGCTTCTCCATGCGGCCCAACATCGGGATCCGTGGACTGAACCCGACGCGCTCCACCAAGATCACCCTGCTCGAAGACGGCATCCCCCTCGCCTACGCGCCCTATGGCGACAATGCCAGCTATTTCCACCCGCCCATCGAGCGCTACGAACGCATCGAAGTGCTCAAAGGCGCAGGCCAGGTGCTCTACGGGCCGCAAACCATCGGCGGGGTGGTGAACTACATCACGCCCGATCCACCATCCGGCTTCCAGGGTTCACTCACGCTCACGGGCGGTGGCCGCGACTATTTCAACGCCCATGCGCGGCTGGGCGGCGGCGGCTGGTTGTTCGACTACACGCACAAGCAAGGCCAGGGCAACCGAGACAACACCTGGTTGCAAGTGGATGACATCAACCTGAAAAAGCTCATCGAAATCGATACCCGCCAGACGCTGATCCTGCGTGCCAACGCCTACCAGGAAAACTCCCAGGTGGGCTACACGGGGCTCACGGCCGCCGAGTGGAACAACTTTGGCGCCCGCTACAACCCCTTCCCCAATGACTTTTTCGACACGCGCCGCTACGCCCTCGCAGCCACCCATCAGATCCAGCTCTCGGAGGCCGCGCGCCTGGTCACCAACGTCTATGGCAGCCATTTCGAGCGCGATTGGTGGCGCCAGTCGAGCAGCACCCTGGACACCCTGTGCGGCACGGCCTTTCGCGACGATCGTCTCGCGGGGCTGCCCGTGGACCCGAATACCCAATGTGCCGGCGCCAGCCCCACACGCCAGAACGAGGGCCGGCTGCGCAACTACAGCCAGGCGGGTATCGAGCCGCGTTTGCAGTATGCCTATTCGGCCTTCGGCGTGGCCAACGAGCTGCAGACCGGCGTGCGCATCCATGCCGAAAGCCAGTCGCGCCGCCAGATCGCCGGCGCCACGCCCGTGGCGCGCGACGGTCTGGTCCAGGAGGACAACCTGCGCGACAGCGTGGCCTATGCGGCCTTTGCCCAGAACAAGCTGCTGCTCGGTGACCTCACCCTGGCGCCTGGACTGCGCTATGAGTACATCGACAACCATCGCGACAACCGTCTCAACGGCCTCTCCGGCGAGGCGATCACCGCAAAGCTGCTCCCCAGTCTCGGCGCCAACTACAAGCTCGATGCTGCCACCAACTTCTTCGCTGGCGTGCACCGCGGCTTCGCGCCGCCGCGGGTGGAAGACCAGATCAACACCACGGGCGGCAACACGCCCACCTCCACCAACGTGAATCCCGAGCTTAGCTGGAACTACGAGCTGGGCGTTCGCTCCAGCGCCGTGCGCAACACCAACATCCAGGCCACGGTGTTTCGCAACGACTTCGAGCGCCTGGTGGCCGTGGGCAGCGTCGCCGGCAATGTGCCCCTGTCCGAGGGTCGTGCGCTCTACCAGGGCATGGAACTGGCGGCCCGCTACGGCGCGCCCGGGGGCTTCTACGGCACCCTGGCGCTCACCTGGCTACCGGTGGCAGACCAGCAGTCGGCCTTTCGGCAGGTGAGCAATGGCGAGGTGATCCAGAACTCCCAGCCTGGCAATCGCCTGCCCTACGCACCCCGGCATACCGCCACGCTCGCGCTGGGCTACGTGACACCATCAGGGGTGGACGCGAATGTGGAGGCGGTGCACGTGGGCAGCCAGTTCGCCGACTTCGCGAACGTGGGCGACGCCGCCACCGATCCGAACATGCCAGGCACGGGCGCGGACCAGAGCCGCAACCGCGCTTCAGGCCAATTCGGACGCATCGACAGCTTCACCGTGTTCAACGCCGCGCTCAACTACAAGCTGTCGGCATACCGGGTGACGCTGTTCCTGGCGGTGAAGAACATCGCCGACAAGACCTACATCGTGGATCGCACCCGCGGCATCGTACCCGGCATGCCGCGGCTCATCCAGGCGGGGTTTCGCTATGACTTCTGATCCGGGGTGTGAACTTCCGGCGCGCGCCGTGGCCTGTGGTGGGTCGCGCCGCTAGAATCCGCGGCCTCCAGGCTCCCGGGGACCCACCATGCTTCGTCTGTTCGTCGCCGCCCTTTTGCTGTCAACCGGCCTCGCCGCGCGCGCCGAGGCGCCCCAGGGACAGGCCATCCTGCATCTGCTGGACTACGTGGCGGTGGAGTATCCCGGCGTGGTGCGTGAGGGCAAGGTGCTGGACGAAGGCGAGTATGCCGAGCAGGTGGAGTTCAGCAACAACGTGGCCGAACTCATCGCGCGGCTGCCAGCCCACCCCCGCCAGCCAGCCCTGGCTGCGCAGGCGGCCTCCCTGGCATCCGACGTGCGCGCCAAGGCTGACGGTGCGCGGGTGGCGGCTGCGGCCGGCGCCCTGGGACAGGCCTTGATCCGGGCCTATGGATTCGCGGTGGCGCCGCGTGCCGCGCCTGATCTTGCCCGGGGCCGCGCCCTGTACCTGGAATCCTGCTCCGCTTGCCACGGCTCCCAGGGCCGCGGCGACGGTCCGGCCGCCGCGGGCCTGGAACCCAGGCCCGTCAACTTCACCGATCCGGCACGGCAGGACCGTCGCAGTGTTCTTGCGCTCTTCAACACCACCACCTTGGGCATCTCCGGTACCTCCATGGCTGCCTTCGGCGCCCTGCCCGAGGCAGACCGCTGGGCGCTGGCTTTTTTCACCGCAGGCTTGCTGTTCGACGACACACACCGCGAAGCCGGCCAGTCCGCCTGGCGTGCAGGCCGGGGGCGCGAGCTTTTCCCGAGCCTGGCGGAACTCACCGCCGCCACCCCCGAATCGGTGCGCGCCCGCGGCGGCGAACCGGCGGTGGCCATGCTCGCGTGGCTGCGCGCCCATCCCGAGGCGCTTTCCCCGGCGGGCTCCACCGCCCTGGACACGGCTCTCGCAGCCCTGGACGAGAGCCTCGCGGCTTACCGCACCGGCGATGCCCGGCGCGCGCACGAACGTGCCGTGGCGGCCTATCTGGAAGGCGTGGAATTGGCCGAGGCTCGCCTGGACGCGGCCGACCGCGAACTGCGGCCACGCATCGAAGCGGACATGCTGGCCTTTCGTGCCGCCATCCAGCGCGCCGCGCCCGTGGCAGAAATCGAGGCGCGCCACGGCACCCTCGCCACGTTGTTGCGGGATGCCCGCGATCGCCTCCAGGGCGTCACAGCCTCGCCGGGGGCGCAGTTCGCCTCGGCCTTCATCATCATCGCTCGCGAGGGCCTCGAAGCGGTGCTGGTGCTGGCGGCCATGGCGGCATTCCTGCGGCGCACCGGCCGGCACGAGGGCGTGAAGTGGCTGCACGGCGGATGGATCGGCGCGCTGGCCCTGGGCGGTGTCACCTGGTGGCTCGCCTCGCGCCTCATTGCCGTGAGCGGCGCCCAGCGGGAGGTCACCGAGGGCGTGGTGGCGCTGCTGGCGGCGGCGGTGCTGCTGTACGTGGGTTTCTGGCTGCATTCCAAGAGCTACGGCCAGCGCTGGAGCGCCTTCATCAAGTCCCAGGTGAGCGGCGCACTGGGCAGGGGCACGCTGTGGAGCCTGGCACTGGTGTCCTTCATGGCGGTGTACCGCGAGGTCTTCGAAACAGTGTTGTTCTACCAAGCGCTGTTGCAGCAGGGCGGCGGCAGTGCCGTTCTAGCCGGGTTCGCCACGGGCTGCGCGGTGCTGGTGGCGGCCGCGCTGCTCATCGTGCGGTTCAGTGCCCGCCTGCCGCTGGGGACGTTTTTCGCAGCCAGTTCGGCGCTGCTGGCACTCATGGCGGTGGTGTTCGCCGGGCAAGGGGTGGCGGCGCTGCAGGAGGCCGGGCGCCTGCCAGCCACACTCGTCTCCGGCCCCACCGTTGCCCTGCTGGGAATCCACCCCACGCTCCAGGGGCTGGGCCTGCAGGGCACGCTGCTGGTGTTGATTTCAGTGCTGTTCTACCTCAACACGCGCGACAGCAACCGCCCCGCGGCGGCCTGATCGTTTTGCCGGGAGCCCCCATGAAGCGTGTCTTCGCCGCCCTCGCCGTCATGCTGCCGCTGGTGACTCCAGCCGCTGCCCAGCAGGACAAGGTGCTCAACCTCTACTCGGCCCGTCATTACGATACCGACGAGGCGCTGTACGCCAACTTCACCAAGGCCACGGGCATTCGCGTGAACCGCATCGAAGCCGGCGACGAGGCGCTGCTGGAGCGGTTGCGCAACGAAGGCGCCAACAGCCCTGCCGATGTGCTGCTGATCGTGGACGCGTCTCGCCTGCACGCCGCTGATCAGGCCGGCCTGTTCGCACCGGTGAAATCAGCCCTGCTGGAAGCGCGCATCCCAACCGGATTGCGCAGTCCTAGCGGCACGTGGTTCGCCTTCTCCAGCCGCGCCCGCATCCTGGTGGCCGATCCGGCTGTTCCCGTGGCCGATATCCAGGACTACCTCGATCTGGCCGACGGAAAGAACCGCGGCCGCGTCTGTACCCGTCCCGGCAGCCACCCCTACATGCTCTCGCTGATCGCCTCCGTGATCGCCCATCACGGCGAAGCCAGGGCCGAGGCCTGGGCGCGCGCCACGGTGGCCAACATGGCACGGCCGCCGCGCGGTGGCGATACCGACCAGATTCGCGCCGTAGCCGCCGGGGAATGCGCCGTGGCGCTCACCAACAGCTATTACCTGGTACGCTTGATGCGCTCCAGAAAACCGGAGGACCGCGCCGTGGCGGAGAAGGTGCGAGTCATCTGGCCCGACCAAGCCAGCCATGGCACCCACATGAACGTCTCCGGCGGCGGTGTGTTGCGCAACGCGCCCAATCGCGAAGCCGCCGTGCGCTTTCTCGAGTATCTGGCGGGCGACGAGGCGCAAGCCTACTTCGCCAACGGTAACAACGAGTGGCCGGTGGTGAAAACCGCGATCGCGAAGAATCCGGAACTGGAGTCGCTCGGGCGGTTCAAGACCGACACGCTCCCCATCCAGGAAATCGCCGTGCGTACACCCGCCGCCCAGCGCATCGCCGACCGCGCAGGCTGGCGCTGACGGGCCCTCAGGGTCGCGCGCGCAAGGCCCGGCTGGCCCACAGCACCGGCAGCAGCGCCACCGCCACGATCATCAGGCTGGGCACCGCCGCGTCCGCGAGCCGCTCGTCCTTTGCCAGCGCGTAGGCGTGGGTGGCGAAGGTCTCGAACCCGAAGGGCCGCAGCGCCAGTGTGGCGGGGAGTTCCTTCAGAACATCCACGAACACCAGCAGGGCGGCGACCAATACCGGACCGCGCAGCAACGGCAGATGCACCCGCGCAAGCAGCCGCCATCCCGACACGCCCAGGCTGCGCGCGGCCTCGTCCATGGAGCCGGTGATGCGCGCCAATCCGCCCTCCACGGTGTTGAGGCCTACCGCCAGGAATCGCACGCCATAGGCATATAACAGCGCGGCCACACTGCCGGTGAGCAACAACCCCAGGTCCATGCCGAACCAGCGTTCCGCCAGAGCGTCGAGGAAATTGTCCAGCCGCGCCAACGGCACCAGGATGCCGATGGCAAGCACGGCGCCGGGCACCGCGTATCCAAGGCTGGCGAAGCGCACCAGCAACGCCACGCCTGAGCCGGGAGCAATTCGCCGCACATAGCCAAGCAGCACCGCCAGCCCAGTCACAAGTAGCGCTGCCGCGGCTGCCACCCCGAAGCTGGTGCCAGCCATGGCCGCGAGCCGGGCGGCTTGGAACACCACCGCCTCATCCGCCGCCAGCCGCACCAGGTGCAGAGCCGGCAACACGAAGCCCAACAGCGGCGGCAGCAGGCAGATCGCGAGGGCCAACACGCTACCCAGCACCCCCAGCCTCGGGGGCGCGCGCCGTGATGGTGCGGCGCGGCCGGCAAAGCGGCGCTCCCCCCGCAAGCGTCGCTCGGCCAGCATCAGAAACGCCACCGCCGTGAGCAATAGCAGCGCCAACTGGCTGGCCGCGGCCCGGTCGCCCAGACCAAGCCAGGCCTTGAAGATCCCAACGCTGAAGGTATCCACGGCCAGTTGCGAAACGGTGCCGTAGTCGGCCAGTGTTTCCATGACCACCAGCAGCACGCCCCCGGCCAGGGCCGGCCACGCCAGCGGCAGCTCGATTCGCACGAAGCGGCGCCACACTCCAGCACCGCCCAGCCTTGCCGCCTCGGCGAGGCTGGCGGGCCGATCGAGAAAGGCCGCCCGGGCCGGCAGGTAGACGTAGGGATAGAGCGACAGCACCAATAACACCGTCGCACCACCTAAGCTGCGGATCTCGGGAAACCAGTACTCGCGAGCGCGCCAACCGAAGCTTTCCCGCAACCACGATTGCACCGGCCCGGCAAACTGGAGCAGGTCGCAGTAGGCATAGGCCACCACATAAGCGGGCATGGCCATGGGCAGCAGCAAAAGCCAAGACAACCAACTCACACCCGGAAACCGGTAGGCCGTGGTGAGCCAGGCACACCCCGCACCCAGAGCAAGCGAGCATGCACCCACCGCCGTACAGAGCAACACGCTGTTGACAGCATAGCCGGCCAGCACTGTGCCCGCCAGGTGATCCCAGGCATTGGCGGCACCGGCCCCGCCAAGGTTCAGCAGCAGGCCAGCCGCGGGCACTGCCACCAGCAGCGCCACCACGCAGGCGAGTGCGATGGCAGCCGAGGGAGTGCCCCGGACCACCCGGGCGGTTGGCGGCAGTGCGTGGACGGAAGCGGTCATGGCACCGATTCTAGCCACCCGCCGCCTATAATCCTGCGCCGTGGATACTGCCCTGCTCGAGGTGCGCGATCTGTGCCACCGCTATGGGGCCAAGCCCGTGCTGCGGGGAGTGTCTTTGCGTCTGGCGCGCGGCGAGCTGGCATGCCTCCTGGGCCCTTCGGGTTGCGGCAAGACCACGCTGCTGCGGCTGGTGGCGGGCTTCGAGAGCCCCGCATCCGGCAGCATCGAGGTGCAAGGCGAGCTTCTTTCCGACGCTGGCCGCGTGGTGCCTCCCGAGCGCCGGCGCATGGGCATGGTGTTTCAGGATTTCGCCCTTTTTCCCCATCTCGATGTGGCCGACAACGTGGCCTTCGGGCTGACGCACCTGCCGGCCACGCAACGGGCCCACCGGGTGCAAACACTTCTGGCCCTTGTGGACATGGCGGGCGCGGGTTCGCGCTTTCCGCACCAGCTCTCGGGAGGGCAACAGCAGCGTGTGGCGCTGGCCCGGGCGCTTGCGCCGCAGCCCGCGCTGGTGCTCCTAGACGAGCCCTTCTCGGGCCTGGACGAGAGCCTGAGAGAGCACCTGGCAAGCGAGGTGCGCGCCATTCTCGTGCGCGAGGGCAGCACGGCGATCATGGTGACCCACGATCAGCACGAAGCCTTCGCTCTGGCCGATGCGGTGGGCGTGATGAACGATGGCCGCATCGAACAATGGGGCAGTGCCGAGGCGCTCTACCACGAGCCTGCCACACGCTTCGTGGCGGCATTCGTGGGTGAGGGGGCCCTGCTTCCTGGCAGCGCGGCCCCGGATGGAGTGCGCACAGCGCTGGGGCTGTTGCACGCTTTTGGCAAGTTTCCCCACGGTTCACCCGTGGAGGTGCTGTTGCGGCCAGGCGATCTGGTGATCGACAGCCGAAGCCCTCACCGCGCCACGGTGGAAGCGGCCGCCTTCCGCGGTGCCCACACCCTGCACAGGCTTTGTCTCGACAGCGGCCACCGCGTATTCGCATTGGCCGACAGACCGATGGCGGTGGGCTCGGAGGTGGGGCTCACCCCGAGGAGCGGTCGGCCCCTCAGGGTCTTTCCGGCGGCGCCCGAAAACCGGGCCGCAGACCCAGGCGCCACCCTCAGAAGCTGATGGCCGCACTCACCCCGGCGAATACCGAACGCCCCGCGCCGGATTCGTAGAACCGGTTGCTGGATTCGTTGACGATCACAGAACCCACGAAGCGGCGGTCGAACACGTTGTCCACGCGGACGAATTCGGTGAAACGCACACGCCCGACTTCCTGGGACCAACTGGCTCGCAGCGCCAGCAACTCGTAGGATGAGGCGAACTCGCTGTTGCGGTCGTTCACGTAAACCTTCGAGGCGGCGCGGGCCTCCATGGCGAGCGCCAGGCCGCGCGCAGGGTTACGCCATCCCAATTCCCCATAGGCGGTGAAGGCAGGCACACCGGGGATCTTGTTTCCGGCTGGTACCGGCACTCTCGGGTTGGTTCCCGGGCACTGGGTCTGCGCACAAGTGGTGAAGTCCTTGTCGAAGGTGGCTTCCAGGTATGTGGCTGCCGCAAGACCGTAGAAGCCACCACCAAACCGTGAATCGAGCATTAACTCCACACCACGGCGGGTGGTGGGCCCGGCGTTCTGGAACACCGAACGCCCGCCAGTGTTGCTCAGCACCGTGATTTCGTTGTCGCCGCGGCTCTGGAACAGTGCCGCATTGAGGCGCGTGTCTTCCAGCACCAGCGCCTTGACGCCCATCTCGAAGTTCTCGGTGCGGTTGGGCTTGAGATCGGTGTTGATCCCGGCGCCGGCGGCGGTGGTGGTCCGATAGGCGAGCTCCGCGAAGGTGGGCGTCTCAAAGCCCTTGCCGAAGCTCGCATAGGCGTGCAAAAGCGGCGAGAGGCGATACAGCAGGCCCGCCACAGGCGTCAGCGCACTGAACTTGAGGGCGCCGGAATCGTCGGGGTTACCGGTGGCGATGAAGTAGTCGGAAGACTTGAAGTTCACCTGGCTGTTGCGCAGACCGGCGGAGACCAGCAGTTTCTCGGTGACGGAGAATTCACCCTGGATGTACTGGTCCAGGTTGTAGACCCGGTTGCCCTCGTCGCGGCGCAGCGCACCCTGGACCCCCACCGTGGTTCCGATGAAATTGTTCCAGCCCTTGCGCCGCTCGTACTGCTCGTCGGCGTTCAAGCCGAAGGTCAGGGTGAAAGGCACGCTGGCCAGCTGGTTGCGGTGCGTGTATCGCACATCCAGGCCGCGAAATTGACGGTCCAGATCCACCACGCCGCCGCCGCTGCTCGCGGGCTCCTGAGCGCCGATCGTGAGGCCAAGGTACTGCTGGACCTGACGATCACCCGCATACACCAAGGCACGGAACAGGTCCTGCCCCACCTGCCGCTCGTACACCACGCCCATCTGGGTGTTATCAATGCTTTTTCGCACCCCGAAATCCCGTGCGGTCTGGGTTCCGGTAACCGTGGTAACCGTGCCCACCTGTCGGGGATCCAGCTCGTACTGGGCACGCGTGAGACCGAGCGGGTCCTGGGTATCGGGCTGCATGAGGTAGTTGGCCACCACGGTGATGCGGGTAAGTTCATCGGGCGTGATGAGAAGTTTGGCGTTCACCGTGTCACGGGTGACTGCACTGTAGTCCCGGTAGCCGTTGGAATCGAAGCGCGTGGCGTTGAGCATGTAATTGACGCTGCCACTGGTACCACCGGCCTTGATGCCGCTCTTGGTCGTGTCGAAGCTTCCGGCGCCGAAACTGGGCGTGATCACCAAGCCATCAGGACCGTTCTCGGTAAAGACGCTGATCACGCCTCCCGACGAGTTTCCGTACAAGGACG
>JBIIUM010000316.1:0-2903 GCA_044339985.1 Burkholderiales bacterium | reverse complement strand
GGGCTCACGTCCACGTCCACGCCGCCGATGAGGCGCGCCTGCAGCGGCTCGAAGTCGCTGCGCCACTTGGCCTGCAGGCCGTAGGACTGGTTGGATGTGTTGAACACGGTGGGATCGGAGGCGAGGGTGAATGATGCCAGCAGGTCCATGGCGTCGTGGCGCACGAAGGGGGTGATGCTGAGCAGGCTCGCGCCGAAGCGCCGTTCCCAGGCGGAATACAGCCGCACCGCCTGCACCTTGCGATAGGCGATCGGGGTGTTGTTGCGCGTGGGATTGTTGCGGTAGTCCGCCTCCACCAGGGGCGAGTTGGCACCAGTCTGCTGGTCGATGCCGGAAAAACTGAGCACCGTGCGAAGCGCAGTGTCGGAGTCGATCTCGCGGTCCCAGCGGAAGGTGCCGCCCTGCCGGTCGTAGGCGGTGAAATCGCGCCAGCCGTCGGTGTGGGTGAGGTTGAGGCTGGCGCGCACGCCGTCGTTGGCGGCGCGGGTGCCGCCATCGAGCAGCAGCCGGGCCCAGCCGTAGGCGCCCGCCTCCGCCGACAGCGAGAACTCACGCGCCTCGGGCGGCCGGCGGGTGAGCACGTTGACGATGCCGCCGATGGCATCGGAGCCGTACAGGGCACTGCCCGGTCCGCGCGTGACCTCGATGCCGCCCGCCTGGGGCACGTTGATCTCGTAGAGCGCGTTGTGGTTGAAGAAACCCGTGGAGCGGGTGGGCACGCCGTCTTCCAGGAACAGGTACACCGGGCTGGTGGTGAAGCCCTGGCGGATGGCGGTGGTGTGACCCTCGCCATTGGTCACCGCCACGGCCACGCCCGGGACCCGGGCCAGCACCTGCGACGGATGGGTGGGGCGCAGCCCGGCGATGTCCTGTTCGCTCACCACACCCACCGAGGCCGGCGTGAGCACCAGCGGCACGCGCTCGCGGGTGGCCGTCACCACCACCGCCGGCGCCGGCAGGCCGGGCGGCGACGCCGTTTGGGCAGGCGCCTGCCCGGGCAGCCATCCCGCGGCGGCCAGCAGCGCGGCGATCAGCGCGGGCGAGCACGGTATCGCGCACCGGCGCGAGCGGCGGGGGTTCGGGCACGTGGTGGGGGAGTTCGGGCACATGGCGGCGAGGCGGTCGAATGCAAGGCGCAACACCAGCGCAGTATCGCGAAGCCGCGGCCCCGGGGAAATGCGACACGTTGTCGCACCCCGCCACCCGAAGGCCAGGGGCGGGCCCTCAGGCCGCGAACAGACCGATCTGCACCTGGTTGCGGCCGCTGTGCTTGGCGCGATAGAGGGCATCGTCGGCGCGGGCCAGAGCGCGCTCGACCGACTCGCCAGGCTCTAGCAGGGTGACACCGACACTGGCGGTGATGCGCTCCAGCCCCGGCACGATGGCGCCCCACTGGGCCTCGGCCAGCGCGCAGCGCAGCCGCTCCGCCACGCCGCGGGCAACCGGTACGTCAGCCACGGGCGCCAGCACGACGAACTCCTCGCCGCCAAACCGGGCCAGCAGTGCCTCCGGACGCAGCTGGGCCTGCAGGAGCGGGGCCACCATCCGCAGTACCGCGTCGCCACCGGCGTGCCCGAAGCGGTCGTTGACCTGCTTGAAGTGGTCGATGTCGATGATGACCACGGCCAGCCGGTCCTTGCCCGCCCGCAACCGCTCCATGAGCTGCGCGGCGCCTTCGGCAAACGCCGGGCGCGACAGGGCGCCGGTGAGCGCATCGAATGTCGCGCGGTGGCGCAGCCTGACCTGCAGACGGCTGCCGAGGATGTTGAACACCAGCATGTTCACCACGAGGGACAGCACGCCGTACATGAGCGCATAGGGGGTGTGCATGTAGGGCGGAACGTGCAGAAGGTGCGGCTCGTACGGGCCGTCCCAGATAAACAGATAGACCGTCCGCAACAGGCTGCTGCCCGCGGTGATGAGAATCACGATGCCGGCGAACCTCTCGTCCAGGCCGCGTGGCCGCAGCACCAGCCGGTGCCCCATCACGACCACCAGCAGGCTGGCTGCCGACAAGCCCCACGCAACGAACCAGGTCAGGCCCCGGACGCCCAGCGGCAGCACCGCCAGCACTGCGAGCAGCAACACTGCCAGCATAGGCGCTAGAAAACGCCGCGACACCACGCGGCCCGACAAGGCTGCCATGACCCAGGCCATCACCGCCAGCCCGGACACCGTCGAATAAGAGAGCGTGGCAAGGCTCCAGAGGGGCAAGGGCGAAGGATGCAGCACGATCTGCGTCGCCCCCACGCCAATGAGCGCATACGCGCCGCGGCTGATGCGCAACACCTCCGCCGAGGCCATGTCATGGGCCAGCGAGGGCCGCAACAGAGCGGCTCCGGTCAGGGCGCCGGCGCCGCAGATCGCGAACGCGCTCAGGATGTCGAGTTGAAGCATGCAGCCGGTCGCCAAATTGCCGGGGTATCGGCCGGTGGCCGTGGTCACGCAGAGCCTGCCAGCCCCGCGCAGGCCACCGCGGCAGGGATGCGCCAGCAGACCAACCCGCGTGGGTTTTCGAAGAGATCGAGTATAGGAGCGTTCAGGTACGCACCGACACCTCCAGCCACGGCTGTTCCGTCCACGGTGCGGAGATGCTGCCGCCCAGACCCGGGAGGGCCGCCGCGGCGCCTGCTGCGCCAGCCCCGTGCGCCGGGTCAGGCTAGGGCGTAGGCGGCCTTCTCGAACTCCTCGTAGGCGGCCATGAGCGGCGGCTCCACGAAGGGCAGCGTCTGGGTCATGATGATCCCGGCCAGGTCGCTCCTCGGGTCGAACCAGTAGTGGGTGTTGAGCACCCCCGCCCAGCTCTGCGACCCCGCGCGCCGCCGTCCGGGGATGTCGGACTCGTTGCGCATGAAGGCGAAGCTGTGGGTCTTGACGGTGCCGGGGAAGGGATCGAAATCCGC
>JBIIUM010000317.1:0-2903 GCA_044339985.1 Burkholderiales bacterium | reverse complement strand
ATGGGCGAAACACCGGCGCGGGCTCCGTGTCCTCGGGCAGGTCGAATGCGAGCAGCGGCGCGGCGATGGCCGCCGTGCGGGTGAACACGGCAACCACCGTTTCCAGTTGGCCCGCATCCAGCGCCAGGCCCTGGGCCTTCGCGGCTGCCGCCACGTAGGCGCGAATGTCCGCTTCTTCCATGATCATTCCCGCGCCGGCAGCGCGGCCTCCACGGCGTCGCAGCGCGCCGTCCAGCCCACGATACCGCCCTGGGCGCGGATCATCTCCAGCGTGGCGCGCTTGAATTCGGGAAAGTAGCTCTCGGTGGCGTCCTCCACCAGCAGGCACTCGTAACCGCGGTCGTTGGCCTCGCGCAGGGTGGTCTGCACGCACACTTCGGTGGTGACGCCGGCGAAGATGAGGTGGGAGATGCCGCGGTGGCGCAGCAGCTCGGGCAGCGCGGTGGCGTAGAACGCGCCCTTGCCAGGTTTGTCGATGACGATCTCGCCGGGCAGTGGCGCCACGGCATCGATGATGGCCGCGCCCGGCTCGCCCGCCACCAGGATGCGGCCCATGGGGCCGGCCTCGCCGATGCGAAGGCTCGGTTTGCCGCGGTTGCGCTTGGCCGGCGGGCAATCGGCCAGGTCCGGGCGGTGCGCTTCGCGCGTGTGGACGATCGTCAGGCCCGCGCCGCGGCACACCTGCAGCAGGCGGCGCACCGTGGGGATGATGCCGCCCAGGCGCGACACGTCGTTGCCCAGCGCGGCGCCGAAGCCGCCCGGTTCGATGAAATCGCGCTGCATGTCGATCACCAGCAGCGCGGTGGTGGCCGGATCGAAGGCGAAGGGCCCCGGCAGGGCTTCCACCACCGCCGGCGCGCTCACGCGGCCACCGCCTGGGTCTGCGCGTGACCGGCCATGTGGCGGCCGATGGCGCCGATGTCCGCCTGCTCGGGGGTGGTCTGGTGGACGATGCGCCCCTCGAACATCACCAGCAGCCGGTCGCACAGCTCGAGCAATTCGTCCAGGTCTTCGCTCACCAGCAGCACGGCCGCGCCGGCGTTGCGCGCCGCCATGATGCGGGCGTGAATTTCCGCCACCGCCGCCAGGTCGAGGCCGAACACCGGGTTGGCCACGATCAGCACCGACACCTCGCCGGAGAGCTCGCGCGCCAGCACGGCGCGTTGCACATTGCCTCCCGACAGGGTGGCGATGGGCGCCTCGGGCCCCGTGGTCTTCACCTTGAACTCGGCGATCAGCCGCCGGGCCTGGGCCCGCAGCGCGCCGCGCCGCAGCCAGGGTCCGAAGGCGAGCGGCGCGCGATCGAAGTTGCGCAGCGCCAGATTGTCCGCCACGCCCAGGGCGCCCACGCAGGCGTTGCGCAGCGGCTCCTCGGGCAGGCTGAACACGCGGTGCCGCGCCATTTGCGCCCGGGTGGCGCCATAGGGCTCGCCGTTGACCCGGATCTCGCCCGAGACCGCCGCGCGCTGGCCGATGAGCGCCTCCACCAGTTCGCGCTGGCCGTTGCCGGACACGCCGGCCACGCCCACGATCTCGCCGGCGCGCACCTCGAAGTCCATACCGCTGACCGCCTCGAGGCCGGTGTCGTCGGCCACCCGCAGGCCGCGCACCGCCAGGCGCGTGGGCGCATCGGCGAGGCTCGCGCGCGCGTGCCGCGCCGTCTGGGCCACCTCGCGGGAGCCCACCATCATCTCGGCCAGGGCCGCCGGGTCCAGCCCGCGGACCTCGCCTTCTCCGGCAAGCCGCCCGCGGCGCAGCACCGTCACCCGGTCGGCGAAGGCCATCACCTCGCGCAGCTTGTGGGTGATGAGCAGCACCGAGACTTCCCCGCGCCCCGCCATCTGGCGCAGCATGCCCAGCACCTCGTCGGCCTCCTGGGGCGTGAGCACCGAGGTGGGTTCATCCAGCACCACGAAGCGCCGCCGCAGGTAGAGCTGCTTGAGGATCTCGCATTTCTGCTTCTCGCCGGCGGCCAGGGTGGACACCGGCGCATCCAGCGGCAGCGCGAAGGGCACCGTGTCCATGAAGGCGCGCAGCGCCTCGCGTTCGCGCCGCCAGTTCACCACCGCCGGCACGTCGTCGCGGGACATCACCAGGTTCTCCGCCACGCTCATGCTGGGCACCAGGGTGAAGTGCTGGTAGACCATGCCGATGCCCAGGGCGTGGGCATCGTGGGGTGTGCGGATGTCGCGCTCGCGTCCGCCCACCATCACCTGCCCGGCATCGGGCCGCTGGTAGCCCACCAGGCACTTCACCAGCGTGCTCTTGCCGGCGCCGTTCTCGCCCAGCAGGGCGTGGAACGCGCCGGCCTGCACCCGCATGGTCACGTTGTCCAGCGCGGTGAAGGCGCCGAAGCGCTTGGTCATGTGCAGGCACTCGATGGCGAGCGCGCTGCCGTGCGGGGGCGGGGGGTGTGCCACGGGATCAGCCCTGGCCGCAGGCGTTCACGCCAGCGCCTCCAGCAGCTGCGCCGACGGGGCCACCGCGCCGAACACCCCGCCTTGCATCTTGATCATCTTGAGCGCGGCGAGGTAGTTGCCGTGGTCGGTGGCGCCGGTGCAGTCGTCCAGCACCAGGCATTCGAAGCCGCGGTCGTTGGCCTCGCGCAGGGTGGTGTGCACGCACACGTCGGTGGTGATGCCGGTGAGCACCAGGTTGCGGATGCCGCGGGTGCGAAGGATCAACTCCAGATCGGTGGCGCAGAAGGAACCCTTGCCGGGCTTGTCGATGATGGGCTCGCCGGGCAGCGGCGCGAGTTCGGGGATGATTTCCCAGCCCGGCTCGCCGCGCACCAGGATGCGGCCGCAGGGCCCGGGGTCGCCGATGCCCGCGCCGATGCGGCGCGAGCGCCAGCGCTTGTTTTCCGGCAGGTCGGACAGGTCGGGGCGATGGCCCTCGCGGGT
>JBIIUM010000017.1:0-33037 GCA_044339985.1 Burkholderiales bacterium | reverse complement strand
AGAGTGTCTTTCGTGCACTTCAGGCCCGCGTAAAGGAGCAAGGACAGGGCACAACCCCGTCGGAATCATGAGGCAACCGCCCCCATGACGATGACGGACGCAAGCACAACAGGCCAAAAATGACAGCTATCATTGACGGCGAGCTTTTTCGCAACGAGCTCGCACGCCATGCCATGGGCGGCACAGAACTCATGGCCATGCGAATGATCAGGTGCTTGGACCCGGTCCTTCTCAAACGCGTGAACATTGTGCATCAGCGCGTTGACGACGACCTGATCGACAATGGGAAACCGACGATCCTCGTACTACATGATCTGCCACACGATGGCTCTTCGCAGCATCTGCGAGATCCTAAGCTCCGAGACCGCTTTGCCCTCATCACTCCTGTGAGCAATTGGCAAGCGCAGATGTACAACGCATACCTCGGCGTTCCGTACGAGCGAATGCGCGTGATGTACAACTGGACGGATCCGCTGCCCGCGCACGAAGCCGTCGATGCTGAAAACCCGAACCGGCCAATCAAGCTTGTCTACCACACCACGCCCCATCGGGGCCTAGAGATTCTCTTGCCCGTTTTCTGTTGGTTGGCTGAATCAGTCCCCAACGTCGAGCTCCACCTGTATTCGTCATTCAAGATCTATGGCTGGGATGAGCGAGATGCTCCGTACAAGGAACTGTTCAAGCGTGCCGACGAACACCCCAGAATTTTCAACCATGGTACCGTGACGAACGAAGTGATCCGAAACACGCTGAGCAGCAAAGACATCTATGCCTACCCCAGCATTTGGCCCGAATGCCACTCGCTTGCGATGATCGAAGCCATGCTCGCTGGGTGCACCATCGTCACCGATAACTTTGCTTCGCTCCCCGAAACCTGCATGGGCTTTGCCTACATGGCGGACTATTCCGAAAACTACCAGATGTTGATGGACTCCTTCGCCCCGATATTGAAAGCAGCCGTTGATGACCACCGTTTCCGTCATTCAAAAGTCAAAGCCCTGAATGACCTTCAGGTACAACACGCAATGCGGCACTACACCTCAGACGTCATGGTCGCGAAGTGGCACCGGTTGATTGCTGAGGTATTGGCGAACCATTGAAGGGGTACGGGCTTGCCGCCAAACGCTCAACCGCGTGTGGCGGCACATACCCTGACTGCTTTTTGTCTGCACCGGATCGAGCTTTGGCAGCCTTGGCGTGTGGTCCACCGCCCGCTCGCCTGGCGGCTGGTGCCACTTCCACGTCGTCATGTGCCGGCGTCTCGCCCGAAAAGGTTCAGTCCCGGATCACCAGCGAAACGGTGAAATCTCCCCGGGCCACGTTGAGGGTCAGGGGGCGTTCGGCGCCGCGCAGTGCGCCAGCCAGTTCCTGCACGGAAGACACGCGGCGGCGGTTCACCCCCACGATCACGTCGCCGGGGCGCAGGCCGTGTTTCCAGGCGGCGCTGCCGGCGTCCACCTCCACCACCGCCACGCCCTCGGCACGGCCGTCGCGCACCAGATTGCCCACGCGCGCGCCCGACAGGTCGGCCATGCTCTGGCGATTGGCGGCCTGGCCGGCACGCGGGCTTTCGATGGTCACCTTCACGGTGAGGGGTTTGCCGTCGCGCAGCAGGCGCAACTCGGCGCTGTCGCCCACGGGCACGAGGCCGAGCTGGTTGCGCAGATCGCCCGAGCCCTTCACGCCGCGGCCATTGACGGCGGTGATGACATCGCCGCGCTTCAGGCCGGCGCGCTCGGCGGGGGCGTCGCGCGCCACGTCCACCAGCACGGCGCCTTCGTTGGCAGCCACGCCCAGGGCGCGGGCGATGTCGGGCGTGATGTCCTGGGCGGTGGCACCGAAGCGGCCGCGGCGCACTTCGCCGAAACGCGCCAGTTGCGCCACCACCGTGCGCGCCATGTTGCTGGGAACGGCAAAGCCGATGCCAACGTTGCCGCCGGCCGGGCCGATGATGGCGGTATTGATGCCTACCAGTTCGCCGCGCAGGTTCACGAGCGCGCCGCCGGAGTTGCCGGGGTTGATGGAGGCGTCGGTCTGGATGAAGTCTTCGTAGCCGTCGGCGTTGATGCCGAAGCGCCCCAGGGCGCTGACGATGCCCGACGTGACGGTCTGGCCGATGCCGAAGGGGTTGCCGATGGCCAGCACGAAGTCACCCACGTTAAGGGTGTCGGAATCGCCGAATTTCAGCGCCGTGAGGTTGGCGGGCTCGATCTGCAGCAAGGCGATGTCGGTGCCGGCGTCGGAACCCACCAGCCGCGCCTGGAACTGGCGCCGGTCCTTCAGGGTGACCATCACTTCCCGGGCGTTCTTGATGACGTGGTGATTGGTGATGACGTAGCCCTTCTGCGCATCCACGATCACGCCTGAGCCAGCGCTCGCCTGGGGCCGCCCGCCCTCGGGAATGCCGAAGAAGCGGCGGAAGAAGGGGTCGCGCAGCATGGGGTTGCTGTCTTCCGGCCCGGCGGCCAGCACAGCGATGTTCACCACCGCGGGGGTGGCCTGCTGCAGCAGCGGCGCGAGGGTGGGCAGGGGCTGGCCGTTGGCGTCCAGCGGCGGCACGCCGGCGGCGGCGCGGCCAGCCCAGGGTAGCGACAGGGCAAGCAGTAGGCAGGCGCTCAGGGCACGCGACAGGAGCACAGGCATGGGCAGGGCCTCGCGATTGGGGTCATTGATGTGGGCGAAAGGCAGGCGGGCGGTGGCGTGGCGCAGGCATCACACCAGCAGCGTGGGCCATGGGCTGAAGCCCAGCAAAGGCGCGGGCTCCAGCAGCACCATGGGCCCCGATGCCAGCGCCCGGGCGGTGGGTGTGGGGCGTGCGCGCAGCCACCCTTGCAGGGTGGCCACCGCATCGGCGTCCGGCGTGGCCTCCAGGCTGCGCCCCTGCCAGTCCACCGCCCTGCCGGCGAAGCTTCCCGGCAGTGCCGGGTCGCGCCCGAAGCGCGAGCGGCCGTAGTCCTCTCGAAACCGTTTGTGGGGAGGGAACGGCGCTTCCGGGTGGGCGGCGAAGAACTGCCACACCTCGAAGCCCGTGAACCCGCGGGCACCGGACATGAAGTGCTCGGCGGCGTCGCCTGCCAACGCCACCGCCAACAGCCGCCGGGCATACAGCAGGCCCCAGGCAGGGCTGAGCCGGAAGAAATCGTCGCGGCTGCGCCGCGCAAGGCCGGCGAGGCGCACCAGATCCTGGCGGGTGAGGGGGAGCGTACAGCAGGCGCCCGGGGTGCTCATCAGGCCAGCGCGGCGGCGCGACCCTGCCCCTTGGGGGCGCGCTCGAAGTAGGCGCGCACGGCATCGGCAAAGGCAGCCACGCCGGCGGCATCCAAGTCCAGATGGGTCACCAGCCGCACCACGGCGCCCGCATTGATACGCATGCCGCGCTCGGCCAGCCAGTCGCGCAGCGCCGCCGCCTGCTCCGGGGCAAGTTGCATGAACACCATGTTGGTCTGCACCGCGCCGAGGTCCACCCGCACCCCGGGGATACCCTGGAGAGCCTCGGCCAGCGCCGAGGCATTGGCATGATCGTCGGCCAGCCGCTGCACGTTGTGTTCCAGAGCGTAGATGCCCGCGGCGGCCATCAGGCCGGCCTGGCGCATGCCGCCGCCCAGCACCTTGCGCCAGCGCCGCGCCCGCTCCATGAGCGCGGCCGGGCCCACCAGCACCGAGCCCACTGGCGCGCCAAGCCCCTTGGACAGGCACACGGACACCGTGTCGAAGTGACGCGCGATGCGGCTGGCCGGCACGCCCAGCTTCACCACCGCGTTGAACAGCCGCGCGCCATCCAGGTGCAGCGCCAGCCCACGGGACCGGGCCAGCGCCTCGGCGCGTGCGAGATAGTCCAGGGGCAGCACCTTGCCGCCGATGGTGTTTTCCAGGGCGAGCAGCCGGGTGCGGGCGAAATGGGGGTCCACGGGCTTGATGGCCGCTGCCACGCGATCGAGGTCGAGGCTGCCATCGGGTTCGTTTTCCAGCGGCTGGGGCTGGATGCTGCCCAGAACCGCGGCGCCGCCGCCTTCGTATTTATACGTATGGGCCTGCTGGCCGACGATGTATTCGTCGCCGCGCTCGCAGTGGGCCATGAGGCCGATGAGGTTACTTTGAGTGCCGGTGGCCACATAAAGAGCAGCCTCCTTACCCAGTTGCTCGGCCAACATGGCTTCGAGGCGGTTGACGGTGGGGTCTTCGCCGTACACGTCATCGCCCACCTCGGCGCGGGCCATTGCGGCGCGCATGGCCTCGCTGGGCAAGGTGACGGTGTCGCTACGCAGATCGATGGGCTTCATGGCCGGTGGCTCCCTTGGGCGCGGAGTCAACCGCGGTTGAATTTTTCGGCCACCGGGCGAAGCGCGCGCGCCTCGCGGATCAGCGGCACCATGCGCGCCTCGCGCGCGTCAAGCTCCAGGGCGAAAGCGGCCACCTCGGCGGCGCGCTCGGCGGGCAGCACGATCACGCCGTCATCGCCGCCCACCACGTAGTCGCCGGGTCGCACGCGCACGCCCGCGCACACGAGCTCCACGCCACGCGCCACGCTCACATGGCGGCCCACGCTGGCAGCGGCACTGATG
Source organism: Burkholderiales bacterium (assembly GCA_044339985.1). Classification (GTDB taxonomy): domain Bacteria; phylum Pseudomonadota; class Gammaproteobacteria; order Burkholderiales. The sequence goes on along the minus strand of JBIIUM010000017.1, from coordinate 28,475 downwards.
GCGCGGGCGAACACCGGCATGCCGATGGCGCGCAACTCAACCACGTCGCGCACTGCCGCATCGCACACCAGCGCAGCCATGCCGCGCGCATGAGCCGCCTCGGCCATGAGGCCGCCCACGGCGGCCACGGCGAGACCGTCTTCGAGCACGATGACGCCCACCTCGCCAGGCCTCGACTCGTCGATCATGCCCACCGAGTCGCGCAGCGCCGCGTGGCGCGTGGCCTGTTCGCGAGGCGCAGGGCGCAGCAACGCCGTGGCCGCGCGCCCAGCGAAGGCCCCGCCCGCCACCGGACGCATGTCGGGCAGCATGCAGGCGGGCACGCCCAGCAATGCGTCCACCGCATCGGAAAGCGAAGCGATGGCGGCGCGGCGCAGGTCGGCCAGCAGGCGGGTTTGGGCGTCGTCTTGCATGAAGGGGCGCAGGCGGGAATGACGACGATTCTAGTCCCCAAGGCAGGGCCGCGTTGCACGGCCATGGCCACCTATAATCGCGCGGCTCAACCGCCCTCACAAGCGACGCCGCGTTTCGTTTTACGCAAGCCCTTGCCGAACCCGACCCCACATGGCGCCTCGCGCGCCCGTTCCGCCGCGCTGCTGGCTCTGGCCGCCCTGCTGCCGATGCTGGCACCAGCCGCAGATGAGCCGCTTTCCAGGCCCAGGGCGCAGACCCTGCGCGACGGTTTCGGCACCTGCCTGCGCGCGGGTACCGAGGCGCCCTCGCCCACCGCCGCACCCTGCCCTGCCCGCGCCGTGCCGGCGCCCAGACCTTCGGCGCCCGTGGCGCGCAGCCGGCACCAGTTGCTACCGCCCCCCCCGCCGCTTCCGGACTTGCCTCCGCCACCGCCGTTACCACCGGACCCGCCCGCTGGCGGCCCGGAGATGCCGGGCGCCGCGGCCGACCCGCTGGTTTCACCGCCAGCGCCGATGCAGGAGACGCCGGCGCCTGAAGCGGAATGGGTGAAGGCACTTGAAACGCCACAACCCCCAACACCGGAAGCCGCCGCCGAAACGCTGCAGGCGATGCCGCCTTCGGCGCCCAGCGGCCAAGGTCCGGCAGTGGAGGCGGTGGTGCTGGGCGCCGAATCGCTGTTTGAACTGGGCAGCGCTTCGCTGCGCCCGGCGGCGCGGCAGGAACTGGATGCACTGGCCACCGCCATCCGCGCCTTTCCCGCCCGCGGCGTGCGCGTGATCGGACATACCGATCGCAGCGGCGTGCCCGCGCGCAACCTGCGCCTGTCGAGGCAACGGGCCGAGGCGGTGAAGGCCCACCTGGTGGCACGGGGCATCCCGGCGGCCGTCATCGTGGCCGAGGGCCGCGGCTCGTCCGAGCCCCGCACCCAACCCGCCGACTGCGAAGGTCTGGAGCGCGCACGGCTCGCCGCCTGCCTGCAACCGGACCGGCGGGTGGAAGTGGAGGTGACGCGTTGAACCCCCTTTTTTCAGTTGTTTCGTCGGTCATGAGGACTCGAATGCGCGCGCAGTTGCGAAGGTTTCCGGATGTTGCAAGCCAGGCCGCAGGCCGTAGCGCTGACACCGGGCGGGAGCGGCGGACGTGAAACTGGTGATCAAGCGCGTGGACGACGATGACCGCCTGGCGCCCCTGCGGGGCCTGCTGGACGAGGACTGGACCGTGCAGGTGGCCGACACGGCGGACAGCGCGGCCTTCGCCGCCGCCCTGGCGGACGCCGATGCCGTCATCTCCATGAACTGGCCGCCCACCTACCCCGTCGCGCCGCGCCTGCGCCTGCTGCAACTGCCAGGCGCCGGCACCGATGACATCCACTTCGCCAGCGTGCCGCCCACGGCGGCGGTGTGCAACGCCTTCGAGCACGAGATCGGCATCGCCGAGTACGTGCTGGCAGCCATGCTGGAATGGACCATCGGCCTGCGCCGCCTGGACGCCGAGTTTCGCCAGGGCCGTTGGTACGGCTCGTGGCTGTGCGGCCCGCGCCACGGCGACCTGTACGGCAAGACGCTGGGTATCCTCGGTTACGGGCGCATCGGCCGGGAGGTGGCGCGGCGCGCCAGCGCCTTCGGCGTGCGGGTGATCGCCGCCAGCCGCACACCCGGCCCGGGTGACGGCTGGGTGGAGCCGGTGCGGCCCATGAACGCCCTGCACACGGTGCTGGGGGAATCGGATTTCGTGCTCGTGACCGTTCCGCTGTCCGACGACACCCGCGGCCTGATGAACGCCGCCGCCTTCGCCGCCATGCGCCCCCACGCCGTGCTCATCAACGTGGGCCGCGGCGCCACCGTGGACGAAGCGGCGCTCTTCGAGGCCTGCCGCGCCCGCCGCATCGGCGGCGCGGTGATCGACACCTGGTACCACTACCCGCCCCAGGGCGGCGCTGCCATTCCGGAACTTCGTCCCTCGCGCTTTCCGTTCCACGAACTGGACAACGTGATCATGACCCCCCATGCCTGCGCCTGGAGCGAGGCCCTCGCCCACCGCCGCTGCCGCGCCATGGCGGACAACCTCAACCGCCTCGCGCGCGGTGAAGCGCTACTCAACGTGGTGCGCCCGCCGCTCGCGGCCCCAACCGAAGGAGCAAAGCCGTGACCGCCAGCCGTGACACCGCACGATTCATCTGGGAGCTGTGGAGCAACCGCCGTCGCGTCAGTGCTCTGCCCGTGGCGCTGCGCCCCGCTTCGCTTCAGGAAGGTTTCGCCGCCCAATGCGAACTGCCCGCCATCACGGGCCAGGCGCGCGCCGGCTGGAAGATCGCCGCCACCAGCACCGCTGGCCAGGCCCACATCGGCGTGGATGGCCCGCTGCCGGGCACGCTGCTCGCGGGGCGGGTGAGCCCCTCACCGGCGCGCTTCAGCCTGGAGGGCAACCTGATGCGCGTGGCGGAACCGGAGTTTGCCTTCCGCATGGCCCGCGCACTGCCGCCACGGGCGGGCGAATACACCCAGGACGAAGTGCTCGCCGCCGTGGGCTCGCTGCACCCGGCCATCGAGATTCCCGACTCGCGCTTCGAGGATTTCGCCCGCGTGGGCGCTGCGCAACTGGTGGCCGACAGCGCCTGCGCGAGCTGGTTTGCCTGGGGCGCGGCGGCACCTGAGTCATGGCGTCAAACCGACCTGGCGCAGCACCCCGTGCCCGTGGCGGTGAACGGCGCGCCCGTGGGCGTGGGCCGCGGCAGCAACGTGCTGGGAGACCCGCGCCTCGCCCTCACGTGGCTTGCCAATGCGCTGTCTCGCCTGGGCTGTGGCCTGGGCGCCGGGGAAATCGTCACCACCGGCACCTGCCTCGCACCCGTGGCCATCGCGCCAGGCGACACGGTCGCGGCCGACTTCGGGCCCTTCGGCCAGGCGGAGGTGTCGTTTCCGTCGTGAAGGGCGCGGCGCGCCGCCTACACCGTGGCCACGGGTGTGACGGGTGAACCCACGGCACCCGGCAAACGCAGCGGCGGCGCGGTGAGCAGAAAGCGCGTGCGCCGGTGGGCGCGCAGCCACGCGGCCAGGTCTTTCAGCCACCACAGCTCGCCCAGCGGCACGCCGAGGCGGAACAGGCAGTGCTGGTGCAGCGGCAGATGGGCCGAGGCGCCCGGCACATCGCGCGGCGGGTAGAACTCCACGGCGTAGTTGTCGGCGCAGATGGCGGCGATGCCGCTGTCGGTGATCCATTGCAACAGGGCCTCGTCACGACCATCCAGGCCCATGGCGATGGCGTCCAGGCGCGCGGCATCGGGCTGGCGGTTCATGGCCATGATTTCATCGGCGAAACCGGTCCGCATGACCAGCAGATCGCCGGGTTCCACCTCCACGCCGTCAGCGTCCAGCACGCGCAACAGATCAGCGTGGGACAGCGGCCGGCGCGCAAGCCCGAAGTGGTGCAGGAAATCCACCATCACGGCCCGACCCTGGATGGGCCTGGCGGCAAAGTTTGCGATGGAGAGTTTCAGCGCCCCCATGTGCTCGCCGCAGGGCTCCTCGCCGTGATCGTGGTGCACCACCGGCCCCACCACATCCACGTTGGCGCGAAAACCGTTGTAGTAGACCATCTCGGGCACGCCGTCGCCGTCCGCGTCGAACCACGCGCCCACGTGGGCCAGCGAATCCCACTGGGTGCTGTACTGGAGCGTGAGCTGCACCTGGTCGTCGCTGACCACGTCGGTGCTGTGCCCGTTCTCCTTGCGCAGCGGGAAATTCATGTTGGGCTTGCCCATGCGCTCGGTGGGCTCGAGGCGCGGCGGACCCCGGCGCGGATTGAGCACCCGCCCACCGGGATAGTCCAGCGGCAGGGACAAGCAGAAACTCAGCCCCTCACGCACCTCCGCCACGCCCTGGCGCACCTTTTCCGGGGTAAGCAGGTTGATGCGGCCGAGTTCATCGTCGGGGCCGAAATCACCCCAGGTGGATCCCGGCGGTCTCTGCCGCCAGCGGGGATTGGACATGGGAGCGTGTCTCCAGAGCATTCAGTTGAAGGGTAGGACGAAGGGTAAACGCCTTGGGCTGCCCGCGCCTCAGAAAAACCGCGTACTTGGCGACGCAACGGGACTGAAGAACGCCCGGATCGAGCGGGCACAGCCGGCGATGCAACAGGCAAGGTTGCAGAGCTGCTATCTGTCGCCCTGCATGCCGATGACGTCCGCGGGTTGCGCAGCAGGAACGAACGTGACAACGACCCGACCTTTGAAATTGACTTCAAGTGTTCCTACCAGCCCGTAGTCACGCCTGCAAAATTCATCCAACCCCACCCATGACCCCGGGCGCCCCTCCGCTTGGCTCAAGGCCGGGGGGACGTCGATTCGTCTCAAATAATGGGCCCTAAAGCCGCGACCTAAACCCACCTCGCTCCGTAGGCCGCCGTGCAACATTTTCCGCTCCGTCTGCCGGACTTTGTCCGCGAGAAGGTGCGCCTCAGGCACGACAGCGTCCCCACCGAGCAGGCTCACCCGCACTAGCGCCCTTCGAGTTCTACCACGCCCGCCGGGACCCACGCCACCTCGAGCCAAGGAAGCTGGCTGGGGTTTGCACCCACCCCCACTGCATGGCTTTCAGCACGGTAGCGACAGGGCCGGGACTGCGGAGTCGGGCATGGTGGCATGCCTGGGCGGATCAGAGCCGGGCGTTGTGCAGCAGATTGGCGGTGGTGTCCGCGGGCTACCGGGCCAAGGGGGATCGGGCGGTGCCCTGGTGCGGGGGCCTTGCGTGCTACATTTCCGCACTTCCATTGCGACCCGGAGCCGCCATGAACGCCCCCGCCCCCAAGCCCGTCTTCCAATGGCAGGACCCGCTGCTTCTCGACGACCAGCTCGAGGACGAAGAGCGCATGGTGCGCGACAGTGCCCGCGCCTACTGCCAGGAGCGGCTCATGCCGCGCATCCTGGAAGCGAACCGCCATGAGAAGTTCGACCGCGCCATCTTCAACGAGATGGGCGAACTGGGCTTTCTCGGTTCCACCCTGGAAGGGTACGGCTGCGCTGGCGTGAATCATGTTTGCTATGGGCTGATCGCCCGCGAGATCGAGCGTGTGGATTCCAGCTACCGCTCCGCCATGAGCGTGCAGTCCTCGCTGGTGATGTATCCCATCCACGCCTTCGGCTCCGAGGCGCAGCGCCAGCGCTGGCTGCCGGGCTTGGCGAAGGGCGATCTGGTGGGCTGCTTCGGATTGACCGAGCCCAACCACGGGTCGGACCCGGGCAGCATGATCACTCGCGCAACCAAGGTGGACGGCGGCTTCCTGTTGAAAGGCGCCAAGATGTGGATCACCAACGCGCCCATCGCCGATGTGGCGGTGGTGTGGGCGAAAAACGACGCGGGCGTGATTCGCGGCTACATCCTCGAACGCGGCATGAAGGGCCTGTCCACCCCGAAGATCGAGGGCAAGTTCAGCCTGCGCGCCTCCACCACCGGGGAGCTGGTGATGGATGATGTGTTCGTGCCCGATGGCAACGAGCTTCCCAATGTGGAGGGCCTGAAGGGGCCGTTCTCATGCCTGAACAAGGCGCGCTACGGCATTGCCTGGGGGGCCATGGGGGCGGCCGAGTTTTGCTGGCATGCGGCACGCGAATACACCCTCGACCGGGCGCAGTTCGGCCGGCCCCTGGCGGCCAACCAGCTCATCCAGCTGAAGCTCGCCGACATGCAGACTGAAATCGCCGCGGCACTGCAAACCGCGCTGCGGGTGGGCCGGCTGATGGACCAGGGCCGCGCCTCGCCCGAGATGGTGTCGCTCATCAAGCGCAACTCCTGCGGCAAGGCCCTGGCCATCGCCCGCACGGCACGCGACATGCACGGCGGGAACGGCATCTCCGACGAATACCACGTGATCCGCCACGTGATGAACCTCGAAGCTGTGAACACTTACGAGGGTACCCACGACGTGCATGCCCTCATCCTCGGCCGCGCGCAGACAGGCATCCAGGCCTTCAGCGCCTGATGTCGGGCGCCCTGTCGCACCTTCGGGTGCTGGACCTGTCGCGAGTGCTGGCAGGGCCGTGGTGCGGCCAGTTGTTCGCCGATCTGGGCGCTGATGTGGTCAAGGTGGAACGCCCCGGCGCGGGGGACGACACGCGTACCTGGGGTCCGCCCTGGATGCCCACGGCCGACGGCGAGAGCAGCAGCGAAGCGGCCTACTTCATGGCCGCCAACCGTAACAAGCGCTCCATCACCGTGGATGTGAGCCATCCCGAGGGCCAGGCCATCGTGCGCGGCCTGGCGGCCGACAGCGACGTGCTGCTGGAGAACTACAAGGTGGGCGGGCTGCGCCAGTACGGTCTGGACTACGAGAGCCTCGGCGCGCTCAATCCCCGTCTGGTGTACTGCTCCATCACGGGCTTCGGCCAGACCGGCCCCTACGCCTCGCGCGCCGGCTACGACTTCATCATCCAGGGCATGGGTGGCCTGATGAGCATCACCGGCGAGCGCGACGCCCTGCCCGGCGGCGGACCGCAGAAGGTGGGTGTGGCGGTGGCCGACCTGATGACGGGCATGTACGCCGCCGTGGCGGTGCTCGCGGCCATCGCCGAGCGCGAGCGCAGCGGCAAGGGGCAGCATGTGGATATGGCGCTGCTGGACACCCAGGTGGCCATGACGGCCAACATGGCCATGAACTACCTTGCCTCGGGCAAGCCGCCGGGGCGCGCCGGCAACGCCCACCCCAACATCGTGCCCTACCAAACCTTCGAGGCGTCCGATGGACACGTGATCGTGGCCGTGGGCAACGACGGGCAATTCCGCAAGCTATGCCAGGCGGCGGGCTGCGAGGCGCTGGCCGACGACCCGCGATTCGCCACCAACCCCGCGCGGGTGAAGCATCGAGACGCGCTGGTGCCGCTGCTGGCACAGCGCATCCGCCTGCAGCCCGCGCGCCACTGGGCTGATGCACTGGAGTCGGCGGGCGTGCCCTGCGGCCCCATCAACGATATCGGCCAGGCCTTCGCCGATCCGCAGGTGCAGGCCCGCGGCATGCGCGTGGACCTGCCCCACCCCGCCGCCGGGACCGTGGCGCTGGTGGCCAGCCCCATGCGCCTGTCGCGCACGCCGCCCCAGTACCGCCGCGCGCCGCCCACCCTGGGGCAGCACACCGATGAGGTGCTGACCGAACGCCTGGGCTACGACAAAACGCGCATCGCGGCGCTGCGCGCGGCGGGCATCATCTGACGCTGCCGCGCCCCAGCGCTTGCTCCACGGCGCTCAGACGCAGCGTCCGCCGTCCACCTCGAGGCAGGTGCCGGTGATGAACTCCGCCTCGTCCGAGGCAAACCACAGCACGGCGCTGGCCACGTCACTGGGGCGGCTGAGTCGCCCCAGGGGAATGGTGGTCAGGAAACGGGCACGGTTTTCCGGGGTGTCGGGTACGCCCATGAAGTCGCCCAGCATGCCTGTCTCGCCCATCACGGGGTTCACCACGCACACGCGGATGCGCTCCGGCGCCAGCTCCACCGCCATGGACCGGCTGGTGGTGATGGCAGCGCCCTTGGAGCCGTTGTACCAGGTGAGGCCTGGACGCGGGCGAACGCCCGCGGTGGAGCAGACATTCACGAACACGCCGCCGCCCTGGGCGCGCAAGGGCGCCACGCAGTGCTTGGCGCAGAGGTAAAGGCTTTTGACGTTCACCGCATAGATGCGGTCAAACTGTTCTTCCGGCACGTTGAGCATGGGCTGGTTGCGGTGGGTGTAGCCGGCGTTGTTCACCACGATGTTCAAGCCGCCAAAGGCTTCCTGCGTGCTCTTCACCAGGGCGGCCCAGTCGGAATCCTTTGACACATCCGCGTGGATGAACCGGGCATGCCCGCCAGCGGCGGCGATTTCGTCGGCCACCCGCTGGCCGCCCGCATCGTTGATATCGGCCACCACCACCTTGCCGCCCTCCTGGGCAAAACGCCTGGCGATGCCCTCGCCGAAGCCAGAGCCCGCGCCAGTGACGATGGCAACCTTGTTGGTGAATCTCACGGGATTTCTCCTTGCGTTGGAACCGCCATCGGGCGGCGAAAACAAAACCGGGAGCCTGGGGCTCCCGGGGGATTCACGAAGCTGCCGTCGGCGCCGCTAGCGGCACACCGTGGCGGTGGCGGGCGGCTCGAGGGTCTTGTCTCCCACCGTGGAGAGATGTACACCGTGACGCACCGCCGTGATCTCCGCGAGGATGGCCACGGCAATCTCCGGGGGCGTCTTGCTGCCGATGCGAAGCCCCACGGGCCCATGGAGACGGGCGAGCTCCTCGGCGGAGAGATCGAACTGCGCCAGACGCTCGCGGCGCTTCTGGGTGTTGAGGCGAGAGCCCAACGCACCCACGTAGAAGGCCGGAGACTTCAGCGCCTCGATGAGGGCCAGATCATCGAGCTTTGGATCGTGGGTGACGGCCACCACAGCGGAGTGGCTGTCGAGCTGCAGGGCCACCACCACGTCATCGGGCATGCCGCGATCGAGCCGGGCGGCGGGCACATCCCAGGTAAGCGCGTATTCCTCCCGGGGGTCGCAGACGATCACTTCGTAGTCAAGCGCCTGGGCCATCTGCGCCACATACTTGGAGAGCTGCCCGGCGCCAATCACCAGCAGACGCCAGCGAGGGCCATGGATGGTGACCAGGCGCTCACCATCGAAGGACAGGGTATCCCTGCGCGTGGCCGGATCCAGCACGGCCCGGCCGCTACGCATGTCCAGGCTGCGCGCCACCAATTCGTGCCGGTCGATGGCGGTGAGCACGCCGGTGATGGTGGCGGCGTCACGCACAGGCTCGAGCACCAGTTGCAGGCGTCCGCCACACGGCAGGCCGAAGCGCTGGGCGTCTTCCTTACTGATCCCGTAGATGGTGGTTTCGGGCCGCTCCACCGCCAGTGATCGCGAGCGGACTTTGTCGATGAGATCGTCCTCCACGCAGCCGCCCGACACCGAGCCGGCCACGAGACCGTCTTCCCGCACCGCCAGCATGGCACCCGGCGGCCGGGGAGAAGAGCCCCAGGTTTCAGTGACGGTGGCGAGAACCACGCCTCGCCCTTCGCGCAGCCACTGTTCCGCGCTGCGTAGCACCTGCAGATCGACGCTATCCATGGGGATTCCGCGAAGTTGACGGGGCAGCACACCCCGAGAGGGGACAAAGCATGCCGCAAAAAGAATCCGGCCTCAACGCCCCGCCCCGAAGGGCGAAGCGATGAGGCCGGAGGTGACTGCCTTACGAGTGAAGCTTAGACGCTCTTCGGCTTCATGGTCATGCGCGGATCAGCCGCAGCCTTGATGTTCTCGGGAGAGAACGGCATGCGACGCACGCGGATGCCCGTGGCGGCGAAGATGGCGTTGCCGATGGCAGCCTGAACCACGGCAGTGGCGGGCTCGCCCAGACCGCCCGGGGGCTGATCCTTCGCGGCGGGGAGCCAGTTCACGTTGATCGCCTTCGGGGCTTCGCTGCTGCGCACCAAGCGGTAGGTGTCGAAGTTGGTCTGCTCGACACCACCGTTCTTCACGGTGATTTCGCCGAACATGCAAGCCGACTGACCGAAGATGGTGCAGGACTCGATCTGAGCCAGCGCCTGGTCGGGGTGGATCAGCGGACCAGCGTCAACCACGTAGGTAACCTTGTCCACGCTCACGTCGTAGTTCTTGCTGACGGTGACTTCCACCACGCAGGACATGACGGTGTTGTAGCCTTCCATGCAGGCCACACCTTGGCCACGACCTTCGGGCATCTTGGCACCCCAGCCCGCCTTGCCCTTGACCTCTTCCAGCACCTTCTTCAGGCGCGGGCCCACGGAGGCGCCGGCGGAGAGACCGGACCACGCGTGCTTCTCGGCTTCCATTTGCAGGTTTGCAATGCGGAAGTCGATGGGATCCTTGCCCAGGGCGTTGGCGAGCTCGTCCATGAAGCCCTCAACCACGTAGCAGTTGAGGTTGTGGGACACGCCGCGCCAGTAACCCGGGGTGATGCCCGAGTCGTGCATCTGGTAGGTCAGCTTGTGGTTGGCGAACTTATAGGGGAAGTTGTCGATCGCCTCCACCGCGAAGGGGTCGATGCCGTCCTTCACGATGCTGGGGAACAGACGCGAGGAAATGGACGGGCTGGTACCGTGGTAACGGTAGGCAACCAGTTCACCCTTCGAGCCGATGGCAGCCTGCACCTTGTAGATGCCACCCGGACGATAGGAATCGTGCGTCATGTCATCTTCGCGGCTCCAGAGCATCTTCACCGGGGCGCCTACAGCCTTGGAGATTTCGGCTGCGTCGATGGTGTAGTCCACTTCCACGCGACGGCCGAAGCCACCGCCCAGGAAGGTGGTGACCACTTCCACCTGCTCGGGCTTGAGACCCGTTGCACCGGCCACCACGAACGGCACCAGCTGCTGGAACTGGGTCGGGGTGATGATCACGGCCTTGTCGGCACGCACATCGGCCACGGTGTTCATGGGCTCCAGGGGCGAGTGCGACAGGAACGGCAGTTCGTAAGCGGCCTCGTAGACCTTCACGCCGGACTGGCGCAGTGCGCCATCGGCATCCCCGCCTTCACGGAACACGGCACCCGCCTGGTTGGAGGCTTCACGCAGCCCGCCCCACACCTTGCGCATGTCGTTGTTGGCGTTGGGGCCTTCGTCCCAGGTGATCTCGAGAAGGTCCTTGGCCTTCTTGGCTTGCCAATAGGAGTCGGCCACCACGGCCACGCCACGGCTGTACTGCACCACGGCCTTCACGCCGGGCATGCTCTTCGCGCGGGTGTCGTCGTAGCTGGCAACCTTGCCACCCATCATGGGGGGCATGGACACCGCGGCGTACAACATGCCGGGAACCTTGACGTCGATACCGAAGGTGGCCGTGCCGGCAACCTTGGCGGGGGTGTCGAGGCGCTTCTGGGCCTTGTTGCCAACTTGCTTGAACTCGGCGACAGGCTTCAGGGGAACGTCCTTCGGCACTTCCATCTTGGCAGCGGCTTCGGCAACCTGGCCGTAGGTCAGGCGCTTGCCGCCGGGCCCGGTGATGGCGCCACCAGCGGCCTTGCACTGGGCCGGGTCAGCGCCCCACTGCTTGGCAGCGGCGCCCACCAGCATCATGCGGGCGGATGCACCGGCCTTGCGAAGCTTTTCCCAGGCGTCGCGCACGGCGGTGGAACCACCGGTGAGTTGTCCGCCCAGAAGGCTGTTGATGTAGACCTCGGCAGGCGGCGCAAACTCCACCTTGACCTTGTTCACATCCACCTCGAGTTCTTCCGCCACGAGCAGCGTCATGGACGTGTAGACATCCTGACCCATTTCGGAACGGGCGCACATGATGGTGATGGCGTTGTCGGTGCCGATCTTGATCCACGCGTTGGGCGAGTGGGTGGCAGCCTGGGCCTCGGCAACCTTGGAGCCGAGGGGCAGATACATGCCGAGGGTCAGACCGCCGCCGACAGCAGCGGAGGCCTTCAGGAAATCGCGGCGAGCGGGTTTGGTGATTTGTTCCATGTTCGTTGTTCTCCGGTTACGCCATCTTCGCGGCTTCTTTCACAGCCGCGCGGATTCGAACGTAGGTGCCGCAGCGGCAGAGGTTGCCTGACATCCAGCCATCGATGTCCGCATCGCTGGGACGCTTGTTTTGAGCGATCAGCGCAGCGGCTTGCATCATCTGGCCGGGCTGGCAGTACCCGCACTGGGGCACGTCCACAGCCGTCCAGGCCTTCTTGACCGGATGGTTCGCAGCCAGGCCTTCGATGGTGGTGATGCGCTGGCCGGCCACCGAGCCGATGGGCGTCTGGCAGGACCGCACGGCATTGCCGTTGAAATGCACGGTGCACGCACCGCAAAGGGCCTTGCCGCAACCGAACTTGGTTCCGGTCTTGCCCAGGGTGTCGCGCAGAACCCAGAGAAGCGGGGTGTCGGGTGAAACATCGACACTTTCGGCTTTCCCGTTGAGGTTGAAGGAAATCAGCATTTTTGAGACTCCCCCTATTTCTATAAGGTACGAGTTGGGTGGTTGAACTACGCCGTCCTACGACTGCAAGACGGCGGGAAGCTACACGAAGGCTTACGCCCTTTCAACACTTTCCGAGAGGGGCGAAGGCATTGAATCTCTTTATGTTTTCACCGATATAGCGGATCTCCATGGTGCGTCACAACAAAAACACGGCGTTTATGATGTAAGACGTTGTTATTTATTTGTTTTTTTAAGTTTGCGGCGCACCGTCACGGCCTATACAGGCCACCTTGGACAAAAACATTTGCGTCCAGCCAGGACGGTGTGCCAACACATCCACCCCCATTCCCGGCCACGGGCACCCGCCCAGGCCAGGTCCGGATGAACAAATGTTCAGCGATGGGCGTGTTTGCGCAGTTCGAGCTTGGCGATCTGATTGCGGTGCACCTCGTCGGGCCCGTCCGCCAGCCGCAAGGTGCGGTTCCAGGCATACATCCAGGCCAGGGGAAACACGTCCGACACGCCACCGCCGCCATGGGCCTGGATGGCCCAGTCGATGACACGCTGGGCCATGTTCGGCGCGATCACCTTGATCATGGCGATCTCGGCCATGGCCGCCTTGTTGCCCACCGTGTCCATCATGTAGGCTGCCTTGAGGGTGAGCAGTCGCGATTGCTCGATGAGAATGCGCGACTCGGCGATGCGCTCGTGCCACACGCTCTGCTCGGCCACGGGTTTGCCGAATGCAACCCGGGACTGAAGGCGCCGGCACATGAGTTCCAGTGCCCGCTCGGCCTGGCCGATGATGCGCATGCAGTGGTGGATACGGCCCGGGCCGAGACGGCCCTGGGCGATCTCGAACCCGCGCCCCTCGCCCAGCAGCATGTTCGATGCCGGTACGCGCACGTTGTTCAGCGAGACCTCCATGTGCCCGTGCGGCGCGTCGTCGTAGCCGAACACCGCCAGCGGGCGCTCCACCGTGACTCCCGGCGTATCCGCCGGCACGAGGATCATGGACTGCTGCTTGTGGCGGTCAGGGTTGTCCGGATCGGTCTTGCCCATGAGGATGTAGATGCGGCAACGGGGATCGCCTGCACCCGATGACCACCACTTACGGCCATTGATGGCGTACTCGCCGCCCTGGCGCTCGATGCGGCACTGGATGTTGGTGGCATCGGAGGACGCCACTTCGGGCTCGGTCATCAGGAAGGCGGAGCGAATTTCCCCGGCCAGCAAAGGCTCGAGCCACTGCTTCTGCTGCTCGGGCGTGCCGTAGCGCAGCAGCACCTCCATATTGCCCGTGTCCGGCGCCGAGCAGTTGAACACCTCTGGCGCCCAGGAAATGCGGCCCATGATCTCGCACAGTGGCGCGTATTCCAGGTTGGTGAGCGTGCCGCCATGGGCCGCCGGACGCCACAGGTTCCACAGCCCCTCGGCCCTGGCCTTCGCCTTGAGCTCCTCCACCAGGCGCGTGGGCACCCACGCATTGCCCTTGCGGCGGTTCTCCACCACCTCTTCCTCGAAACGGTGCTCCACCGGAATCACGTGCTGGGCCATGAAGGCCGACACGCGCGCCTGAAGCTCCTTGACCTTGGCGGAATGCTCGAAATGCATGCTTGTCTCCCCTTCAGTGTTGACGTGTCAAACCGGGCTGCCACGGTGCTCGCCAGCCCGGCCAGAGGCACGATCAGGTTTCGAAATCGCGCCCTTCGAATGAAACAACGGCCTGACGCAGGAAGGCCGGCACCGGCGCCGACACACGGGCCACAGGATCAGCGTTCACGTATACCAGCTCGCCGCTCACCACCAGAGTCTCGCCACGGAAAATCTCGAGGGCGAAGCGGATGCTGGAGCGACCAATGGCCTCCACCCGCACGCACAGGTCGAGCAGCTCGTCGTAATGGGCCGGCGCGTGATACTCCACCGTGGCCTTGCGCACGAACAGGTCGCTGCCGTGCTCGACGAGGCCCTCCGGGTAGGGACAGCCAATGGCACGCCAGTATTCGGTGATGCCGATGTCGAAATACAGCAGATAGTTGCCGTTGAACACGATGCCCTGGCGATCCACCTCTGCCCAGCGCACGCGCAACGGATGCACGAGCCGGAAATCGCCCCGTGCCATGTCAGCGAAACGCGTAGGCGTCCATGGCAAGCACGCCATGGGCGAAGCTTGCATGGATGCACCGTCCGGGCATGGTGCTGCCGCCCGCGCCCCAGGCCACCAGCAATGGCAGGAAGTGCTCGTCGGTGGGATGGTTGCGCTGGGCATGCGGTGCGCGGCGCCGGAAGTCCAGTACCTCGGCTGCGTCGCCCGCTGCCACCGCCGCCGCCAGCCACCGGGCAAACTCACTGGCGTAGGGCGCGGGATCGTCATGCAGGCCGTGCCCGTGCCAGCCCGACAGGTCGTGGGTGGCGCTGCCCGAGCCGATCACCAGCACACCCTCGTCGCGCAGCCCCGACAGGGCGGCACCGAGGGCGAGGTGGTGGCCCGGGCCTCGCGCCGTCTGCAACGACAGTTGCACCACGGGCACGTCGGCCGCAGGCCAGGCGAGCATCAGCGGCACCCAGGCACCGTGGTCAAGGCCACGGCGGTAATCGGCCACCGCCTGCAGCCCGCTTCGTCCCAGCAGCTCCATGACGCGGCCCGCCAGGGCGGGGTCGCCGGCCGCGGGGTAGCGCAGCCCATAGAGCTCTTCGGGAAAACCGCCGAAGTCGTGCACTGTCTGCGGCGCCATGGACACCGTGACCGCCGGGACAGCCGTTTCCCAATGGGCCGAGACCACCAGAATGGCGCGCGGCCGCGGCAGGTTCGCTGCCAGGCCGGCGAGGAAATGACGTGCCGGGTGATCCTCGATAACGAGGGTGGGAGCGCCATGGGAAATGAACAACGCCGGCAACCTTTCGTTCACGGCGCCGCCTTCCGGTTCAGAGATAACGCCGCGTCAGCCACTCGGCCACCAGACAGGGCTTCAACGCGCCGTCGCGTTCCACGGTGACCCTCCAGGCCATCTGCACGCCGCCCTCCAGATCATCCACCGCATCGAGCACGAAGCGACCCCGCAGGCGCGACCCCACGGGCACCGGATCGGTGAATCTCACCCGGTTCAGCCCATAGTTGAGGCCCATGCGCGAAGCCCCGAAGTCGATGGATTCGTTGATGAACTTGGACAGCAGGGACAGGGTGAGGAAACCGTGGGCGATGCTGTTGCCGAAGGGCGTCTGCGCCCGGGCACGCGCCGGGTCCACGTGGATCCACTGGTGGTCGTCGGTGGCAGCGGCAAAGGCATCCACCCGTTCCTGGGTGATCTCGAGCCAGTCGGTCACCACCACTTCCTGGCCGATGCGTCCGCGCAACAAAGCCGGGTCATGCAGGGGAATCGGGGTCACGGGAACGATAGAGAAAGCGGCGGTGGCGGGAATCGGGGGAAAGCGCGAAACAGGGCATCATTATACGGACCGTGGGTTCCATCACTGCCCCTTCATCCGCGGCGCCGTACGAGCGCCGCATCGCGCATCTGGACATGGATGCCTTCTACGCTTCCGTGGAGTTGCTGCGCCATCCCCAGCTGCGAGGGCTGCCGGTGGCCATCGGCGGGCGCGGCGATCCCACCCGCCGCGGGGTGGTCACTACTGCCAGCTACGAGGCGCGGGCCTTCGGAGTCCGCTCGGGCATGGCGCTGAGGCGCGCGGCCGAGCTGTGCCCCCAATGCCTGTTCCTGCCGGTGGACTTCGAGGAATACCGAAGGCTGTCGCGGCGCTTTAAATCAGCCGTTGCAGCGATTGCGCCGATGATGGAGGACCGCGGCATCGACGAGGTGTACGTGGACCTCTCGACGCTGCCGCAGGCCACCGAACCGCTCGCCCGCGCCCTGAAGGCGGCGGTGCGCGATGCAACGGGACTCACCTGCTCCATTGCGGTGGCCCCCAACAAGCTGCTGGCCAAGATCGGTTCGGACCTGGACAAGCCCGACGGCCTCACGCTGCTGAACGCCGCGGATATCCCGCTGCGCATCTGGCCACTGCCGGTGCGGCGCATCAATGGCATCGGACCCAAGGCCGAGGCGCGTCTGGAGGCCCTGGGTCTGCGCACCATTGGCGAACTGGCGGCCGCGCCGCGCCACTGGCTGGTGGAGCACATGGGCCGGAGCTACGGTGCCTGGCTGCACGAGGCAGCCCACGGTCGCGACGATCGGCCCGTGGTTACCCACAGCGAGCCGAAATCTCGCAGCCGCGAAACCACCTTCGAAGACGACCTGCATCCGCGCCACGACCGCGCCGCGCTGCGGGCGGCCCTGGAGCAACTGTGCGAGCGCCTGTCGCGAGACCTCACCACCAGAGGCTATGCCGGGCGTACCGTGGGCGTGAAGCTGCGCTTCGAGGACTTCAGCATCGTCACCCGCGATATCACCCTGGCCGCACCGGTGAACGATGCGCAAGCCATCCTGCGGGCAGTGCGCGGCTGCCTGGCGCGCACCGCCCTGCCGCGGCGCCTGCGCCTGCTGGGTGTACGCGTGGCGAACCTGTCTGCGCTGCCGCCGGGGCGGCCCGCCAGCCCACCGCCGCAGGACACCCTGCCGCTGTTCGGCCCGGCGGAGTGAACACCCCCGGGCCGGGGCAATGCACCGCTTCGGGGCATGGCTTCCGCTGCCGCCCGCTGCCCTGCTAGTCTGCGCGCCGCGCGGGCGACGGGCCGCGCAGCCATACAAATCAACAGCCCGCCGCTCACGGAGGACCCCACATGGAAACCCTGAAGACAGGCGCCGATGCGCTGTTCGTGTTGCTGGGCGCCATCATGGTGCTTGCCATGCACTCCGGGTTCGCATTCCTGGAACTCGGCACGGTGCGGCAGAAGAATCAGGTAAACGCGCTGGTGAAGATTCTGGTGGATTTCTCCGTGTCCACCATCGCCTATTTCTTCATCGGCTACGGCATCGCCTACGGCGCCCACTTCCTGAGCGGCGCCCCCGCGCTGGTGGAGAAGAGCGGCTACGAACTGGTGAAGTTCTTCTTCCTGCTCACCTTCGCGGCAGCGATCCCGGCCATCGTGTCGGGCGGCATCGCCGAGCGCGCGCGCTTCAATCCGCAGCTGGCGGCCACCTTCCTGGTGGTGGGCTTCGTCTATCCGTTCTTCGAGGGCATCGCCTGGAACGGGGCATACGGCGTGCAGGGGTGGATCGAGTCGGTCACCGGAGCCGCGTTCCACGACTTCGCGGGCTCGGTGGTGGTGCACGCCGTCGGGGGATGGATCGGGCTGGTGGCCGTGCTGCAACTGGGCCCGCGGCGCGGTCGCTACACGCGGGACGGCGGCGTGGCGGCCCATCCGCCCTCCAGCATCCCGTTCCTCGCCCTGGGTGCCTGGATCCTCACGGTGGGCTGGTTCGGCTTCAACGTCATGAGCGCCCAGAGCCTGGAGAAGATGAGCGGCCTCGTGGCCATGAACTCCCTCATGGCCATGGTGGGCGGCACACTGGCAGCCACGCTGATCGGCCGCAACGACCCGGGCTTCGTGCACAACGGCCCGCTCGCGGGACTCGTGGCGGTGTGCGCCGGATCCGACGTGATGCACCCGGTAGGAGCGCTTGTCGTGGGGGCGGTGGCGGGAGCGCTGTTCGTGGCGGCCTTTCCCCTGACCCAGAACCGCTGGAAGATCGACGACGTGCTGGGTGTCTGGCCCCTGCACGGCCTGTGCGGGGCCTGGGGCGGCATCGCCTGCGGCCTGTTCGGCGCCCAGGCCCTGGGCGGGCTGGGCGGAGTATCCCTGGGCGCGCAGCTGATCGGCACGGGCATCGGCATGGCAGTGGCCGTCGTCGGCGCATTCGCCGTCTACGGCACGCTCAAGGCCACCGTGGGCTTACGCCTCGACCCCGAACAGGAGTTCGAGGGCGCGGATCTCTCCATTCACCGCATCGGATCCACGCCGGATCGCGAGAACTCCTCGTGGTGATCCCGCGGCTCAGGGCTTGAGGCTGTGATAGTAGGCGGCCAGATCAGCCAGGTCCTCGTCGCTGAGCGCCGCCACGTTCGGCGTCATCATGCTGGCGTAGGACCCCTTTCGCTCGCCGTTGCGGTAAGCCTTGAGGGCGTTCAGAAGGTAGACCTCGTTCTGCCCGGCCAGGTTGGGATAGAAGGGGATCTGGGCCTTGCCGTCCGCGCCATGGCAGATGGAACAGGCGGCGGACTTGCTCTTGCCGGCTTCGGCGTCCCCGCCCGCGAGGGCGGTGGCGGGCACGGCCGCGATGGCGGTCAGGCAGGCGGCGAGGATGGCGTTGCGCATGGAAGCTCTCCGTGAAGGGTTGGGTTTTCCAGTAGGGGCGGCAGACCTCATGGGTCCACCTGCAGGACCGCCATCATGCCCGCATCGGCGTGCTCGGCGAAATGACAGTGGTACAGGGTGCGGCCGCTGTGGCCGGTGAAATGAATGCCGATGCGCATGGTCTCGCCGATGCGCACGTTGTGCATGTCGCGACGCTCCAGGTGCGGCGGCGGGCGGCCGTCGAAATCGAGAATTTCGTAATGCCAGGTGTGCAGGTGGAAGGCGTGATCCATGTAGTCGGCGTTCCGCACGTTCCAGATCTCGCGGGCGCCAACCCGGGTACGGATGTCCACCCGCGCCGGATCGAGGAAGCGGCCGCACAGATTGAACAGGCCGAGCACGATGTCGCGTTCCGTGTCCGGCGGCGCGGTGCCGAACCGTGGCACCCTGGCCAGCCGCGAGGGGATGCTCACCGGCGTCGGCGCCGGAGGCGGCAGGATGCGCAGCAACTCTCGTGAGCCGGTGAATTGCATCTCACGCCGGGGCACCGGGTGGTACCACAGGTCCACCGGTGCGGGATTATCCAGCACGATGAGCGCTTCCGCGCGGGCGCCGGGCACCAGCAGCAGCTCCTGCAGTTCGCGTGGCGATTCCAGGGTGCGGCCGTCCAACGCGATCACCGTCATGGGCGCCTCGTTGGACAGGCGCAATTTCCAGTAGCGCGAATTCGAGGCATTCAGGAACCGCGCCCGCAGCAGGGTGCGGGTCGCCTGGAGCACCGGCCGCTCCATGCCGTTGACCAGCAGCCATTGTCCCTCCCGCCCTGCCGACACCTCGGTGGGACGGGCCCGGGGGATGCGGCCCCCCTCCACCGTCAGATCCTTGAGCACCAGCACCCGGTCATCGCACACCAGCTCGCGCTCGAACGCCTCCTCGCCTTCCACCAGCAGCGCTCCGGCCAGGCCGCGGAACAGCGGCTCTGCGCTGGCGCCGTGGATATGGGGGTGATACCACTGCAGGCCTGCGTTGCCCGCGGGAATGGCGAATTCGTAGGTGAACGACTCACCCGGAGGCACCTGCACCCACACGTTGTCGCCACGGCCCGAGGGCGACACCCACATGCCGTGGAAATGCAGATTGGTGGGCACGGGAAGCCGGTTGACGAGGGTGAGGCGCAGCGTCTCGCCTTCTCGCACGCGGATCAACGGGCCGGGATAGCTGCCGTTGTAAGTCCAGGCCTCCACCGTGCGGCCGTTGATGCGCACCGGGCGCGCCTCGGCCACCAGCTGTCCCTCGGCAAGGCCGGGCTCGCGCCGATCGAGCGACAACTCCGGCAGCGATGGCACCGCCTGTTCCGGATCCAGGGCGGCCTGCAGCGCCGCATCGGGCACGGTCAGCAACAGCGCACCGGCGGTACGCAGAAATCGTCGGCGGGAAATCGGAGCCATGGCGGAAGCGCGGCTGCGCCCGGGTTCAGTAGCGCCCTGGCTCCAGGCTAAAGGCGAGCACGTCGGCATCGGCGATCACGCCGGCCCGCAGCAGCCCCTCGACCACTTCGCGCCGGCGGGTGATGACGCTTTGCAGGCGCTCGGCACGCAGCCGCGCCACTTCTCCCGCCGTGTAGGGCTGGAAGCCGGGCGGGAGCTGCTCGCGGCTGTACTCCTCGAGCACCCAGTTCATCATGGCCGCGAGCCGCTCATCGCTCAACATGGCCTGGGTGACGTTGGGCACCTGGATGAGGTAGGCGCGGCCCTCGGGGGTATGGGTGAAGAGACCAACCCTGTCCTTCAGGCGCGGTACCTCGGCCACCGAATGGCCCAGATGACCATGGCACCCCTGGCAGTTGCGCGAATAGTCTTCGGCGGCACCGCGTACCTTGGGCAACACGGTGCGCTGTGTGCGCACGAGCACATCGGGCACATCGTCGGGCGCCACGGTTTCCACCCCCGCCGCGGCGGAAAACGAAATGGCCAGCGCGAGGCTGGCCATGATGCCCTTCATGAAGACCCGCTCCCGGCTCAAACCTGTCCCACGATGGCGGCGCTGGAGCAGTGGTAGATCATGGAACTGCCACCGAAGCACCAAATGATGTCGTTGTTGAGCTGCGGGCGATACGCCGGCATTTCGCCAGCCGTGCCGAGGCAGTTGCACTGCGGGCAGGCATCCTTGCCGCAGCAGTCGCGATAGGCAATGAGGTACATCTTGCCATCGTCGGGGTTCAGGCACGAACCCACCCAGGAGGTGGGCGAGGGAGCCGATCCTGGCGGGCAGGTGGCCGGGCCGCCGCCGCAGCAGGAGCACAGGTAACCGTCCGACGAGCAATAGCGCCAGTAATTGCACGCCTTGGGATCGGTGGTCTGGGCACCCACCCGCTTCGCCCAGGCCACGCCCGGGTCCTCCGCCGCCTGGGCCTTGCGGGCCACGGGCAACACCGGCAGCACCGAGGCACCCACCAGCGCCGCACCGAAGGAAGCCAGGAAATTTCGGCGCGACACCTGCTGCGCCGTGCGGCGGGAGAGCCTTTCGAACAGCTTATCCACGACCTCGAGTCCCCTGAACATGGCTTCTTGCCTCCTCTGGTTGTGCTGCTGCCGGCCCGCTGGCCGGCCTCATCCGGTTTGTCCCGCCCGCGGCTCGCGCCCTCAGGCGGCTTCCTTGCTTGCCGCTTCGTCCTTTACGTAACCGCGCGCCTTGAGATAGGCCTGAATGCTGCCGTACCCCGTCTCCTTGGCGATGGCGAGGCTCTCCAGATGCTCGCGGCTGTTCACCAGCCCCTTGGCCCGGATCACGCCGTCCTCGTCGATCAGGATCGCATAGGGCAACTTGCCTACCTTGAACGTCATGCCCACCTGGGGCGAATTGACATAGGCGATGCCCTCGAGCTGATGGCTGGCGATCATGGCGCGCTGCTCGGCGGGATCACCATCGCCCACCAGCACCACATCGAGTTTCTCGCCCCTGGCGAAGGAGCGCGCGATCGGCAGCAGCTTCTTGCAGATCGGGCAGGTGGGTGACACGAACAACAGCAGCCGGCTCTTCTGGCCCGCCACAGGTCCCCCGATGCGCACCAGGGAACCGTCCAGCCCGGCCACTTTGAGATCCGGGGCCATGTCGCCCACCTCGGGGCCGTGATCGTTGGCAAGGGCCCCCATGGGCGCCACGCGCTCGTGCAGGATGCCGATCTGGCGCACCATGCCGAACACCACGGCACTCAGGACGAGCACCACCACCCAGAGCAGCAAGTTGGAATAGAGCAGCATTTCGTTTGACATGCCTCAGCCCCCCGGCTGGCCGCGATCCGCCAGCGAACGGTAATAGTTTTGTTCGTAGGTGGGCGGCCGGCGCAGCGTCACATAGCCCACGCAGAGGTAGGCCGCGAACAGCGAACAGGCAGCCATGACCACCACGAAAGTATCCGCCCAGACCAGTTCGCGGCCGGTGCCAGGCAGCATGCAGGCGGCGGCCAGCGCCATGAGCAGCCCGTTGCGCAGCACAAGCCACCAGGAAAGATTCTGGCGCAGCGCGGAGCGAAAACAGCCGCAATCGATATCCACGCGGCCGCGCAGCACATTAAGGGCGATGGCTCCAGCGAACACCGCCAGCAGCGCCGCCATGCCCGCGGCCGACGCGACACGGGTGACCGGCACCAGCACGCCCACGGCCAGCAGCAGTTCCACCGGCGGAAGCATCCATTGCACCAGCGGCACCAGGGGGCCGGGAAGGATGCGGAAATTGCGCACCACGCCCTCGAGTTCAGCCCAGGCGCTCATCTTGCTGGCCGCGCCGCCGCCGAACACCAGCGCGAGGGCCAGAGCGGCCGTCAGTTGTGGAACCGGGTCGATGCTCATCCGGTCGTCACTCGTCGCCCACGAACATCAGGAAGGGCGAGATACCGAAGCTCATCTCGCCCACTTCCTTGCCGTCCTGCACGTTGTAGGTGATAAGGGACGGCTTTTCGGTCTGGGTGAACAGATACGGCTCGGCATCCTGCGACACCGCGATGGTGGTGGCGTGCTCCTTGAGCTCGATGCGCTGCACGCGCTTGCGGGACTTCAGGTCGAACACCCACACCTCTTCGCCAGCCTGCTTGTGGGTCCACTTGGGGCCCTTGTGCATGAGCACGAACAGACGCTGGGTGGCGCGATGCACCGCGGCCAGTTGCCACCCGCCCGGACGCCACTCTTCCTTGGCGTCCTCGGCGCCGAGCAGCGACCACTTGGCGCCGATCGCCGGCTTGTCCTGGGCGATATCCACGGGAATCACGTTGCCGTCATAGGTGATGAAGTGGACCTTGCCCTGCCTGCGGTCGAAGCCGGCATGCTCGAAGACCGGATCGTTCTCGGAGTCGAAAAACGGCCCCTGGCGCGTGACGGTGGACTTGAACTTGTCGTCCCACTGGGCGGTGGCCAGCGTGCCATCGGAGCACACCGAGGAGAAGCGGTTGCCACGGCCGGGGAAGATCAGGCCGCAACCGGCAATCTCCACCTCGCCGGCGTACTTTTTCGTCTTCGCATCGATCACGCTCACCGTGGTGGCGGGCGCGAGGTTGTAGGAGAACAACCACTTGCCGTCGGGAGACGCATCGGCGTTCTGTTTCTTGGGCACCACCAGGAAGCGACCCTTGGGCAGGTCGGTGTCGCTCTTGATGGTAAGATCCTGGGAATCGTAGGTGGTGACGAAATCGGAGCGCCGGCCGCGAAAACCCTTGTCCCAGTAGGTGTCGAAGACGTACACCTCCGACTGGTCGGGAGACAGCGCCATGTTCGCGCAGTAGCCCGCGCTCATCACCGCGCCGAGCTCCTGCTTGTTGCCCTCGATCACCCAGATCTTGCTCGCCACAATGGCGGGAAACAGAGGCTCGAGCACGAACAGCCGCTTGGGGTGGGGCGCGGGAAGCTTGGCGATGGTGTGCTGCTCACCCATCAGCTTCGCAGCCGGAGGCAGGTCTTTCATCTCCTCGAGGCTTTGCGCCGCGAAAGCCGAACCGCCCCAGGCCATCGCACAGGCCACGGCGGTGGCCGGAAGAGTCCCTTTCATGCCGGTCTCCTGATCTTGTTCATGAGGGATCCCGCGGAGCCGCGCCCATCGACCTGATTCACCGGCTGCCATCTCCGAAGGATTCGGTGGATTGTTTTCACAGGGCATGCCGGTGTCAACAGGCAGCACACACGCGGTGCGCACATTTTCCGCGCCGCACAGGCGCGGTGCGGGAGAACCCCTCACCACGGCACGGAAATGTCCTGGATTGGTACAGGACAAGCCGTGGTCGCAGCCCTGCCGCTGGCAGGGCCATGAGCGATTCAGGCCCGGAAGCGCGCCATTACAGCCGTGCTTTCCCGGGCCAGCAGGAACTGGTCGGAAGTAATCGCCACAAAGGCTGCGCCAGCCTCGATCCAGCGCTTGGCGTCGGCCTCGGCGAAGGACAGGATGCCCGGCACCTTGCCGGCACCTCTTATGCGGCTGATCCCCTGGGCGATGGCGGCCTGCACCTCGGGATGGCCTGGATTGCCCAGGTATCCGAAATCGGCGGCCAGATCCTGCGGCCCGATGAACACGCCATCCACGCCGTCCACCGCGGCGATCGCCTCCACCTGCGCCAGCGCGGAGCGCGATTCCACCTGAACCAGCACGCACATCTCCTCGGAAGCGTGTGCGAAGTAGTCCTTGACGCGCCCGTAGCGGTTGGCGCGCGAACTGGCGGAGACGCCGCGCAGCCCCTGGGGCGGATAGCGCAGCGCCGCCACCGCCCTGGCCGCCTCGGCGGCGTCCTGCACGAAGGGAATCAGCAGCGTCTGCGCACCCAGATCCGCGAGCCGCTTGAGCACCACCATGTCGTTCCACGCCGGCCGCACCAGCGCGGAAACCGGGTAGCCCGACACGGCCTGCAACTGGTGATGAACCAGGTGCAGCTCGTTGGGCGCGTGCTCCATGTCCACCAGCACCCAATCGAAGCCCGCGCCAGCACACACTTCGGCCGCGGCATGGCTCGCCAGGCTCAGCCAGCAGCCCAGCTGCACCCGCCCCTCCTTGAGGCCCTGCTTGAATCGATTCACCGGCATGTCCATCGCGTCCCCCTAATTTTGTGCGCGCGGCCTTTGACGACGGACGCGTGCCGCGGATTGTACGGGCCGCGCCGTGCTACCTTGCACGCCATGCAAACGCTCACTGCCCTCGCCGGTGTGGTCCCGATCTTGGCCACGCCCTTCCGCCGCGGCGAATCCATCGATCTGCCATCGCTCGACCGCCTGGTGCGTTTCATGGCGGCGCTGGGTGTGGATGGCGTGACGGTGCTCGGGGTGCTGGGCGAAGCCAATCGCCTCACCGACCGCGAGCGCGAGTCAGTGGTGCGCACAGCCGTGGCTGCCGCGGGCGCGGTGCCTGTAGTGGTGGGCGCGAGCCATCCCGGCACCGCCGCCACCGGCGAGCTCATGGCCATGGCGCGCGACTGCGGAGCCGGCGCGGCCATGGTGGCGCCGTCGGCGGAAGCCGTACCCTCGGACGAACGGGTGTTCGGATACTTCGAGCGGGTGGGCCGCGATGCGCCGCTGCCCCTGGTGGTGCAGGACCATCCCGCCTCCACGCAAGTGCACATGCCCGTGCCGCTGCTGCTGCGCATCGTGACCGAGGTGCCGTCGGTGGCGGGCATCAAGGAAGAGGCTGTGCCCACGCCGCCGCGGCTGCGCGCCCTCAAGGCGGGGCTGCCGCGGCCCGTGCCGGTGCTCACCGGGCTGGGCGCCCTCTACGGCCTGTTCGACCTGGAAGCCGGCAGCGACGGCTTCAATACCGGCTTTGCCTTTCCCGAAGTGCTCATGGCTCTGTCGCGGGCCGCGCGCGCCGGCCAGTGGGCGCGGGCTTGGGAGATTTACACGCGGTTCCTGCCGCTCATCGTGTTCGAGCAACAGCCTGGGGTCGCGGTGCGCAAGGAGATCCTTCGCCGCCGCGGCCTGCTCGCCGATGCCGCTGTGCGCCACCCCGGCGCCGGCCTGCCCCCGGGCGCCGCCGAGCAGCTCGACCGTCTGCTTGCCGCCACGCTGCCGGGCGCGGACCTGACTCAGCCCCTCGTACTCTGACGCGGGGGGCTCCCCCCTGTCTGAAACAGTGGCGCCGCGGGCGCTCCCTCAGGCGCGCATCACGCGCTGCAGCGGGGCGAGTTGCGCGGCCCGCTCGCCCGCCGTGCCATGGCCGGGAATGGGCTGATGCGGGGCGATCTCGGCCAACGGCACCACCACGAAGGCGCGCTCATGCAGCCGCGGATGGGGCACGCTGAGCCCCGGCTGCTGGATGCACGCGTCGCCGTGAAACAGCAGGTCCAGGTCGAGCGTGCGCGGCCCGTTGGGCGCGCCGCGCACCCGCCCGTGGCATCGCTCCACCTCCAGCAACTCGGCCAGCAGCGCCATGGGCGCGAGCCCCGTCTCCAGTAGCGCCACCGCATTGACGAAATCCGGCTGCCCCGGGAAACCCACCGGCGCGGTGCGATACAGCGACGAGCGCGCCACCAGTCGCGAAAGGGGCAGTGCGCCCAACTCGCTGAAGGCGCGATTCACGTGGCCCGCGGAATCCTCCAGGTTGGACCCGAGCCCGATGAAGGCGCGCACCGCGCCGTCAGGCGCGGTCACTGCGGGCTCTGGTCCAGCGCCAGGGTGCGCTCCTCGTAGCTGCGCAGCAGGCACGGAATGTCCATGCACACATCGCGCACCTGGGTTTCCCAGTCACGCTGCTCCTGGCGGATGCGGCCGCGCTGCTCGTCGCTCATGGCGCGGCGGTACACCATGAAAAAGGCCACCGCCATACGCTCGTGGGCTTCGGAGACCCGGTCGTTGGAACAGATCAGCCGCTCGGTGTTGGTCTTGGGCCGGCTGCAATCCTGGGCCATGGCGGCCAGGGGCAGCAGCAAGGTGGCGAGCGCGGCAAGGCGCGCGAAACGGCTTACGGACATGCGATTCTCCCGGTATGCATTGGGACAGCTGATGGTAACCGCCCGTCCTCCGCGCTGCCTCTGGGCGGCGGCCAACTCCTGGCCACGCCAGATTTGCCAGCGTCCTTTCGGGCAGGGCCTAGCGAGCAGCCACGAAGCGATCGATGAGGTCATTCACCCGCGCGGGGCGTTCGTGCACCACCCAGTGGGAGGCGTCGGGCACCGCTTCGACCCGCAGGTCGGGCACGTGTTCCTCGAGCCCGTCGAGGATGCCCGGCAACAGGGCCTGATCGCGCATGCCCCAGATCACCAGCGTGGGGACGTTCACGCGGAACCGGGCCGCATCCAGGTCGGGCAGCGCGGCATCGGGCTCGGGGGGGTGCAGCGGGGAGGCGCGATACCAGTTGAGCATGCCCGTGAGCGCTCCCGGCTGGGACCAGGCCTCCAGGTAGGCCGCCACGGTGGCGGGTGAGGCATCGCCGCCGTTGGCGCCCCAGGCCTCGATGCTCATGTGGCGCAAACGCCGGTAGCCATCCTCCGCCAGCAAGGCCTCGGCGCGCTGCTGGCGAAACAGAGTCATGTAGCGGCTCGCCTCCAGTTGAGCGGGATTGTGGCGCAGCTCGCGCACGAAGGTGACCGGATGGGGCGCGTTCACGATCACCAGCCGCTCCACCCGCTCCGGGTGCGCGGCCGCCACGTTCCAGGCGATGGCCCCGCCCCAGTCGTGAGCCACCAGCGTGAAGCGCTGATGGCCCAGCGCATCGGCGAGCCCCAGCACATCGTCCACCAGCGCCCCCGGGCGATAGTCGCGCAAGGCCGCGGGCTTGCTGGACAGGTTGTAGCCCCGCTGGTCGGGCGCCACCACGTGATAGCGGCCGGCGAAGTGCGTCAGCTGCGCGCGCCACATGCCGCAGAACTCGGGGAAGCCGTGCAGCAGCACCATGAGCGGACCACGACCAGCTTCCAGGGCGTGCAGGCGCTGGCCATTGGCCAGCGAATGGTAGGTCTCGATGATCATGGTGCGGATGTTAACGTGCCCGACACCGCTGCCGCGCGCGGTCATCGAATGCAACCGCTCATCGCCACAGGAGATTCGTTTGGACACCTACCACCATCCCCACGACCTGGGAAAGTTCGCCGACATGGGCAAGGGCAATCCGGAGCTGTGGGAGAAGTTCATGGCCTACTACGGCGCCGTGTTCGCGGAGGGTGCGCTCACCGCCCGCGAGAAGGCGCTCATCGCCCTGGCCGTGGCCCACGCCGTGCAATGCCCCTACGGCATCGATGCCTATACCCAGGGCTGTCTCGAGCAGGGCTCCAACGCGCTGGAAATGACCGAGGCGGTGCACGTGGCCTGCGCCATCCGCGGTGGCGCCTCGCTGGTGCACGGGGTGCAGATGCGCAATGTGGCCGGCAAGCTGTCCATGTAGCGGGCTGGCGCGACACGATTACCCATGGGACGAACCCTCGCTATCCGCCGCCTGCCGCTGGCCTCCGCCCTCACCCAACGGCAACTGCTCGAAGCCCCCGCGCAACGGCCGCGCTTTTGCGAACGCATGGCGGACGCCGGGCTTCATCCCCTGCACGCCACCGGCATCTCGGTGTTGCAGGTGAACGTGGGCAAGTTCTGCAACCAGACCTGCCGCCATTGTCACGTGGACGCGGGCCCCGACCGCACGGAGCAGATGAGCGCCGACACCGCCGAGGCCTGCATCCGCGTGCTAGATGTCGCGGGCATCGCCACCCTGGACATCACCGGCGGCGCGCCGGAACTGAACCCCAGTTTCCGCCATCTGGTGCGCGCTGCGCGGGCCCTGGGGCGCCATGTGATGGACCGCTGCAACCTCACCGTCCTGACCCTTGGACCGCAGCAGGACCTGGCCGAATTTCTGGCGGTCCATCAGGTGGAGGTGGTGGCCTCCCTGCCCTATTTCCAACCGGACCAGGCCGATGCCCAGCGCGGCGAAGGGGTGTTCGA
>JBIIUM010000315.1:0-2942 GCA_044339985.1 Burkholderiales bacterium | reverse complement strand
CCTCGCCGCGCAGGTCGAGGGACACGGCGCCGCGCAGCGACGTGCCCGCCACCCGTGCGGCGAAGGTGGAGGGCTGCATGGCCCCCTCGCGAATGCGGCCGTCGAAGGCGATGTCGCCCGGGTCCAGTGGCGCGCCTGCCACGCGCTTCACCCGCACCGCCACGTCGGCGTCGGTCAGGTCCACGCCCTTGGGCAGGATGGGAATCTGGAGCACGGGGCGCACGGGTTCGGCGGGGGCGGTCTTGGGCCTGGGCGCGGGCGGCGGCGCCAGTTGCGCCAGTTCGCCCAGGTCGATGGTCTCGGCGTTGAGCGACAAGCTCACCAGCGGCGAAGCGCCTCGCAGGCCGGTGCGGGCCAGTTGCGCCCACAGCCGGGTGCGGCCCGCGCGAGCCTCGAAGTCATCCAGCCGCCAGGCGTCCAGTGTCATGCGCGCGCGGCCCGACAGCGACAGGGGGGCGTCGGAGCCCGCCTTGAGCCCCAGCCAGCCCGCCACCTGGTCGGCCCGGGGCGCACTCAGCGAGAAGCGCAACTCGGGGCCAGCATCGGCGGAGGGTTCCTGCAGCCGCCCCTCCAGGCGGGCCATCACTGGCCCCGAGCGCAGGTCCAGGGCGATGGGACTGCCTACCTGTTCGAGGCTTTCGGCCAGGCTGCCGCCGCGCAGGGTGGCGGTGAAGGGCTTGTCCAGCAGGGCGCCGCGCACTTCGGCGCCCAGCGGCTTGCCAGGCGGCAGGAGCAGCGCGAAACGCTGCAGGTCGAAGCGCACGGGTGTGCCGCCCGCCACGTTGCCGTAGGACAGGCGCCCGCGCTCCACCGCAAGGGCCGCGTCGAGGCTCTTCACCAGTTCGGCGCCCTGGTCGCCGGTGGCGCTCACCCGCAGGTCGAGGCGGCCGAGCTGGCCCTCCACCCCGGGCAAGCCCAGCAGCAGCGCGGCCAGCCCGCCCAGCGGCGAGTCGCGGGTGCCAAGACGCAGGGCGAAGCGTGGCGGGTCGGCGGCTGCGTCGATGTCCACGCCGCCTTCCAGCGCCACGCCTGTCACCGTGGCCGCCATGGGCGCCGACAGCCGTCCGGCCTCGAGGCGCACGGCGAGGCGGGCATCCCGGACCTCGCCCGGAAGGCTCAACCATTGGTCCACCGCCACCGACACATCCACGTCCACGTCGCGCAGTGCCTTGAGCGAAAAGGTGGCGGCATTCAGTTCGCGGATGGCGTCGCGCAGACTGGCCGGGTCCCGCTCCGGCGTGGGCGAGTCGCTGATGAAGGGCCGCAGGTCAAGGCTCTCCACCTGCAGCCGACCGGTGATGCGCCGCCGGCCACCCTTGTCACCGAAGGCCAGTTCGCCCGCGGCGCGGGTGCGGCCCATGATGGCGGTGAACTGTTCGAGGGCCACACTGCCGGGGGAGAAGCGCACCCGGCCCGCCAGTGCGGTGACGCCGACTTTCGGCAAAGTGGTCTGCAGCAGCCGCTCCACCTGTTCGAGGTTTTCCGTGCCAACGCCGAACTGGAGCTCGCCGCTGGTGCCGAGCACGCTGCCGCGCAGCGCCAGCGCTGTTCCGAGGAAGTCCACGTGGACGCTGAAGGGCCAGGGGTGCGAGGGAGAGATGAGCTCCGCCAGCGGCGCCCCTTCCACCGCCACGGCGTAGGGATGGGTTTTCTCCACATAGCCCTTCAGCGCGAGCTTCACGGGACCCGTGGCGGGCGACTCGCCCGCGGCGCTGTCCAGGTCGAACCAGTGGCTGCGCCCGTCCGGCGCCACGTATTCCACCGAGACGCGCTCCAGCGTGAGGCGGGCGAGGTCGAGGTTGACCGGCGGCACCGTCATGGGGGTTTCGGGGTCGGCTGGCTTCGCCGGGACCGTGGTCTCGTTCCTCGCGCCCAGGGACAGGGCCCAGTTGGCCGAGCCGTCGGCACCGCGCACCAGGCGCACCTTCACATCCGAGCCGGTGAGTTCGTCCACCCGCAGGCGCTTGCCCATGAGCTGCCACAGGTCCAGGGCAAGACGCGCCTCGCCCAGCCGCGCCAGGGTGCCGGTGTCGAAGCCGCCTGGGTCGGCGATTTCGAGACCGCCCACCCGCAGCCTGGGCCGGGCCGAGACCGTCAGGGTGGCGGGGCCCTCGAAGCGCACCTGGCGGCCGATCGCCGCCCCCATGTCGGCGGCCAGCCGCGCGCGCAGGAAGCCCGCATCCAGGTCGATGCCCACCACCAGCACGTAGGCGATGGCGGCGAGCAGCAGCACCACCAGGGCGCC
Organism: Burkholderiales bacterium; assembly: GCA_044339985.1. Taxonomy (GTDB): domain Bacteria; phylum Pseudomonadota; class Gammaproteobacteria; order Burkholderiales. The sequence continues at coordinate 697 of JBIIUM010000315.1, read as the reverse complement.
GGCGGCGAACAACGCACGCAGCGCCCAGCGCGCCGCGGTGTTGCCTTGGTGCTGTACCCGTGGCAGGACTCGGGCGAGGAAGGCGGGCAGGCGCGGCGTCATGGGGCGTGGGGGAGGCGGAACGTACCGTCGGAGAGTTGGAACGATACAGTGCCACCGCGCGCTTGTGAGGCAGGGCTGCATGCACGATGATCGCGTCAGGACAACAGGAGGCATGAGATGAATCTACGTTGCTGGTGGGTTTGCGTGTTGCTGTGGGCGCCCGTGGCGGGTGCGGTGGACTGGATCGTGGTGGGGCAGGATGCCGAGTCCATCCATTACGTGGATCCTGACTCGCTGGCGCGCGACGGCGACGTGGTGCGGTTGTCCAAGCGCGCCCTGTATCGCGATCCGCAGCCCATCGGCGACTCGCCCGGCCTGCCCCTGATCCGCGAGTCGGTGGGCGTGGTGGAGTGCGACTGCGTGCGCCTGCAGCACCGCGCCGTGTCCATCCGTCTGATTTCCGACGACAGCCGGGAGCTCTGGAATTCCGGTGATATGAAGCGTATCTGGGAAACAGTGGATGCCGGATCGCCGGGCCGCGCCACCCTCGACTTTGTGTGCGCGCGCACCGCGCAGCGCTGAACGCCGCGCCGGCCCGGACGCCGTTCGATCCTTTCTCGCGGGGTTTCACCATGCGCGCCTTGTTGATCTGTCT
>JBIIUM010000100.1:0-11240 GCA_044339985.1 Burkholderiales bacterium | reverse complement strand
CCCCGAATTCACCTCCACGCCCCGCGCGGGGCATCCGCTGTTCAAGGCGTTCATCGAGGCGGCCCTGCGACACCGCGCTAGCCGCGACAACGGCGCTGCACCGGCCGCGGCGGTGGCCTGAACGCCCGAGGGTGCGCAACCGTGAAATTGTGTGGATTCGACGTCGGTCTTGACCAGCCCCTTCTGTTGATCGCCGGGCCCTGCGTGGCGGAGTCGCGGCAGCTCGCCATGGACGTGGCGGGCGAGCTGCGCGACATCACCACTGCGCTGGGCGTGCCGTTCATTTTCAAAGCCTCCTACGACAAGGCCAATCGCAGCTCGGCGCGATCCTTCCGCGGACTGGGCATGGACAAGGGTCTGGAGATCCTCGCGGAGGTACGCAAGGTCATCGGCGTGCCGGTGCTTACCGATGTGCACACGGTGGAGGAAATCGCCGCCGCCGCGGCCGCCGTGGACGTGTTGCAGACGCCGGCCTTCCTGTGTCGCCAGACCGATTTCATTCGTGCTGCGGCGTCGGCCGGCCGGCCCGTGAACATCAAGAAAGGCCAGTTCCTGTCGCCTTGGGAAATGAAGAACGTGGTGGACAAGGCCCGAGAGGCCTCCGGCGCCGACAACGTGTTGGTGTGCGAGCGGGGTTTCAGCTTCGGCTATAACAACCTGGTGTCCGATATGCGCAGCCTCATGGTGATGCGCGACACCGGCTGCCCGGTGGTCTTCGACGCAACCCACTCGGTGCAGTTGCCGGGCGGGCAGGGCAGCGCCAGCGGCGGTCAACGGGAATTCGTGCCGGTGCTGGCCCGTGCCGCCGTGGCCGCCGGGGTGGCCGGGATGTTCATGGAGACCCATCCCGATCCATCCACGGCGCTCTCCGACGGTCCCAATGCCTGGCCCCTGCAACACGTGGCCGAGTTGCTGGAAACCCTTCGCGACATCGATGCGCTGGTCAAACGCCGCGGTTTCGCGGAACAACTCATCACGGCGCCGCGCCCGCTTTCCAGCGCCAGCGTCTGAACCTACGGATCCACTTTCAGCCATGAGTTCCATCGTAGATGTCGTCGCCCGAGAGATCCTCGACTCCCGCGGCAATCCCACCGTCGAGGCGGACGTGTTGCTCGAATCCGGCGTGAGCGGCCGCGCCGCCGTGCCCTCCGGCGCGTCCACGGGCACGCGCGAGGCCATCGAGTTGCGCGACGGCGACAAGGGCCGCTACCTGGGCAAGGGCGTACAGCGGGCGGTGGAGCATGTGAACACTGAAATCTGCGAGGCCATCATCGGGCTGGACGCGTCCGAGCAGGCCTTCATCGACCGCACCCTCATCGAGCTGGACGGCACCGAGAACAAATCGCGCCTGGGTGCCAATGCCATCCTGGCGGTGTCGCTCGCCGTGGCCAAGGCGGCGGCCGAGGAGACAGGCCTGCCGCTGTATCGCTACCTGGGCGGCGCCGGCCCCATGCGCTTGCCCGTGCCCCTCATGAACGTCATCAATGGCGGCGCCCACGCCAACAACAGCCTCGATCTGCAGGAGTTCATGATCATTCCGCTGGGCATGCCCAGCCTGCGCGAAGCGCTGCGCTGCGGTGCCGAGATCTTCCACGCCCTGAAGCGGCTCATCGACCAGCGCGGCATGCCCACCACTGTGGGAGACGAGGGTGGCTTCGCGCCGAGTCTGCAGGGCAACGAGCGCGCCCTCGAGCTGATCGTGGAGGCCATCGACGCCGCTGGCTACACCCCGGGCGATCAGGTGGCCCTGGGCCTGGATTGCGCCGCCTCCGAGTTCTACCGCGACGGGCGATATCACCTGGCCTCTGACGGGCTGCGCCTCACTTCAGGGGAGTTCACCGACTGGCTTGCCACCCTGGCTGGGCGCTACCCCATCCTCAGTATCGAGGACGGCATGGCCGAGGATGACTGGGATGGCTGGAAGCTGCTCACCGATCGGCTCGGCGCGAAGGTGCAACTGGTGGGCGATGATGTATTCGTCACCAACACCCGCATCCTGCGCGAGGGCATCCGGCGCGGTGTCGCCAACTCCATCCTGGTGAAGATCAACCAGATCGGCACCTTGTCCGAAACCCTGGCGGCCATCGAGATGGCCAAGCGCGCGGGGTACTCCGCGGTGGTTTCGCACCGCTCCGGCGAAACGGAGGACACCACCATCGCCGATATCGCCGTGGCCACCAACGCCATGCAGATCAAGACGGGCTCGCTGTCGCGCGCCGACCGCACCGCCAAGTACAACCAGCTGTTGCGCATCGAGGAGGACCTGGGCGAGTCGGCTGGTTACGCGGGCCGCGAGGCCTTTGACCATCTGGCCTGACGCAACGCCAGCCCACGCCATGCGACTGCTGACCGTGGTACTGGTGGCGCTGGTGGTGGTGCTGCAACAACCCCTATGGTTTGGGTCCGGCGGATGGCTAAGGGTGCACGCCCTGGGGGTGCAGTTGGACGCGCGCCGTGAGGAAAACGCCCGCCTCAAGGCGCGCAATGCGGCGCTGGCAGCGGAAGTTCGCGACTTGAAGCAGGGTTACGACGCCATCGAGGAGCGTGCCCGTTCCGAGCTGGGCATGGTGCGCGAAGATGAGATGTTCTTTCAGGTGATCGAGCGTTCAGCGGTGGCGCGCTGACAAACGCCGACCCTCAGCAGCTGGTGCCATGCCGCGCCAGATCCAACGCGGTGTTGAGATTATCGAAGGGTGCCATATCGTCGCCGAAGTCGGCGACGGCGGCGCCCACCGATGCCATCCATTCCCGCATGCGCCGGCCACCGCCGTCAAGGTAGGCGCGCAGCTGCGGGGCCACGCGGCGGTGCGCCAGGCAGAACACTGGCTGGTGGCGCCCGCCGGCGAGGGCGTAGGCTGCCGGAGCGCCGCCCGCCAGCGCCTCGCACAGGCGCGCCACCAGATCCTGGGGAAAGTCTGGCGTGTCGCAGGGCACACTCACCACGTAGGGCGTGCACGCCCGCTCCAGGCCTGCCAGCAAGCCCGCCAGCGGTCCGGCAAAGTCAGGCACGGCGTCGGCCACCACGGGCACGCCGAAGGCCGCGTAGGCGTCGAGGTTGCGGTTGGCGCTGATGAGTAGCGCGGCCACCTGGGGCCGCAGCCGCCGCAACGCGCGGCTCGCCAGTGCTTCGCCGTGCAGCCGTTCGAGGCCCTTGTCCGCCCCGCCCATGCGACGCCCTGCGCCGCCCGCCAGCACCACCCCGGTGACCTGTCCGGGTTCACAGCCGCTCATGGGTAGGGCCCGCCTTGTTGGGCGCGCGCCCCCACCGGTATGATGACGCCGCCGTACGCGCCGTTGAGCAACGAGCGCGTGCACACCGGGCGCTGCCGCACGCGGCGCATCACCGATACCGAAAACAACAGGGGGCAGGAGATGGCAGGCATCCTCGACAAGGAGCGCATCATCGCGCAACCGGGCTTCAGCCGCTGGCTGGTGCCGCCGGCAGCGCTGATGATCCATCTCTCCATCGGCATGGCCTATGGCTTCAGTGTGTTCTGGCTGCCGCTGTCGCGCGCCGTCGGCATCAAGGAGCCGGTCAAGTCGCCCGAGTGTGCCTCGCTCGGTTTCCTGCAGGAGGTGTTCACCACCACCTGCGATTGGAAGATCTCCACGCTCGGCTGGATGTACACGCTGTTCTTTGTGTTTCTCGGCTCTTCGGCGGCGGTGTTCGGCCACTGGCTGGAGCACGCCGGGCCGCGCAAGGCGGGCGTGGTGGCGGCCTTCTGCTGGGGCGGCGGGCTGTTCATCTCCGCCCTGGGTGTGTACACGCACCAGGTGTGGCTCATGTGGCTGGGGTCAGGGGTGATTGGCGGCATCGGCCTGGGGCTGGGATACATCTCGCCGGTATCCACGCTCATCAAGTGGTTCCCCGACCGTCGTGGCATGGCCACGGGCATGGCCATCATGGGTTTCGGCGGCGGCGCCATGATCGGCTCGCCCCTGGCGGCAGAGCTGATGAAGCGCTTCGCCTCGGATACCTCGGTGGGCGTTTGGCAGACCTTCGTCACGATGGGCCTGATCTACTTCGTGGCCATGCTGTGCGGCGCCTTCCTGTATCGCGTGCCGCCCACGGGCTGGAAGCCGGCCGGCTGGACGCCGCCACCACCCAGCGGCAAGGCCATGATCACCAGCCGCCACGTACACGTCAACGAGGCACACCGTACGCCGCAGTTCTGGTTTTTGTGGGGTGTGCTGTGCCTGAACGTGAGCGCGGGCATCGGCGTGATCGGCATGGCCTCGCCCATGTTGCAGGAGGTGTTCGGCGGCAAGCTCATCGACGCCACCGGCGCCCTCTCGGAACTCACCAAGGAACAAAAAACCGCCGTGGCCGCCATCGGCGCAGGCTTCGCCGGGCTGCTGTCGCTGTTCAACATCGTCGGACGCATTTTGTGGGCCTCGTTCTCCGATGTGATCGGCCGCAAGATCACCTACGTGATCTTCTTCACCCTGGGCTTCGTGCTCTACGCTCTGGTGCCCTCGGCCGGGGGCATCGGCGGTATCGCGCTGTTCGTGGGGATCTTCTGCATCATCCTCACCATGTATGGCGGCGGCTTCGCCACCATCCCTGCCTATCTGGCGGACATGTTCGGCACCCAGCACGTGGGCGCCATTCACGGGCGCCTGCTCACGGCCTGGTCCACGGCGGGCATCCTCGGGCCGGTGGTGGTGAACTACATGCGCGAGTACAAGATTGCCCAGGGTGTGCCGCCCAGCCAGGCCTACAACGAGATCATGTACGTGCTGGCCGGAATGCTGGCGGTGGGCCTGCTGTGCAACCTCATGGTCCGCCCCGTGGCAGACAAGCATTTCATGAGCGACGAGCAACTGGAGGCTGAACGCAAGCTGGCGCACGAGAAGGCGGCGGCAACGGCGGCTGCAGGGGTTGCGGCCGGCGGGCAACCGGCCGCTGCCTCCAGCCCCGCGCTGATCGCACTGGCCTGGATCGTGGTGGGCATTCCGCTGGCCTGGGGCGTGGGCAAGACGCTGGAAAAGGCGGCGGTGCTGTTCCGCTGAGCAAATGCACGGCCGCCGCGCGAGCGGCGTTGGACCGGCGCGCCGCCTACAGGATGCCCTCAAAGGGCTGCACATCCACCAGCGCGCCTGGCGCCAGGTTGCCGCACTCGGCGGGTAGCACCACGAAGCAGTTGGCGCGGCTCATGGACGACAGGATGTTGGAGCCCTGTTCTCCGGTGAGCGTGACGCTCCAGCCCCCCTGAACGGGGGCGAGGATGCCGCGCTGGAATTCCACCCGCCCCGGCGCCTTCTTGAGCGGGCTCGCGAGAGTGGCCTTGAAGGTGGGGCATGGCGGCACCACTGACTGCCCCATGAGGACCAGCAGCGCCTCGCGCACGAACTGGTAGAACGTCACCATCACGGCCACCGGGTTGCCCGGCAAGCCGAACAGGTGGGTGTTGCCGATGCGCCCGAAGGCGAGTGGCCGCCCCGGCTTCATGGCGATCTTCCAGAACAGCACCTCCCCCAGCCGATCCAGAATCTGCTTCACGTAGTCGGCATCGCCCACCGAAGCCCCGCCGCTGGTGAGCACCACGTCGGCTGCGGCCGCAGCCTGTGCGAAGGCGAGTTCCACGGCGGCCGGGTCGTCGCGGATCACGCCCATGTCCAGCACCTCGCAGCCCAGGCCCGTGAGCATGGCGTGCAGGGTGTAGCGGTTGGAGTCGTAGATCTGGCCGCGGCCCGGCGTGGCGCCGATCTGTACGAGTTCGTCTCCGGTGGAGAAGAACGCCACGCGCAACCTGCGGAAAACCGTGATCTCGCCGATGCCCAGGGAGGCAATCAGCCCCGCGTCCGCGGCCCGCAACCGTTGCCCCCTTGCCAGCACGGTGCTGCCGGCGCGGATGTCCTCGCCGGCGCGGCGCCGGTTCTGGCCGGGCCTCGCGCCCGCCCCCAGGGTGACGCGGCCGTCGGCCGCGCTGGCACGCTCCTGCATGATCACCGTGTCGCACTCGGGCGGCATCACGGCGCCCGTGAAGATCCGCACCGCCTGTCCGGGCGCCACGGTGCCTTCGAAGGGACGCCCGGCGAAGGAGGTGCCCGCCACCTGGAGGGTGACGTCGGCGTCGGGCTGGAGGTCGGTGTGGCGCACGGCCCAGCCGTCCATGGCGGAGTTGTCGTGGCCGGGCACGTGGATGGGCGAGACCAGGTCCTCGCCCAGCACGCGCCCCGGAGCGTGGCGCACGTGCACCCGTTCCAGCGTGCTGACGGGCGTGAGGAAGGCGCGGATATGGGCGCGGGCGCGGTCCACCGGCATGGAGTCCGGGTCGTAGTCGTCGGCGGCGGCGAGGTCGCTCAGGCGGGCGGGAGTGGTCATCGCGGTGCTCGTGGAAGTCTCGATGGAGAACCCGGTATGGTAGCGTGCGCGCGTCTGGATGGCGCCGCGGTTTCCAGACCGGGCAGCGAGCCCGGCGCGCGGCGCCCTGGGGAGGATCACATGACGCGCATGACCCAGCTCGGTGGCCGGGTGGTGGCCACGGGACTGCAGTTTCCGGAAGGGCCGGTGGCCATGCCGGATGGATCGGTGCTGCTGGTGGAAATCGCCCGGCAGACGCTGTCGCGGGTGCTGCCCGATGGTCGCTGCCTGGTGGTGGCGCGCCTGGGCGGCGGCCCCAACGGCGCCGCGGTGGGCCCGGACGGCCTGTGCTACGTGTGCAACAACGGCGGCTTCGAGTTCGGGCGCGAGGCCGATGGCCTGATACGTCCAGTGCGCCGCGCCGACGATTACGTCACCGGCCGCATCGAGCGCGTGGACCTGGAGACGGGGCGCGTGGAGACGCTCTACACCGGCTGCGACGGCGTGTCCCTCAAGGGGCCCAACGACATCGTCATGGACGGGCGCGGCGGGTTCTGGTTCACCGATCTGGGCAAGATCCACGACCGCAAGATGGACCGCGGCGCGGTGTATTACGCACGCACCGACGGCAGCCTGATCCGCGAGGCCGTGCATCCCATCCTCACGCCCAACGGCATCGGCCTGTCGCCCGATGGCCGCACCCTGTACGTGGCCGAGACCGAGACGAGTCGGCTGTGGTCCTTCGAGATCACCGGCGAGGGCGAACTGCGCAAACTGCCCTTTCCCTCGCCCCACGGGGGCGCGCTGGTGGCGGGCCTGCCGGGCTACCAGCGCTTCGACTCCCTCAAGGTGGAGGCGGGCGGCAATATCTGCGTGGCCACGCTCATGCGCGGCGGCGTGAGCGTGATCTCCCCCCACGGCGAGTGGCTGGAGTTCCACGCCGCGCCCGAGGCCTATTGCACCAACCTTGCCTTCGGCGGCGCGGACCTGCGCAAGGCCTGGGTGACGCTGTCGGGCTTCGGCACGCTGCTGGAGGTGGACTGGCCGCGCGCCGGCCTGCGCCTGCACGGCCAGCGGCTGCCCGGCGAATGACGAGGAGCCCTGCCATGAGTCCCGGACAGCGCGCCCTGCGCGAGCGTTTTCTCCAGGTGGACACCACCACGGTGTCCGATGTGCTGGGGTTGCACGGCCGGCTGGACCAGGCCTTGGCCACCGATCTGCTGCCCCTGGCGGAAGGCCAGTCCAGGCTGGCCGGCTTTGCCTACACCGTGCGCACCGCCATGCTGCCCTATCAGGGCCCTGGCGACCCCGACAAGATGGCCGCCATCGAGGGCATGGGGGAGGGCGTGGTGTCGGTGTGGGCCGGCGACGCCCAGGGCGTGGCGAGCTTCGGCGAGCTGCTGGCGCTGGGCATGAAGGTGCGCGGCTGCACCGGTATGGTGGTGAACGGCGGTGTGCGCGACCGCGACGGCATCGTGAAGGCCGGCATCCCCGTTTACGCGAAGTACCGCTCGCCGGTGCAGTCCATCGGCCGGCTGAAGGTGACCGGCTGGCAGGTGCCCGTGACCATGCCGGGGGCCACCAGCCGACACGTGACCGTCACGCCCGGTGATTTCATGCTGGGCGACGCTGACGGCGTGGTGGTGGTGCCCGCCGCGCTCGCGGCGACGGTGCTGGAGCAGGCCGAGGCGATCACGGCGCGGGAGCGCGCCATTCGGGGCGAGGTGGACTCGGGCGCCTCGCTGGGGGTGATCCTGGGGCGGTACGGCCGCGTGTGAATCGCGGGGTGCTTCAGCCGCCGATGTAGGACATCTCCACCTTGCGCTGCTTCGCCGTGTCCTCGGTGCGGATCTCGGAGTAGCGGTCGGTGCGGGTGCGCCAGATGCGCGCGATCTGCGCGGAGATCTCCTCGTCCGAGGCATCGGCGCGCAGCAGGGCGCGCAGGTCGGTGCCCCGGGTGGCGAACAGGCAGGTGTAGAGGCTGCCCTCCGCCGACAGGCGGGCGCGGGTGCAGTCGCGGCAGAAGGCCTGGGTCACCGAGGAGATGAAACCCACCTCACCCGAGCCATCGCGGTAGCGCCAGCGCTCGGCCACCTCGCCGGTGTAGTTGGGCTCGAGGGACTCGATGCCCAGGGCCTCGTCCAGCCGCGAAACCAGCTCGCGCGAGGGCACAACGTGCTGCATCTGCCAGCCGTTGGTGCTGCCCACGTCCATGAACTCGATGAAGCGCAGGATGTGGCCGCTGCCCTTGAAAAAGCGCGCCATGTCCACGACGGTGTGGTCGTTCACGCCGCGCTTGACCACCATGTTGACCTTGATGGGCGCGAGCCCCGCCCGATCGGCCGCCTCGATGCCCTCCAGCACCCTGGCCACCGGGAAGTCCACGTCGTTCATGGCGCGGAACACCGAGTCATCGAGGGAGTCCAGGCTGACGGTGACGCGCTTCAGGCCCGCGTCCTTCAGGACCTGCGCCTTCTGGGCGAGCAGCGACCCGTTGGTGGTGAGGGTGAGGTCCAGGTCGTCCCAGTAGGCCAGCATCTCGATGAGCACCTCGAGCTTGCGGCGCACCAGCGGCTCGCCGCCGGTGATGCGGATCTTCTGCACGCCCTGGTCGCGGAACAGCCGCACCAGCCGGTTGATCTCGCCGAAGGACAGCAGCGCGCCGCGCTCCAGGAACTGGAAGTCTTTCCCGAATACCTCCTTGGGCATGCAATACGTGCAACGGAAGTTGCACCGGTCGGTCACCGAGATGCGCAAGTCGCGCAGCGCCCGGCCGAGAGTGTCGCTCAGCGGGTCGGCGAGGGCCGCAGCCGGCACTGGCAGAGGACGCGGGTTCGGGTGCGAGGTCATGGGCGACGATCAAAGGACGATATCGACCGCATTATAGCGGTCAGGACATAACGCCGGACGGCGTCGTAGAATCACGCGGTCGGGTGCTATGAGGCAACACCGCACCCCAACACCCAATGGCGGGGGAGGAAATGCTGGAACTGTTGTATTTCGCGCGGTTGCGGGAGCGCTTTGGTCGCGATGGCGAGCGTGTTGCCTTGCCCGCGGGGGTAGCTGATGTGGCGGGTCTCACCGCCTGGTTGCGGGCCCGGGGTGAGCCCTGGAGCGCGGAACTGGCCGCCAGCCGCAGTTGGCGGGTGGCCGTCAATCAGGACATGGCCAGCGCCGACACGCCGCTGCGTGACGGCGACGAAGTGGCCTATTTCCCGCCGGTCACCGGCGGTTGAGGCGGGGAGAATCATCATGGGCGAACCTCGCATCCCTCCGGGCCTGACGGACATCCGCGTGCAGGAGGCCGACTTCGACGGTGGCGCCGAAATGGCGCGGCTGCGGGCCGGCAACCCCCGCATCGGCGCGGTGGCCAGCTTCATTGGGGTGTGCCGCGACCGCAACGACGGCGCCGAGGTGGCGCTCATGACCCTGGAGCACTACCCCGGCATGACGGAAAAGGCGCTGGCGGCCATCGTGGCCGAGGCCCGCGGCCGCTGGGAGGTGATCGACGTGGTGGTTGTTCACCGCGTGGGGCCCCTGCGGCCCACTGACCAGATCGTGCTGGTGGTGGTCACCAGCGCGCATCGGGGCGACGCGTTCGCAGCCTGCGAATTTCTCATGGACTACCTGAAGACCCGCGCCCCTTTCTGGAAGAAAGAGCATACCCCTGGGGGCGAGCGCTGGGTGGAGGCGCGCGCCGCCGACGACGCTGCCGCGGAGCGCTGGCGTTGAGCGTTTCGCCGCCGTCAGCCAAGCGCCCTCGCCGCGAACCGAGTGGCAGCGCGCCGCGTCCGCAGATCCGCATCCTGTTCCGCAAGGCAATTGCCATGGGTCCGGGCAAGGCAGAGTTGCTGCGCGCCATCGAGCGTACCGGTTCCATCAGCGCGGCGGCGCGCGAGATGGACATGTCCTACCGCCGCGCGTGGCTGTTGGTGGACGCCATGAACCAGAGCTTCCGCGAGGCCGTGGTGTCCACTGAAACCGGCGGGCAGAAGGGCGGCGGGGCGCGCGTCACGCCCTTCGGTCAGGAAATGCTGGCCCGCTACCTCCACATGGAGGCCAAGGCAGCCACTGCAGTGGAAAAGGAAATGGCCGAGTTCGTGTCGCTGATGGCGAAGCTGCCGATCGTCTGATCGCCCCCTTGAAGGCGTTCGCAAGGGCGGGCTTGCCCAACCCTGTGGCCTAGGCCGTTGAGGGGCGCCATATCCCTGCTCCATGGCGGGTTGCGCGGCGTCTGGGGCGGCGGTTATTCTCATAGGCCCGGCGCCCGTTTCGGGCACCCGAGCATAGGTAAAGCTTGATTCATGAGAGATGCGGTTCTTCCCAGGCCCACCCGCCGGCGCGTTGAGGCAGATCACCCGCCCTACGACGTGACAGCGGTGGCGGCGGTGCTGGAGCGGTGGGCTGGCACACCGGGCAACCTGCTGCCGGTGTTGCATGACGTGCAGGCGGCCCTGGGCCATGTGCCTCCCGGCTGCGTGGCGCAGATCGCGCGGGCGCTGAACCGTTCGCGGGCCGAAGTCCATGGCGTGATCAGCTTCTACCACGACTTCCGCCGTCAGCCCGCGGGGCGTCATGTGCTGAAGGTCTGCCAGGCGGAGAGTTGCCAGGCCACAGGCAGCCGTGCTCTGACGGCGCGGTTCGAGCAGCTGCTCGGCTGTGGTCTGGGCGAGACCAGCACCGACGGCGCTGTGACCCTAGAAGCCGTCTATTGCCTGGGCAATTGCGCGTGCTCCCCCGCCATCATGATGAACGGTCGACTGCTGGGTCGCGTCACCGAGGCCGATGCCGAGCGGTTGGTGGCCGACGCGAGGAAAGGGTCGTGACGTTCACCGTGTGCGTGCCGTGCGACTCCACGGCCCTCAGCGTGGGCGCCGATGGGGTGGCTGCAGCCATCGCCGCCGAGGCGGCTCGTCGGGCGCTGCCGGTGGAG
>JBIIUM010000099.1:0-11304 GCA_044339985.1 Burkholderiales bacterium | reverse complement strand
GCCCAGCCAGCGGGCGAGGATGGCCTTTTGCTGGTTGCCCCCGGAGAGCGAGTCCATACGCGCGTCGATGCCGGTGGCCTTGACGTTGAGCCGCGCCACCACGCCGCTCACCAGCTCGCGCTCGGCGCCGCGGCGCACGAAGCGTGTAAGCGGATCGGTGAGAAGCCGGCCCAGCGAGGGCAGCGACACGTTCTCGCGCACCGAAAAGCCGCCGAGCGCGGCCTCGGCGAGGCGGTCCTTGGGCACCAGCGCGAGCCCGGCGGCCACGGCATCGCGCGGCGAGCCGAAGCGGCAGGCCCGGCCCGCCACGCGGATCTCGCCCGAATCGGGCGCGCTGCGTCCATAGAGCAGGTCGAGGGTTTCCTCGGCGCCGCTTCCCGGCAGGCCGGCCAGTCCCAGGATCTCCCCGGCACGCACCGCGAAGCTGGCCCCGCGCATCCTCGAGGAGCGCAGTTCGCGCGCTTCGAGGACTGTGTCGCCGCCCTCGGGCGCGGTACGGGCGATGGATTCGTCGGTGGCGAGCGACTTCTCGCGGCCCACGATGGCAGCCACCACCGCCTCGCGCTGCAGGTCTTCGCGGCAGTCGCAGGACCACACCTTGCGGCCGTCGCGCAGCACCGTGGCGCTGGTGGCCACGTCGAAGATCTCGGCCAGCCGATGGCTCACGTACAGGAAGCCGTGGCCCTCGGCGGCCAGACGGCGCATGTGACCGAACAGCACCTCCACCTCGCGCGGCAGCAGCGCGGTGGTGGGCTCGTCGAGGATGATCAGCCGCGCATCCGAGGCGATGGCCTTGGCGATGGCCACCATGGCGGCCTCGTCGGGCCGCAAGCTGGACACCAGGGCTCCGGCGGGAATATCCAAGCCCATGCGCGAGAGCAGCTCGCTGGCGCGCCGGCGCACCGCGGGCCAGTCGACGAACATGCCCATGCGCCGCGGCAGCGCATCGCCCAGGGCGAGGTTCTCCTGGACAGTGAGATTGGGCACCAGGTTGCCGTGCTGGTGGACCACGGCGATGCCGGCCACCTGCGCGGCGTGGGGACTGGCGAACTGCACCGCCCGTCCATCCACCAGGATCTCGCCACCGTCGGCGCGGTACACGCCCGTGACGATCTTGATGAGGGTGGACTTGCCGGCGCCGTTCTCGCCCAGCAGGGCGTGGATGTCCCCCGGCCGCACCACGAGGCTCACGTCGTCGAGCGCGCGCTGTCCGGGAAAGTCCTTGACGATGCCGCGCACCTCCAGAATGGGCATGGCGGCGTCGTGGTTGTCCGGGTTCATGAAAGCAAAGGCGCCCGCCCCTTAGGGCGGGCGCCAGGAGGGCGCTGGATTACTTCGCGACCACTTCGCCGGTGAACGGCGTGCATTTGCCGAAGTCGGGATCCTGGCCGGCGGGCGGCAGGGTGTCCTTGGTCACCACGCAGGTGCGCGTCATCAGGGCACGGAAGGGGACCTTCTTGCCGTCGATCACACTGGCCACCACGTCGGCGGTCTTGAGCGCGATGGAGCGCTTGGAGTAGGCCACCGACATCACATACGGCGAGTTGCCCTTGCGCATCAGGTCGTAGACCGGCTGAATGCCGTCCATGCCCATCACGCGTACCTTGCCGGTCATGCCGGCTTCCTCGATGGCACGCACGGCGGGCGGCCCGAGCTCGTCCCAGCCCACGATCACGCCGTTGATGTCCTTGTTGGCCTGCAGCAGCGCACGCATGCGGTTGAGCACATCCTCCACCTGGCCGGGCACCTTCACCTCGACTTCGGTGACTTTGATGCCCTTGGCGTCGAACATGGCGGCCTTCACGCCCTGGGTGCGGTCGCGAAGCGTAGGCAGCACGTTCCAGTTGAACAGCACCACGTGGCCCTTGTAGTCGAGCGAGGACTTCATCTCGTTGCCCACGATCACGCCGTCCACCGCGCCGGAGGCGCCAATGTCGGCCGTCACGCCAGGCACGTCGCCCGAGAACGCGGACACGAAGGGGACATTGGCCGCGTTGGCCGCCTTGATCACCGCGCCCATCTGGTTGTTGTCGGAGGCGATGTTGATGATGGCGTCGAATTTGCGGTTGATGAAGTTGATGGCCGCGTTGTTGGTGGCCACCTGGTCGCCCTTGCCGTCGTGCAGCTCGCAGGTCCAACCGCGTTTCTTGCAGTCGGCCATCACCGTGTCGGACATCTCCTGGATGGTGGGCGAGTTGTAGTTCACGGCTACCACGGCGACATTGAGCTTGTCGGTGGACTTCTTGGCCGCGAAGGCGGCGCCGCTGGAAACGGAGAGCGTGGCCGCGACCGCGACGCCCACGGCGAGCGGCTTCAGGTACAGGGAATGGATCTTCATGTGCTCCTCCAAAGGTATGGTTATCGTGTGCTGCTTCCCGCGAAAGAGGGCTCCGGGCGGAGCGCGGGACAAGGACTGCGACGGATGCGCCTTGGTGCCTTGCAGAAAGCAACAGCCGTGGCGCACGGTACCTGTCGCTGGAGCGTCCGCGATGACGGAACTGCGGACGATTCTATGGAGTCGCCGCTGCCAGCGTCAATGCGCAAAGCCGCAACGTGTCGGACAATAACGTTTGACAATCCACGCGAGCGGCACGGATACTGCCGACAATGCCTCGCTTCGAATCCACTGCCACCAGGAAGGATTCCCCCGCCAGCGTCCCCGACAAGGTGGCGGATGCGGTGAACGAGGGCATCCTGCGCCGCCGCTACTCGGTGGGCCAGCGCTTGGTGGAGGCGGACCTCGTTCAGGAGCTGGGCGTGAGCCGCGGTACTGTGCGAGAGGCGCTCAAGAAACTCTCCGCTGCCGGCGTGGTGCGCCTCGAACCGCACCGTGGCGCCGTCATCCGCGCCCTCACCCGCAAGGACGCCACGGAACTTCTGCTGGTGCTCGAGGTGCTGTGCGGGCTGGCCGCCAAGCTCGCCGCAGGCGCCATGGACGACGCCGGCCACCGCAGGCGCTTCACCCGCACCTCCGAGGCGATCCTGTCCTTCGAGAGCAATCCCGAGGGTGCGGCCTTCCTCACCGAGCGTGCGCGCTTCTACCAGACGATGCTCGAGATCGCCGGCAACCGCGAGCTCGAGCGCGTCATGCCCCTGCCCCATATCCACCTGTTCCGCACCCAGTTCCACGGCATGCTGAGCAGCCGCGACCTGCGCGAGACCATTCGCGAGTACCAGGAGATCTGCGAGGCCATCCTCGCCGGCGACCAGAAGCTCGCCGAGACGCGCATGTGCCGCCACATCCGCCGCACCGGCGAGCGCATCCAGCGCCTGCCCGACGCTGCCTTCGCGCGCGAGGACTGAGCGGCGCTTCACGCTTGCCTCCTCGCCATGCGGGTGCGCACGATGCGCTCCGTCACCGTGAGGTAGTGCCCGAGCTTGGCGTGGTTGTAGGGCGTTACGTTGATGGCGCGCACCAACCGGCGCACGATTTCGCCGTCGATCAGGTCGGCATCCAGGATGTTCACACAGCCCGCGTCCTGCTCGAAGGCGCCCATGCCCGCGAGGCCGCCGCGGGTCACCCACGACAGCAGCATGGCATTGGTGCCGCCATGGGCCACCACCAGCGCCGTGGCCCAGCCGGGCCGGCGCAGCAGCGCCTCGAAGGCCGGCACCACCCGCCGCTCGAAGTCGGCGAAGGACTCGCCGCCGGGAAAACCCGCCCCAGGCTGGGCCGCGCGCTCCATGCCGTACACAAACTCCGCCTCGATGCGCTCGGACGAGATGCCCTCCAGACTACCGCCCCGCAGTTCCTCGAGCTCGGTGATTTGCTCCACCGGCACATCGCGCCCGGCCAGCACCCGCTCCAACGTCTGGCGGGTACGGGTCTTGCCGGTGTGCACCGCCAGGTCGAAGGGCACCTCTGCGAGCAGTTCGCCCATCAGGCGTGCCTGGTCCTCGCCCTCGGGGTTGAGGGTTACATCGGAGAACACCGTGGAGCCGTCATGCCTCACGTAGCTCACCTCGCCGTGGCGCATGAGGTACACGCGCCGGCGGCCGCGGGTGCCAGGCAGCTGGCTCATCGGTGCTGGTACTTCTTGTACTCGATGCGCGCCACCTGGTTGCGGTGCACTTCGTCGGGACCGTCGGCCAGGCGCAGCAGGCGCGCGGTGGCGTAGGCCATGGACAGACCGAAGTCGTCGGTCACGCCACCGCCGCCGTGGGCCTGGATGGCCCAATCGATCACCTGGCAGGCCATGTTCGGGGCAGCCACCTTGATCATGGCGATCTCGGCCTTGGCTTCCTTGTTGCCCACGTTGTCCATCATCCAGGCCGCCTTGAGGGTGAGCAGGCGGGCCTGCTCGATCAGGATGCGCGCCTCGGCGACGCGCTCCTGGGTGACGGTCTGCTCGGCCACCGGCCTACCGAAGGCCACGCGCGACAGCGTGCGCCGGCACATCTTCTCGAGCGATCGCTCGGCCAGGCCTATCAGGCGCATGCAATGGTGGATGCGTCCCGGCCCGAGGCGCCCCTGGGCGATCTCGAACCCGCGCCCCTCGCCCAGCAGCATGTTCGTCAGTGGAACCTTCACGTCCCTGAACAGCACCTGGGCATGGCCGTGGGGCGCCTCGTCGAAGCCGAACACGGGCAGGATCTTCTCGATGGTGATCCCCGGGGTGTCCAGCGGCACGAGGATCATGGACTGCTGCTTGTGGCGATCGGCGTTGTCCGGATCGGTCTTGCCCATGAACACCAGTATCTTGCAGCGCGGGTCGGGCGCGCCCGAGGTCCACCACTTGCGACCGTTGATGAGGTAGTGGTCGCCGCGGCGCTCGATGCGCGCCTCGATGTTGGTGGCGTCCGAGGAGGCCACGGCCGGCTCGGTCATGGCGAACGCCGAGCGGATGCGACCGTCGAGCAGCGGTTCGAGCCACTGCTTCTTCTGCTCGTCGGTGCCGTAGCGAAGCAGGACCTCCATGTTGCCGGTGTCCGGGGCCGAGCAGTTGAAGGGCTCGGAGCCGAAGGGCGAGCGGCCCATGATTTCGGCCAGCGGTGCGTACTCGAGGTTGGTGAGCGTGCCGCCGTGGGTTTTCGGCTGCCACAGATTCCACAGCCCAGCAGCCTTCGCCTTCGCCTTGAGTTCGTCCATGAGCGGCGGCGGCGTCCAGCGATCGCCCTCGGCGATCTGGGCGAGCATCCTTGGCTCGGCGGGTACGATGTGCTCATCGACGAAGTCGCGCACGCGTTGCTGAAGTTCCTTGACCTTGGGGGTGTAGTCGAAGTCCATGATGTCCGTCCTGTGCTGCGATCCCGGGTGGAGTCGCGGGGGCTAGAGAATCTCGAAGATGGTGTAGCGTGGGCCGGCGGCGAGGCGCTCGCCGATGCCCACGGCCACGATGTTGTTGAGCCACGCATAGCCCGGCGCGCCGGTCTCGAAGGCCGGCACGATGCGGAAGTAGTACGCGGCGGGGTCCACCTTCTCGCCGCGCCCGAGGCGCGCCAGCACCTCCGGCGGGCCGTGGCGTACGCCGCGGTAGGTCATGAAGATGCGCGCGCCGTCGTCGGTCTCCAGCGTGAGACGCACGTCGAGCACGAGCGATCCGTCGTTGCGGGTGAGCGCCCAATCGGCCGCGCCCCCGGTGAGAATGCACCCGCGCAGCCGATCGCCGGCGAAGCTGCCGCCATTGACGGTGACGATCTTGCGTCCGCCTGCGGGCGTGGCCTCGTTCACCTGCGGCAGGTCGAGGCTGGCCTCGAGCACGAACAGCGGTCGCGACTTCAGTTCCATCGACCGGCTCCCTGTCCTAACATCCGCGCCTTCGATTCCAACCGGCAGCGGGGAGTGAGCACATGAACGTACTGGTCACCGGCGGCACCCGCGGCATCGGACTCGCCATCGGGCTGCACTTCGCGAAGCCCGGGGGAAAGGTCTTCCTGGCCTACGCCTCCGACGCGACGGCCGCCGAGCAGGCGCGAAGCGCCGTGGCAGCGCGCGGCGCCGAGTGCCACGTGATCCGCCAGGACGTGGGCACGCCCGAGGGCTGCGCGGCGCTGCTGGCCGAGGTGGGCCGCCACGCCGACCGGCTCGACCTGCTGGCGCACTGCGCCGTGAAGGTGGTGGCCGCGCCCACGCTCGAGATGGATCCGCACGCCTTCATGGAGGCGCTCAACGTGAACGGCTCGGCGCTGCTGTTCCTCGTCCAGGCGGCGCTGCCGCTGATGCGGCGCGGCAGCTCGGTGATCTTCCTGTCCAGCCGGGGCGGCCGCATCGTGGTGAAGAATTACGCCGCCATCGGTGCGGGCAAGGCCGTGGCCGAATGCCTGATGCGCTACCTCGCCGTGGAGCTGGCGCCGCACGGCATCCGCATCAACACCGTGGCGCCGGGCATCGTGGACACGGCCGCCGTGCGCACGCTGTTCGGTGACGAGACCAGCAAGCTGCTGCAGCACGCCGCCGAGTCCAATCCCAGCGGACGGGGCATCCAGGACGCCGATTACTGCAACCTGATCGAGTTCCTGGCCAGCCCCGGCGCAGAAATGATCCAGGGCCAGGTGGTGTTCGTGAACGGCGGCGCGAACCTTTCTGCCTGAGGCGAGGCGCGCGCTCGCCTCGATGCAAGGGCTGCGGCCGGCCCGGTTCACAGCCGCTCCACCAGCGTGGCGTTGGCCATGCCGCCGCTCTCGCACATGGTCTGCAGACCGAGGCGGCCACCGCGGGCTTCCAGCCCGCACACCAGCGAGGCCATGAGCCTTCCACCCGAGGCGCCCACGGGATGGCCGAAGGCGATGGCGCCACCATCCGGATTCACCCGGGCGGGGTCGGCACCGAGTTCACGCTGCCAGGCCAGCACCACCGAGGCGAACGCCTCGTTCACCTCGAAGGCATCCACGTCCTCCAGGCGCACGCCGGTGCGCGCCAGCAGCTTGCGCGTGGCGGGGATGATGCCCGTGAGCATCATCACCGGGTCGTCACCGGTGACGGCGAAGCCCCGGATCGAGGCGCGCGGTCGCAGGCCCAGGCGCGCGGTCGCCGACTCGGACATCAGCAGCGCCGCGCAGGCGCCGTCGGTCACCTGGGACGCGTTGCCCGCCGTCACGCGCCAGGCGATCTGCGGAAAGCGCGCTTCCATGGCGGCGTCTCGGAAGGCTGGTTCCAGGGCCGCGAGCTTCGCGAGACTCGAGTCGCGGCGCACGCCGTCGTCACGCAGCACGCGGCGGCTGCCATTGTCGGGGTCGGGCACATCCACGGGAACGATCTGGGCATCGACCAACCCGGCATCCTCGGCGGCGGCGGCCCGCCGGTGGGATTCGAGCGCGTAGCGGTCGAGAGCCTCGCGCTCGAGTTGCCAGCGCGCCGCGATCAGTTCGGCGGAGATGCCCTGGTGGACCAGGCCCCGCGGATAGCGGGCGTGGAAAGCCGGCCCGAGGTTGTCCATGCCCAGGCGATTGGACTTCATGGCCACCCGGCTCATCATCTCCACGCCGCCGGCCACCACCACGTCGTAGGCCCCGGCGATCACGCCTTGGGCGGCGAAGTCGATGGCCTGCTGGGCCGATCCGCACTTGCGATCGAGGGAGACCCCAGGCGTACTCTCCGGAAATCCAGCGGCCAGCCAGGCATGACGCGCGATGTTGGCCGACTGCTCGCCCACCTGCAGGACGCAGCCGGCGATCACGTCCTCCACCTCGCCCGGATCCACGCCGGTGCGCATCATCAGAGCGCGCAGCACTTGGGCGAACAAGTCGACAGGATGCAGCCCGGCCAGCGCCCCCGAGGCCCGTCCACGCCCGAAGGGGCTGCGCACGATGTCTACCAGGAGCGCGCGGGCGGCGGCCATGGCTAGCGGGACAGCTCCACGGAGAGCCCGGCGCTGGCCACCTGCACGTAGCGTGAGTTCGCGATCTGCATGAGTTCGCGCGCGAAGTCGGCTTCGGGAGAGGACAGGGTTGGGAAGTCCAGCCGGATCGGCCCTGCCGCACGCATGGCCTCGATGTCGTGGATGGGAACCACGGCGCGCAGCAGCAGCTCGTCGTCGTCGCTCACGTTGCCGTTGCGGCGCCGCACCTCCTCGAGGGACGGGTTCTCGGGTGGATGGGCCTTGATCTCGCGGTAGCGCGGCGCGGCCTCGATGCGCTCCATTACGTGTGCCTCGATGGGCGCCACGGGCCGGCCGTAGTAGCCCAGGGCGTACTGGATCACCTCGTCCGGGATCACGCTCCAGCGCTTGCCGGTGACGATGTTCATCACCGCCGACACGCCCACCAGCTGGGAGAAGGGGGTCATCATCCCCGGGTAGCCCAGTTCCTTGCGTACCGCGGCGGTCTCATCGAGCACGTCGTCGAGGCGATCGGCCATCCGGTGCTGGGCGAGCTGGTTCCTCAGCGTCCCGGTCATGCCGCCGGGGATCTGGTGGGCATAGGCCGACAGGTCGAATTCGTTGGGCACGCCGATGCGCAGGCCATAGGTGCGCCCGATGGCCTCGAAGTGCGCCGACACCTGGGCGAGCAGCGCGTCGTCGATGGAATGGGTGTGACCGTCCAGGGCGATGTTGCGCAGCATGATCTCCGTCGAGGGCATCGAGGGCCCGTTGGCGAGCGGTCGCGCGGCGGTGTGCAGGATGGTGACGCCGTGGCGAATGGCCTCGAGGTAGGTCCAGGTGGACAGGCCGGTGACGTTGTGGGAGTGGAGCTCGATGGGTTTGCCGCCGGCGTTGGCGCGCACCTGCGCCACCAGGCTGCCTACCCGCTCGGGCTGAAGGCAGCCGGCGGTGTCGTAGATCAGCAGCGTGTCCACGTCAGGACTGGCGGCGAGCTCGGCAGCGCGCGCGCCGTAGTACGCGTCGGTGTGCACCGGGCTGTTGCTGAAGTTGATGGCGCCGGCCACCTCGGCGCCGGCCTCCTTCGCCACCCGCGCCAGGCGGTGCATCTTGTCGATGTTGAACAGCACGTCGTAGATCCAGAAACTGCGGATACCGTGGGCGCACAAGCGCCGTACCCACAGGTCCATGACGGCCTCTGGGGTGATGGCGAAGGTCACGCAGGCATTGCTGCGCATGCCGGCGCGTACCCGCGAGCGCGGCATGGCCGCGATCATCCGGTCCAGACCCTCCCAGGGATTCTCGCGGCAGTACTTGATGAGCACCTCGAAGATGGAACTGCCCGTGCAATCCACCACGCGGTAGCCGGTGCGGTCGATGAGCGGACACGCGGGCAGCGCCATGCCGGCCTGCATGCGCATGCCCCACAGGCTCTGCTGTCCGTCGCGCAGCGTCTGGTCGATGAATTCGATGTGTGCCACTGGCTTTCCCGTCGGTTCCGCCCTAACGCCTAAGCTCCAGGTGCAGCCCCTCTGCCGCCACCTCGAGGTATCGCGCCGTGCTGGCGGTCATCATGTCGTGCACCCGCTGCAGTTCCGGCGAGGCGACGTTGGGATAGTCGCGGCGAACCGGCCCGGCGCGCTTCATGGCCTCGATATGGTCCTCGGCCACGAGGAAGCGCAGGATCAGTTCGTCGTCGCTCACGTTGCCGTACTGGCGGCGGATCTCGGCAAGCGAGGGGTTGGGCGGTTCGGTGTCGCGAAAATCCTTCGCCCGCGGGTGGCTGTCGATGCGGTCCATCACCTCGGGGTCGATTGGCGCCACAGGCGGCCCGTACCAGCCGTACGCGTACTGGATCACCTCGTCGGGAATCGAACCGTAGCGCCGGCCGGTGACCACGTTCATCACCGAAAGCACGCCCACCAGCTGGGAGAAGGGCGTGGCCATGGCCGGATAGCCCAGCTCTCGGCGTACGCGGGCCGTTTCCATGAGCACCTCGTCCAGGCGATCGCCCATGCCGTGCTGGGCGAGCTGGTTCTTCAGCGTCCCGGTCATGCCGCCGGGCACCTGGTGCTCCACCATCCAGGCGTCGTACTCCCCGGGTACGCCCATCTGGAATCCGGCCGCCTTCGCCACCCGCTCGAAGTGCTCGGCCACGGGCGCGAGCAGCGATGCGTCGATGTCGGTGGTATGACCGTGCAGCCGCAGGTTGCGCAGCGTCATCTCGATGGATGGCAGCGACGAACCGTTGGCCAGCGGCCGGGAACAGGTGTGCAGAATGGTAAGCCCAGCCTTCACGGCCTCCAGGTAGACCAACGGCGCGAGCCCGGTGACGTTGTGGGAGTGCACCTCCACAAGCTTGCCGTGGCTGTTGGCCACCACGCCAGGAATGATGGCCCGCGCCCGCTCGGGGGTCATGATGCCGCCCATGTCATAGAGGATCAGGCGGTCCACGTGCTGGCTCGCCGAAAGCCGCTTCGCGGCATCGGCGTAGAAGGCCTCGGTATGCAGCGGGCTCACGCTGTACATCAACGCCAGCACCACCTCGGCGTCGTACTCGTGGGCCACCTTCGCCAACCGGTGCAGCTTGTCCACGTTCACGTGCAGCGGATCGTGGATCCAGAAGCTGCGCACGCCGTGCTCGCACAGCCGCCGCACCCACAGGTCCATGAGGTCGTCGGGCGTCACGGACATGGTGATGATGCCGTGGCAGCGCATGCCGGCCCGCACCCGCACCCGCGGCAGCGACTGCACCACCAGGTCGAGCCCCTCCCAGGGGTTCTCGCGGGCATGGCGCACCATCACCTCGAACATGGAGCTGCCCACGAAGTCCACCACCGAGTAGCCAGTGCGGTCGATGAGCGGACACACGGGCAGGGCCATGCCAGCCTGCATGCGCATACCCCACAGGCTCTGGTTCCCGTCGCGAAGCGTCTGGTCAATGATCTCGATGTGGGCCATGGGGGCTCTAGCGGGACAGGGTGAGCGTGAGGCCGGCGGCCTGCACGTCCAGGTGCCGGGCCGTGGTGGCGTCCATCAGGGTGCGCGCCTTCTCGAGGGCGGGCGTGCTCATGAGGGGATAGTCGCGCGGCACGGGGCCAGCCGCCTCCATCTTCTCGATGAAGGGCACGGGAATCATGTAGCGCAGCAGCAGTTCCTCGTCCGAGGCGCCACCGAACTGCCGCCGCAGTTCCTCCAGCGAAGGCTCCGGCGGGGGGTTCGCGCGGATCTCCGCTGCGCGGGGCGCGGCCATGACGCGGTCGAGCACGTCGGGCTGGATGGGCGCCACGGGCTGGCCATACCAGCCGCAGGCGTACTGGATCACCTCGTCGGGGATCACGCGGTAGCGCTCGCCGTTGACCACGTTCATCACCGCGAGCACTCCCACGAGCTGGGAGAAGGGCGTGGCCATGCCGGGAAAGCCCAGATCGCGCCGCACGGCGGCCACCTCGTGGAGGACCTCGTCGAGTCGGTGGGCCATGCCGTGCTGGGCGAGCTGGTTCTTCAGGGTCCCGGTCATGCCGCCGGGCACCTGGTGCTCGAACAC
>JBIIUM010000314.1:0-2972 GCA_044339985.1 Burkholderiales bacterium | reverse complement strand
GCGGCGGCGGCCATGTAGACGGCGAAGAACTGGGTCGCGGTCGCCAGCGGCTGCGCTTGTACGCGAGCCTGCAGGGCATCGCGGCTCGCCTTCAGGCTGTCGAGTGTGAGCAGCGCGCCGAGATCGTAGCGGCGCCACGCGAGCGTCGCGCCGATCGCCAGGGTCGCCACGCCCAGCCCGATCCAGGCGCGCCCGCGCCGGCTCATCGCCCCCCCTTCGGCCACGCGGCCGTGGCCCCACCCTCCGCAGATACCCCGGGCACCTCGCCTGGCGCGACGAGCGCGCCACCGCAACTGCTGCCCTGACCCGCCGTGCAGCCATAGCAGTGGTCGGCGATCCGGATCGGGGCGCCGACCGGATCCCCGTGCAGGAGGTCGCGCAGGTGCGCTCGCGACTTCCCGGCGAATCCGGCATGCAGGCCGAGCATCTGGTTGAAATCGCAGTCGTGGAGGTACCCCTGCCAGTCCACGCTGAGCAGCGAGCGACACATCACGGTGTCGAGGTTCTCGGCGCGGTAGCTCTCGCGCAGCAGCTTCATGTACGCGTCGAATCCGCCCTTGCTCACGAGCGTGCTGCCGAAGCGCTGGATCGGCATGTTGACCAGCGCGAACAGCCGGTCGAAGCGGATGCCGAAATGCGCGAAGAGTTCGCGCTTGTAGTCGGCCTCGAGCGGCCCCTGCGGTGGCGGCAACGCGGGTCCCTGCGGGTTGTAGACCAGATTGAGTACCCGCCCGCGCCGCGGATCGCCGTAGCCCAGCGCGTTCAGCTGCCGCAGGCCCGCGATGCTGCGATCGAAGACACCGTCGCCACGCTGGCGATCGACGTTGGCCGGGGAATAGCAGGGCAGCGACGCGGTGATCTCCACTCCCTGCTCGGCCAGGAACGCGGCCAGGTCCTCCTGGCCGGGCTCGGAGAGGATGGTGAGATTGCATCGATCGATGACACGTACACCCAGGGTCCGCGCCCGCCGTACGAGGTCGCGGAAGTGCGGGTTGAGTTCGGGGGCCCCACCCGTGAGATCGAGCGTGCCGATCCGTCTCGCACCCAGTACCTCGACGACCAGGTCGACGGTCGGCGCGTCCATCATCTCGGTGCGCTGGGGGCTCGCCGCCACATGGCAATGCAGGCAGCTCTGGTTGCAGCGGTACCCGAGGTTGACCTGGAGAGTGTCGAGGCGCGTGCGCCGCAGGGGCGGAAAATCGGTCCGGACGAGCAGTGGCAGCGTGGCGTGCATGGTTGATCCTTACTCCGTGATGCGGACAGACGATGACGATCGATTCGCTCGCCGGGCGCGCCGGGTTACAGTTCGCGCCTGAGAAAGCTTCACAGCATTGTTCACGCAGCCCGCGCCGACGCCGCGCCCTGCCGCCACCCCGCACCGTAACCTTTCCCGCTCCAGACGCGAAATGTCATCCGAGACTCCGCCCGGTGACGTCGAATCGGTGCTGCGCCCCCTGTGGCTGCGCGCGCAGGCGGGCGACGAAGCGGCGTATCGGCAGTGCCTCGGCTTGCTGGCCGTCCGGCTCCGGGGGTTCCTTCGACGTCGCCTGTCCGGCTTTCCGGACGAGGTGGAGGATCTGGTCCAGGAGACGCTGTTGGCGATGCATCTGCAACGGGGCACCTACGATCCCACCCTGCCGGTGACCGGTTGGGCGGTGGCGATCGCGCGCCACAAACTGGTCGACCTGTGGCGCCGCCGAGGCCGGCGCGAGCGCCTCCACGACCCGCTGGACGATGTCGACGAGCGGCTGCTCGCCAGCGATCCGGACGATGGCGGCGCGCGGCGGGATCTCGTGACGCTGTTGCGCGAGTTGCCCGCCGCCCAGAGCGAGGCGATCCGGCTCACGAAACTCGAAGGTCTTTCGGTAGCGGAGGCTTCGGCGCGGACCGGCGCTTCGGCGTCGGCGATCAAGGTGCAGGTGCACCGTGGCCTGAAGCGGCTGGCCGCGCTTGTCCGGCAGGACGGCGACACCTGAGCGACGGGGACTATCCGCCATGAAGACCGATGCACTGATCGACATGCTGGCCTGCAACGCCGGACGGGCGCCTCGCGCACTTGCGGCGCGAAGGCTTGCCCCCGCGGCCTGCGTAGGAGCCCTGGCGAGCGCCGTGCTCGCCAGCGCGCTCTTCGGCATCGTTCCGGCCGCGCTGTTCTCCACGCCGGTGCCGTGGCTGAAGCTCGCCTATACCGGCGCGCTCGCCGCGGCGACCGGCTGGCTCGCCGCACGCCTCGCGCGACCGGGCGCCTCGGACCACTCGCCACGCCGCGCGATCGCCGCGGCAGGTGCCACGATGGCCGTGATCGGGGCCGCCTCCCTGCTCGCAACCCCCGGCGATCCGCTCGCCCAGGTGCTGGGATATTCATGGACCACCTGCCCGCTGAGCGTGCTGATGCTGTCCCTTCCCGCGCTCGCAGCCTCGCTGTGGGCGCTGGCAGGGCTAGCGCCCACGCGCCCGGCCTACGCGGGTTTCGCCGCAGGCCTGCTCGCCGGTTCGGTCGGCGCGCTCGGCTACTCGTTGTCCTGCCCGGAGCCTTCCCCCGCCTTCGTGGCCGTCTGGTACACGCTGGGCATCGTGCTCACCGGCGCACTGGGCGCCGCGATCGGTCCACGGCTGCTGCGCTGGTAGCGCGCCGGTGCCGCCGGGAGGCGTGCGCCTGCCGGCGAATAGGAATTTCAAACGACGTCTGCCGCGAGTTGGCACTGTATTCCCCGTGCTTTGAGCGGTCAACCGCGCGCTCCCAGGCGATCAATCCCCCCTTGCACTGACGATACGAACGCGGCTTCGGGCCGGATCACCGTTCACCCGCCTCGCCTTGACGCCCTCACGCGATCACGGGCAGAGCGCGGTCGTCGGTTCTCTCGCGGAACCGTCGTCTTGCTCTCCGGTCAGGCTGCGTAGTCGAGCGAGAACTCCCGCGCCGCTGCGCGCGGCGGCGCCCGCGCCAGCAGGCCCAGATGCGTGAGGATCCG
>JBIIUM010000098.1:0-11320 GCA_044339985.1 Burkholderiales bacterium | reverse complement strand
CGCGAGCCATTCGATGGGGCGTGCCCAGAGCGGGGTACTCACTTTCCCGGCCCCCGGCGGTAGGCCGCGGTGGGCTCGAAGATCACCGCGGGATGCACGTCGGCGAGGTCGAGGGCGCGCAGCTTGCGAATTTCCTCGAGGATGGGCTTGAACGAGTCCAGGTTCTGCTGCAAGCGCTCGGGCGTGAAATCGACGCCGAGGAGGTCCTTGAAGGGATCGAGTGGGATGTCGGGCATGAGTGGGTCTCCGTGTGCGGAGGATCGGGATTCAATTTCCAGGCCAGGCACCGGAGGTGCTGGCCGCACAGGCTTTTAGCCTATTTCACCCCGGATAGGCGGGCGCCGGTCGGCACCGACTCGGTGCGGCGCGCTCCACGGCAATGCATGAACGAGGCCCCTCGTGAGGTTTGTGCGGTAATCTCGATTCCGCCCTCCAGCCCTCACCCAGGACATCATGACCGCCAACCCGCCCGAGAGCAGCCTGTGCGTCGCCTGCATCCAGACCGAGCCGGTCATCGGCGACAAGGCCCGCAACACCCGTGACACCCTCGATCGCATCGACGCGGCGGCGGCGGCCGGCGCGAACCTGGTGGTGCTTCCCGAACTGTGCAACACCGGCTATGTGTTCGAGACCCGCGCCGAGGCCTTTGCCTTGGCCGAGACCATTCCCGATGGCGAAACCACCGCGGCGTGGATGCAGGCTGCCGCGCGCCACGGCATCACCGTGGTGGCCGGCATCACCGAGCGCGAGGGCGACGTTCTCTACAACAGCGCCGTGGTGGTGGGTCCGCAGGGCTTCATCGGCCGCTACCGCAAGAACCACCTGTGGGCGGCGGAGAACCTGTTCTTCGAGCCTGGCAACCTGGGCGTGCCGGTGTTTCGCATCGGCGCTGGCCGCATCAGCGTGGCCATCTGCTACGACATCTGGTTCCCGGAGACCTTCCGGCTGGCGGCGCTGCAGGGCGCCGACCTGCTGTGCGTGCCCACCAACTGGGTGCCCATGCCGCAGCAGCCCTCGCACCTGCCCGTGATGGCCAACATCCTGGCCATGGGCGGGGCGCATACCAACTCCATGTTCGTGGCCTGTGCCGACCGGGTGGGTGTGGAGCGCGGCCAGCCCTTCCTGGGCAACAGCGTGATCGCCGGCCACGACGGCTGGCCGCTGGCCGGTCCGGCCAGCGCCGACCGTCCGGAGATGATCCTGGCCACCATGAATCTGGCCGACGCGCGGCGCAAACGCACCCTCAATGACTTCAACCAGCTGCTGCGCGACCGGCGCACCGACGTCTACGACGAGATGCTCGGGATGCAGGCGAAGCCGGGGTGGTACTGAGGGGGGCGGTGTGCGGGCGCTGAAGCCTGGCGGGTTGCGGCTGCGCCTTTGCCTGCTGCTGTGCGCGGCGGCCGCGACCGCTGGCGCCGCGCCGCTGGACAAGACCCCTGACACGCTCATCGAGCGCGCGGAGATGCTGCGCGATGCCCGCGATCTGCCCTGGGATCCCGCCGCCGGCCGGCTGGGCAATCTTCGTTCGGTGAGCATCGTCGCGCCCGGTTGCACGGTGCGCATCGTCTCCGGGGCGGAGAACCGCCTGTACCTGGGGCGCGGCTCCGTGGCGGTGACCGATCGGTTCCTTCGGCGAGACGCGGAAGGCAGGCAGCGCTACCCGGAGCGTAACCTGACCATCACCACGAGCACCACGGCGGCCTCGGCCGTTCCGCGCATCGGCGATCCGGCCGGCCCGGTCTGCCTGACGCTCAGCGTGGCCACCGCGCACGAATTTCTCCTGGGCGGCGACGGCATGAGGGTGGTGTTCGACGGCCTCTCGCAACCCGCCGTGCGCATCTTCCTGAATCCGAGCGACGGTCTGGCGCTGTGGTTTCGCGATGTTCGCCTGGGCCTGCTGAGCTTGAGTTCCAACGCGCCGGCCAGGGCCGGCGGCACCGGCGAGGTGGAATGGCTGCAGCTCGCCAGCAGCAACGGCAGCACGGCGCTGCTCTTCCACGAGATGAAGGCCCGTCACGTGGGCGTCTCCGCCACCACCACGGGCGCACGCTTCTCGATCCGCATCGGGCCCGGCACGGACGCGGGCTACTACCAGCCCGCGGCGGCGCCGGGCGATCTGGCGCGCCGGTATCCCATCTGGATCGATGGCCCCGTCGACGCGCTGGAGGTGCCCGCGGGCCGCGTGGACGCCATGCCCCTCGGCATTGCGCTGCGCGAGGAGGCGCGCGCGATACGCGACCATGTGCTCGGGCGCGCCGGCCCCATGCCGTCGTTGCCCGGCCCCGACCTGCCGGGCACCGTGGCGCCCGCCGCCGCCGACCCGGTCTCCGCGCGCCAGCGCGTGGCCGACGTGCTGGCGCCGTTTCTGCCGCCGGGCGTGACGCTGGGCACGGTGGATCTGCGGCGCGGTGGCGCCGCGCTCGTGGGCCGCGCGCCCGACGAGGCCGCGGTGCAGCGGCTCGTGCAGGAACTGAACGCCTCGGGTGAGGTGCGCAATGCCCAGGTCGCCTTCACGCAGCGCAACGACGCTGCATTGAACTACCGGGTGCTGGTGTCGTTCATGTGCAAGGCGCCCGGCGAGCGCAGCGTGTGCCTGCCAGGCGCGTCGGGCGGCTACACCCGGCAGCAGGTGGGGGACGCCTTGCGGCCCATCCTGGGCACTGACGTGATGCTCGATCGGCTCACCCTGTCGGCAAGCGTGAGATACGGCGCCACGGTGGAACTGGAGGGGCGGGCGTCCGACACCGAGACCGCCGCGCTCCTCGAGCGTCTCAGCACGCAGGTGCCGTGGCTGGAAATGTCCAACGCCATCACTGGCAACGGCAGTTTCCGGACGCAGCTGCGCATGGTGTGCGCGGTGCCACCCCGGCCCGGGGGCATCTGCGTGCTGGACGCAGGCCGGCAATGACCACCCGCGAGGCCCTGGAAGTCTGAGGTCAGGCCGCCAAGGGTGGCGCTTCCCGGAGGAGCCCGGGGGGCGGGCCTCCGGGCGCGGTGGCGACGCGTGCCTTGACGGACGCCCATGGGGCAGGTGGTTGCGAACGCTGGTGTCTCGTGAGGGCGACGCGGCACACCGGTGCGCCACGCCAATCCACCGCCACTGTCAGCGGCAGACGCTGCTGAGCACCTCGCCGGGAATCTCCCTGTCTGCCTGGACCGGCGCATCGGTGAAGGGGAAAGTCCACACCATCTCGGCGCCATCGAGCAGGAAGCGTTGCTTCGAAAGCACCAGATTCGTTTCGCAGGAAATCACGTACCGGGTGGTTGCGCCGTCATAGCGCAGCCCCATCATGTCCCGTGGCTTGGAGAAGCGGATGCGCATCTGGAAGCGGGTTTCCGCCCCCTGGGTGCGTGAAACGGCGGAGGCATCCACGTAGGTGCGCGTGAAATCATCCGAGGCCACCAGGACCCAGTCTTCTCCACGGGCTGTGGCGGCGATCAAAACCAAGGCCGCCAGGCTGGCGTGCCGGAGACGACGCCCGGCAGCAGAGCATGTGCAGCCTTCCCGATGGCCCGGCGGGCGGCCGTGCCGGGTGTCTGCCGACTGCTGGTCAGTGAAGAGACGCATGCGGCAATTGTACGCCCCAGCGTGCCGGGAGGGAAAACACGTTCGCAGGGCGGTCGAGGTGCGGCAACCGCGCCGATCAGTCACCCGTTCCAAGTATCGATGGGCGAGTCTTGCCGTGTCCGAATCCGACACCGGGCGGGATTTCTCTGCTGTCCGCGGTTGCGCGCTGACAGCATGCGCACCAGCGCTGCCCGACCCGGGCACGCCGGGCGGTGAAGAGTCAGCAACAGGACTGCGTCGCCGTCCCTTGCAACCTGGAAAGGAGAACTGCATGAAGACGAACCTGATGCGCGGTATCGGAACCGCTCTCGTGGCGGCCAGCTTGCTGGGCGGCTGCGCCGGTACGGGTCCGCAGGACGGCCGCGTGGCAGGCGCGACGCTTGCCACCGGGATAAAAAACTTGCTGTTGTCGCCGGTGATGATCGTCTCGGGAATCGCACAGGGCATCGCCTTCCTGCCCTACACCGTGGGCACTGGCCTGAGCGAGCTCAACAAGGGCCTGCTGCAGGCCAACGCGGTGCCGCTGGACGATTCGTACAAGGCGACTTTCGGTGTGGGTATCGACGACAAGCGCGTCGATCCGCAGTCCGGCGAGATCCGGGGCCAGCAGGGCGTTTACGGCTACTACAAGCCGGAGGCCATCTTCGAGGCGAACCGTTCCCTGCGCAGGCTGCTGGTGCAGCAAGGCATGCCGGAGCGGGAGGCGAGGAATTACGTGCTCACTGGCAACTACAAGTACGCCTTCTCGCGCAACCAGATCTTGCTTGCCATCGTGTACCGGCCCAAAGGAGAGCAGCCTTTCCGGGTCCAGGCCAAGCAGACTGGCATCGCCACCACGTTCAAGCCTGATCAGCGCGGCTGGTACGAACCCTACTCGAAGGACTTGGACGACGGGCCGCTGGACGAGGTGGTGGACTGGGTGGCCATGGATTACAAGCTGCTACGCCAGGATAAGGTGGTCGCCACGCTCATGGTGTTGTCGGTGGAGTCCATCAAAAGCGGCAAGCGTTCGCCGGACTACTGGCAGGCGGAGACTGCGTGGATGAACGGCGACACCGATGTGGTGTTGCAGCAGTCGCGCACCCGAGGCAAACCCGCCACCGCCGCCTGAAGGCTCGGCGCATCCGCCAGCAAACCCCGCCTCGTGCGGGGTTTGCTGTTGCCGTGCCCGTGAAAGTCACGGTCGGGGTGAATGCCAGTCTCGGATCACTCCGGCTGTGCCGGTTTGCAGGCGTTGCCGACACTCACCATCGGGTGTTTACTGACAGCCGTCCCCCTACAGCTTCGAGGTTGTCATGCGCCGCATGCTGCTGCCGCTTCACATGGTGTTCTGCGCGACCGTTTCGGCGGCGCAGCCCGCCGGCCCCTATGGCCAGGAACTCGAGGGCTTCGACTATCCCTTTCCCGTGCAGCGCCACACCTTCGAATCCCAGGGGCAGGTCGTGTCCATGGCTTTCATGGACGTGGCTCCTGCCGTTGCCAACGGCCGTACCGTGGTGCTGCTGCACGGCAAGAATTTTTGCGCCGCAACCTGGGGCGTCACCATTGCGCGTCTTTCCTCTGCGGGTTTCCGCGTGATCGCCCCGGACCAGATCGGGTTTTGCAAGTCCTCGAAACCCGAGCGCTACCAGTTCAGCTTTCACCAGTTGGCTGCCAATACCCGCGCCCTGATCGAGTCGCGCGGCATCGGCCGCGCCGTCGTGGTTGGCCATTCCATGGGTGGAATGCTGGCCGCGCGCCATGCCCTCATGTTCCCGGGCAGTGTGGAGCGTCTGATCATGGTGAACCCCCTCGGGTTGGAGGACTGGCTGGCCGAGGGCGTGCCCTATGCCACTGTGGACCAGTCCTATCGCAGCGAATTGCGCACCACTGCCGAGACCATCCGCAACTATCAGCTCAGGTACTACTACAACGGACGCTGGAAGCCCGGGTACGACCAGTGGGTGGACATGGCCGCGGGGCTGTACGGCGGCAGCGGCCGGGAGCGCGTGGCCTGGAATCAGGCCCTTGCTTCGGACATGATCGCCACCCAGCCGGTGCTGTACGAATTTCCGCGCCTGCGCGTCCCCACCGCGCTGTTCATCGGCGGCATGGACCGCACCGCACCCGGCGCCGCCCGTGCGCCAGCCGAAATCGCGCAGCGGCTTGGCGACTACCCCGTGCTCGGCCGCCGTGCCGCGGCGGCCATCCCCGGCGCAACGCTGGTGGAGTTTCCCGACCTGGGTCACTCTCCCCAGGTGGAGGCGCCCGACCGCTTCCATGACGCCCTGATGGAGGTCCTGCGCGATCCTGGCTGACGTGCCGGTCCGCGCGCTGCACCTGGTCGCCGCGGGACCTGGCCGGATGCACGAATTCGATGGCGGCGTGCTCCCGATGGTGCGCACCGTTTGACCGCTCGATGTATGGGGAATACAGTGGATTCGTCCGCTGATGCCCCCCTCGCAAACGCTGCCGGACGTTGACCGGACCCACCGGGGTTGCGGCGGCGGGTGGCAACCGTGCCGCGCCGAGGGCTGCCTCGTCGCCCATCACGGGCATTACACCCGGGCTGCGCCGCTCGCGTGATCCGCAGGTTGATGTGCAGCCGACCCGTCACGACGATCGGGAGTTTCCAACTTCCACTTTGCCAGCCTGCCATGGATCTCAAACTCGACCACAAGGTTGCATTCATCTCCGGCTCCACCAAGGGCATTGGGTTCGCGATCGCTCGCCTCCTCGCCCTGGAGGGCGCTCGCGTCATTGTCAACGGCCGTAGCGACAGCGCGGTCTCCGAGGCGATCGCGCGCATCGAGGCGTCGGCCCCCGGGGCTCGGGTTCACGGCTTTGCCGGCGATCTTTCCACCGCGGATGCCGCTGGAGCGCTGGCGAGCCGGTTTCCCCACGTGGACATCCTGGTGAACAACCTGGGCATCTTCGAGCGCAAGGCGTTCGACCAGATTATCGATGCGGACTGGCAGCGCTACTTCGAGGTCAACGTCATGAGCGGGGTGCGCCTTGCCCGTGCCTATCTTCCCGGGATGAAGCAGCGCGATTGGGGCCGGATCGTCTTCATCAGCAGCGAAAGCGGCATCCAGATCCCCGGCGACATGATTCACTACGGAATGACCAAGACGGCGCAACTGGCCGTCTCGCGGGGGCTGGCAGAGACTTGCGCGGGCACGGGCGTGACCGTGAATGCCGTTCTGCCAGGCCCGACGTTGTCGGACGGGAATCGGGCGGCCATCGCGCGCCGCGCGCCGGGCAAATCCATCGACGAGGTCGAGAAGGCGTTTTTCGAGAAGGTGCGGCCGAGCTCCCTGCTGAAGCGCTACGCCACGCCCGACGAGGTCGCCAATATGGTTGCCTATGTCTGCAGCCCTCTGGCATCGGCCACGAACGGCGCGGCGCTCAGGGTGGAGGGCGGCGTTGTCCGGGCCTGTTTCGGATGAACGGCATCACGCCAGGCCGAGCAGGGCCGGCTTGCCGAACAGAGGCATCCCGGTGTTTGGGTCCAGTTGTGCTTTCTGGGAGACGTGATGGGCGCCTCTTGCCGGGATGTGCCGCCCGCGCCGCCCGGCGGAAAGACAACGTACTGCAAGCAGTGCCGCGGTTGTTGCGCGCTGCGCCGGCCCGGAGGCGTGCGGCTCATGCATCGACAGAGTTGCGTTGCGCATGGCGGCGAGAATCAACGTGAGCGAATATGCTTGAGGGACACCTTGTCGAAGGCAAATGACCAGGTGCCCGTTTTCGAGGATGCGAGGTCGATGATTTCGTCCTCGTTCAGGATGAGTGCGGTAGCGGGCGCGAGGCTCGGAAGCATTCCGGGGGCAAAAACGAAAGCGGGCTGGAGGTGATCGACCGAAAGGGATTCCCGGATACCAGCAGTGCGAACCGGGCGCCTGAGTAAAGGCGAGGTCATTCAGGGCGCCTGAGCGCCAGGGCGGGCGGTTGCATCGCTGCAATGAGGTGTGTATGTTGATTCCGAGGCTGGGAAGCGGCTCCGGCCCGGCCATTGGTGGACCGGAGGACATTGGAGATGGGCGAGGAGAGCAAGACGCAGGATGTGGCGGCGGTGCGTGCCGCCCTCATGAGAAAGCTGGGCGCGCAAGCCGATTGCTACCCGAAGGCGGTCGAGGCACGCTTCCCGCGCATCCTTGCCCGTATCGCCGAGCTTTGGGGTTCCCAACAACTCGATCTCTACCTGGAAGAGTTGATGTTGCCCGAACGCCAGGAGCGGCAAGGCTTCCCCATCGAGGTGGCAGCCGAGCTCTTCAAGCTGATAGCCCTGCACGGCGCCCTTGACCACAAGCCTTCACGCGGCAGAGAGCGGTGGGGGCACGTGGAGGAGTCGGCTCGCGACGGCAAGCCGGAAATCTGACGCGACCGGCCCTTCTGCAGCGCGCGATCTCGAGTAACGCCACCTCGAAGGTCAGGTTGCCGTCCGGCGGGATAACGCCGCGCACGCGGGCGTACCCTGGCCGGCAGAGGCGAAGGTTCTTGCCGTCGGCCTGCGAAGCGGAGGTTCAGGGGGTTTTTCCGCGCGCTGGCGCTGTGTTTCCCGTGCCCCTTGGTTGCCGTCCCAAGGGCAGGGGTACTCAGGGGCGTGAGGGCAGGACCGCCTCTTCCGTGTCGGGTGCATGCACCGTCTTCCACCGCCGCCAGGCCACGGCAATGGCAATGCTGGCCTGCACCAGCATGACCATCATGGCCTCGTCGCTGTGGCTGAAGAGCCGCGGCAACACCCACTGCGCCAGCCACTGGGCCTGCACCGCGGTCAGCAAGCCCGGCAGCAACCCGTACAGCACCACCAGGTAGAACAGGGCGGCAGCCTCCGCGCGACGCGGTTGCCGCGCCAGCGCGAAGAACTGGAAGATGGCCGCGTCTCGCACTACGAACAGCATGGCAGCCAGGGGCAAGATGCTGCTGGTGGCGGAGTTGCCGGTGGAACCGAAGGTGGCGATGACGCCCAGCAGCAGCCCCGTGGCGATTGCCACCAGCCATACCGGCGCCGCCTCCAGCACCCGGCGGGGGTTTCGCGCGCGCAGCCGTATCCGTAGTTGCTGCCAGGCCGAGGCGCCCCCAGGCTCCGCGAGCAGCAGGGCGTAAGTGAACGCACCGGAAATCGCCACCGCGGACAGCAGCACCCCGAACGCCCCGTGGAAGAAGCCGGACTCATCTTTCTGCAAAAGGCCGCTGATCCAGACCGCGGAAAACAGGATGAACACGGGGAGGGTCCATGGCCGGGTACGAATCTCCAAAGCGGTACACATGGAGCGGTACGCGCCCAGCGTGGCCCAAGCCGCGAACGCCCCGGTGCTCGCCAGCGCGAAGTTGATCGCATCGAAGGCCGCGCCCCACCAATGCGTTTGCGCCCCGATGTTGTCGCCCAGCCTCAAAGCGGGTGCCAGCACCAGGGACAACAGCCAGACGAAGACGAACACGCCCGCGCCTCGGTACCGTAGCTGCTTGCGCGCGGCGTAGATGCTGAAGTTGAGGGCAACGGCATGCAGCAACACCGCCGCCGCCACGAGCAACAGCGCCAGCCGCAGCGTCGGCAAGCCGGGTTTGACCTGCCCGCACACCACGAACACCGGCAGCAGTATCAGCCCCATGTACCAGGCGAAGGCTGGCGCCCCGAGCAGCTTGCCCCAGGTCATGGTCCACGGGCCGATGGCTGACATGCGCTGCGTATCCCAGGTGCGCTCGCGCGCCTCGGTGGATGCGCTGCCGCCTGCCAGGTGAGCACCCCAGAAAAGCACCGCCAGAACGAAACCCCAGCCGCTGACCTGGGCCATGTTCCACAGCGGGTTGTCCTTGCTGACGGCGGCCACCAGCAGCAGCGCCAGCGCGATCACCACGGGCGCCGCCACCA
The DNA here is from genome assembly GCA_044339985.1 of Burkholderiales bacterium. GTDB lineage: Bacteria > Pseudomonadota > Gammaproteobacteria > Burkholderiales. Next base: position 1,898 of record JBIIUM010000098.1, on the reverse strand, counting down.
GCCGGTGGAGAGAAAACTCCAGCCAGAGATTGCGTCTGAATTCCGGATTCACGACCGCGGCGCCCCCTGTACGGTACGCAGGTAGGAGTCGTGCAGGTTTTCGCTTTCCGCGGCAAAGGCAGCCACGGCGATGCCGGCTTCCACCAGCGCCCGCAGCACCCGCGCCTGGTCCGCGGCGTTGCCGGCGATCAGCAGCACCGCCTCGCGTGGCGTGTGCCCCATGACCTGCACTCCCTCCATCTCCTTCAGGGCCGCGTGCCACTCTTGCTGTTCGGCTGCCAGCACCACGCGCACCCGTTGTCCGTCAGCGTACGGCGCCGCCAGCGCGCGATGCTCGATGATCCTGCCGCCGCGCAGCACCAGCATGTGTGTGGAGTATTCGTCGAGCTCCGAGAGGATGTGGGAGGAAACCACCAGCGTCATGCCTTCAACGCGCAGTTGCGTGAACAGCCCCGCCAGTGTGTGCCGCGCCTCGGGGTCGAGACCGGCCGCCGGTTCGTCCAGCAGCAGCACTTCGGGCGTGTGCACAATGGCCTGGCCGATGGCCACGCGCTGGCGCAAGCCGCGGGACAGTTCCGAGCAGCGCTGGTGCAGGCGGTCTTCCAGGTTCAGGCGCGCGGCGGTGCGTTCAACGGTTGTTCGAAGCGCGGGCGCCGGGACGCCATGCCCGCTGGCAGCGTGGGACAGGCACTGCCGGACGGTAAGCGCTTCGTAAATGCCGAAGAAATCCGACAGGTACCCCATGCGCGCGTGGGCCGCGCGCGGGTCTTCGAGCACGTCGATGCCAGCCACCTGGATGGCGCCGGTGAGGGGGCGATCCAGGCCGGCGAGGCATCTGAGCAGCGTGGTCTTTCCCGCGCCATTGGGGCCCACCAGCGCCGTCACGCTGCCGCGAGGGATGGTGAAGGACGCATCGTCCAGTGCCCGCGCGCCGGGGTAGATGTAGGTGACGTTGCTGGCGGTGATGGCGGGGGTCATGGCTGCGGCGCCGCGGCCTGTATGAAGCATTGCAGTGTGCGGGAACCCCACGGCAGGGGGACCCGCCGGGATCGGTGAAAATCGCAGCGCCGGCGCAAACTACGCGGTCCGTGGCTGCAGGTCAAATGGCCTTCCTGCCCGCGTGTCACCCGGGCTGGCGTGGCGAAACTGCCAGCCTCTCACCCCCGCCCCCGCTCCCCAAGAAACTCCGCCAGCGCCTTCCCTGTGTGCGACTGCGCGGCCCGCGCCGCGAGCCCCTCCGGCGGCGCCTGGGCCACCACCCTTCCGCCGCCGTCGCCGCCCTCGGGCCCCAGGTCCACGATCCAGTCGGCCTCGGCCCACACGTCCAGGTTGTGCTCGATCACCACCACGGTGTTGCCGGCGTCCACCAGCCGGTGCAGCACGCGGATGAGCTTCTCCACGTCGGCCATGTGCAGGCCCACGGTGGGCTCGTCCAGCACGTAGAGGGTGTGCTGGCGGGCCCCGGCGCGGCCCGGGCGGTTGCCGGCGTCGGCCTGGTCGGGGCGCACCTTGGACAGTTCGGTCACCAGCTTGATGCGCTGGGCCTCGCCGCCGGAGAGCGTGGGGCTCTGCTGGCCCAGGGTGAGATAGCCCAGGCCCACGTCCTGCAGCAGGCGCAGGGCATGGTGGATGGCGCCGTGGGCCGAGAAGAACTCCACCGCGTCGTCCACGCTCATCCGCAGCACCTCGCCGATGGACCTGCCCTTCCAGGGCACCGCCAGCGTCTCGCGGTTGAAGCGCTGGCCGCCGCAGGCGTCGCACAGCACCTTCACGTCGGGCAGGAAGCTCATCTCGATCTTGCGGATGCCCTGGCCCTCGCATTCTTCGCAGCGGCCGCCGGCGGTGTTGAAGCTGAAGCGCCCGGCCTCGAAGCCGCGCATGCGCGCCTCGGTGCTGCC
>JBIIUM010000097.1:0-11354 GCA_044339985.1 Burkholderiales bacterium | reverse complement strand
GCCCATAGCAACCCATCCAGTGCCTGGCCCGCGCGTTGACACCAACCAGGCCCGCAGCCCAAGCCGGGGAGGGGGTGCGTGCCCCCTGCGGCCGGCATCCAGACACAGCAGCGCAGCCATGCACCGGCTACACCACCCAAACTGCCCCAATGGCACGGCCATTTGCTCCGCCAGGCCCGTACAGCAGGGACTGGTGAAACATCCGGGCTAATCCCGCAAGCGGCGCATAAGGACAGCGCATCGGTGCACGAGCACGCGCGCGGGCGGGCGGCGCGGCACGGGAGTTCTCGCTCGACAATGCAGCCTGACCGGAGAGCACGACTCCGGTTCTGCGGCACAACCTGCGGACGTGCTCGGCCCGTGACTTCTATTCGCGGGAGTACGTGCGGCGCCACAGCCCCCTGGGACCGCTGCTCGCCAACGAGGCGCGCTGCACGATCCGCTGATGGATTGCCGCGGCACACCCGCGAGCGGCACGCGCTCGATGCCGGTTCGATTCGGCGCGCTTCACACGGATTTCACCGTCGACGCTTCATCGCTTCTCACGGATACGCCACGCTCCGCGGCGTCCTTCAAGCCACTTTGTTGTCATGGGAGCTGCGCATGGGAATGAGCGCCGCCGGCGCCGTGCTGATTGCAAACGGGCCCTGGCGCTTGAACGAGCCGGCGCGGGAAGCGTGCCGCCGCAGCCTCCAGCCACCTTGGGGCGCAACCGGATCGCCCGGCACTGCTTGCCCTTTCCTGCGCGGTGGATTCAACCCGCTCGAACCGATGGTAGAGTTCTTCGCAAGCAACCAGTTTCGTTCGCCCCATGGCGCGCTGTCATCCTATCCCGGCGGTGGACGGTCCTGCCCGGCGCAGCGATCCAAACCGATCCCAGCAAGCCTGGACACTCACCGGAGATGACCCCATGAAGCGCCCCTTGCGGTGGATCGCTGCGACAGTCGCGCTGGGAGGCATGCTGGCGCTTGCCGGTGCTTGGCACACGGGCTGGGCGCAATACGCCGGCGTCACCGTGCCCAAGTCGGCCAACCTCGGCCAGCCGGACGCGCTGCTGCTGACGCGAAGCGTGGCCACGCTGCCTCGCGATGCCCTCAAGCTGCCACTGGCGCGGGAGCTGCTCACCGAAGATTTCCTGTTCTATTACCAGTCCCATCCCGATGTGCTCGGCATCGAGGGGGCGATGCGGCGCATCTCCTTCGAGCGCTCCCTTGGCTGGTCGGATGAGCTCGTGCGCTGGTTGCTCGATCGCCCCGCGCAGATCGCCCTGTGGCGCGACGACAAGGGCGCGTTGCGCCACTGGGCGCTGGCCACGGAGCGCAAGGACCTGGGCCGCTTCTTCGAGTCGCTGGCGGTGGTGGCGGCGGCGGACGGTCAAGTGTTCTCGGCGGGCACGATTGCCGCTGGCGACGGTGCCATCGCCCTCCATACCCTGGCGCTGCGCACCAATCGCACGCTGCTGCTGGCTTCCCGGGGCGACCGGGTGGTGGTGTTTTCGGACCCCGGGCTGGTGCTCGATGCGCAGCGCGTTCCACGCGGGGAATCGGCCGACGTGCTTCAGAGGCTGCTGGCGGATGCCGCGAGTCCGTCGTCCACGCCGTGGCAGCAGAGCTTCCGTGCCGGAGACCTCGGCTCGGCCCACAGTCTGCTGCTGCGGGCCTCGGTGCTGGGTTTTGGCTACGAGCGCTTCTTCCCCTCCCTGGTGGCCACACGGTTCGATTTCGGCGATGGCGCGTGGCGCTCGCAGGTGCTCGTGGACGACTCCGCTCCCGGCGCGGCGCTGGTGGCGGATCGCCGCGCCTGGGAGGCGGTGCCAATCCGGCCCGCCGCCTGTGCTCAGTTGCCGATCCACTGGGGTGCAGCCGACGCGACCCTTCGCGCAGCCAAATCGCTGGACACCTCCCAGGCAGAGGCACTGGCCGGTGGCTTTGACGGGCCGGTGCTGGTGTGCTGGTACGCCAAGAGCGGACTGCTTGCCCCGCTGTTCGTGGCCAGCGTGGACGCGAAACGCCCGCCCGGCGATGCGGCCATCGCCGCACTGGCGGACTGGGCCCTGCTCGGCGAGCCCTTGATCAACGACGAGGCCGCCCGGGCCGGGCCCGGCGCGCGCCGTTGGCAGCATGCCATCAAGGTGCCGTTCGCCTCGGCCAACGAACAGAAGCGGCCGGTGGCGGGCGAGCGGAAAGTCACGGTGGCGCGCAGCGGCCGCTACCTGCTGTTTTCGCCCGACCCCGGTCGCGTGGACGCAGCCCTCGAAGTGCTCGCCCGGCGGCGGCCGAGCCTGGCCACGGCCCTGCCGGAGACCGACCCTCTCCTCGCGCTGGTGACCCCTTCGGCTCTGTCGGCCATGGCGCGCGACGAAATCACGCGGATGCTTCCCGTGGGCGACGAGCCGGTGCTGCGGCCCGTGGCCGAACGCACCCTGCTGCCGCGCGTGGCCGCCGCCGGCCGGCACCCGGCCCACCGGGCGGTGCTCCTGCCCGCGGTGGACGCTAACGGCTGGCGCACGCTCGACTGGCAGGCATTGCCCGAGTGAAACCCCTGCTCGCAGGCGCATTGATGCTGCTCGTGTCCAGCCGCGCCGGTGCCGCTGCTGGCGGCGCCCTGGCGCCGGAAGAAATGCTCGACGCCAGCCAGTCGCGCGCTTTCCGCGCCTGGATGGTGCGCATCGTCGACCAGCAGATCGCGGCCGGGCCCTCGAACCGATGGGTGCATCGCGACTGCGCCGGCCTGGTGCGTTACGCGGTGCACGAGACCCTGCGGCAGCACGACGACGCGTGGCGCCGCGCAACCAGTATCAGCGCCCCCACGCCGCCGCCGCTGCAACTCGCCGATCCTCAGCGCACGTTGCGCAACCGCTGGCAACGCGCGGATGGCAGCCGGGCCGCCTACGTGGGGGCGCTCGAGCTGGTGCAGGAAAACACCACCCTCGTATCCCGCGGCATAGAGCAGGCCCAGCCGGGCGACCTGCTGTTCTTCGACCAGGGCTACGACCAGCACCTCATGATCTGGGCGGGCCGCTACGTGGCCTACCACACCGGATACACCGACGCGCGCGACAACGGCCTGCGCGCCGTCGCTCCCCAGGAACTCCTCAAGTGGAAGGACAGCCGATGGCATCCCGTCCCCGACAATCCCAATTTCCTCGGCGTGTTCCGGCTGCGATTCCTGGCGCGCTGATCGCGCTCCTCGCGCTGGCGCTGCTGGCCGCAGCGCCTACCCTGCGCGCCGACTACACGCCAAGCGGCTATCAGCCGCTGCCCGGCGAGGCCTTCTTCCTGCTCTCCGACAAGTCCTTCGGCAGCGCCGATGAGGCCCAGGTGCGGCTGGAACTGGTCTCGGGCAGGGGCGGGCTGGCGGGGATCGAGGCCTACGGCGGCGTGGACGTGGCCCTGTATCGGGTGGCAGAGCCCATCGGCTTCCTGAAGCGCCAGAAAAACCTGCGCCGCATCCGCGCCACGGCACCGGCGATCGCCGAAGGCCCCGGCAACGCCATCGCCCACGTGTGGGACCGCTGGGCCCAGGCCAGCCGCGCCGCATGGCGGGCGATCTTCTCGGCCGAGGCGCGCAGCGCCGTCACGGCGCAGGCGCCCGGCACAGCCACGCCCCAGGGGCTGCACGCGCCAACCCCCTTCACGCCCACGCGCCAGTTCGCGCCACTGAAGGGCTTTGACCCCGTGCGTCAGTTCCGCTATCCGGTGCATGCCGCAAAGCCCATCGCGCCGCCGCCTGAAGTGGCGCTGGCCGGCAGCAGCAGCGGCTTCATCGCGCCGGTGGAGGGCAACGTGAACATCCCGCTTGGCCGCCTCGCGCCGGGCCTGTATCTGGTGGAGGCCGTCGCCGGCGGCTATCGCGCCACCACCGTGGTGTTCGTGTCCGACACCGTGGCGATCACCAAGACCGCCGCTTCCGAGATGGTGGTGTGGACCGCGCAGCGCGACAAGGGCGCGCCGGTGCGCAACGTGGAGGTGGCGTGGACCGACGGCGTGGGTGTGCTGGCCACGGCACGCACCGACGCAACCGGCGTGGCGCGCCTCGCCAAGCCGGCGCCGGAGCGCAGTTTCGTGTTCGGCGCAGACCCCTCCGGCGGCGTGTTCATCTCGGAGAATTTCTACTACGACAGCGAGATCTACAACGCCAAGATCTACGCCGTCACCGACCGGCCGCTCTACCGCCCCGGCGACGAGGTGTTCGTGAAGTTCGTGGGCCGCGAATTCAAGTCGGCACGCGAATCCATGCCGGTGCCCGCCGGCGACATCGATCTCACGGTGTTCGACCCGGCCGGGGCGCCGGTGGCGCGGCAACGCCTGGCGCTGGACCCTGCGCGGGGCGGCGACACGAGCTTCCGCCTGCCGGACAACGCCGGCGCGGGCGGCTATGAGTTGCGCTTCGACTGGCGCGGCAACGGCTACGGCGCCGCCTTCCGGGTGGCGCAGTACGACAAACCCCACTTCGAAATCACGCTGGTTCCATCGAAGCCGAACTTCCGCGCCAACGAGCCCGTGCGCGGCAAGCTGCAGCTCCATTACCCCGACGGCAAGCCCGTGGTGGATGCCGACATCCAGCTATCGGTGCGCGCCCAGCAACTGACCATGCTGGACGGAGATTTCCGCTATGGCGGCCAATTCCCCGTAAAGCTCACCGCCGAGTCCTTGCGCAGCAACGACCGTGGCGAGGCGGCCTTCGAGTTGCCCCCTGCCACCCAGCCCAGCCGCTACGTCATCACCGCCCTGGCCACCGACGGCGCGGCCTTCCGCGTGAAAACCACCCGCGAGCTGCTGATCGAGCGCAGCCTCGCCGCCTACAGCCTCAAGGCGCCGCGGCGGTTCAGCGCGCCGGGCGAAGCGGTAGCCTTCGCCATCGCGGCGGTGACGCCCGGACCGTCGGCCCCGGCGCAGTGGGAATGGATCCGGCTTGAAGATCGCGGCCGGGCCTCGGGCCCCATGCCCAAGGGCGACACGCTGGAGATCGTCTTCGGCCAGCCGGGCACCTACACGGTTCAGTTGCGCGACGGCCGCAACAACATCATTGGCGGTACCTCCCACTGGGTGAGCGGCGGCAACGCCAAGGCGCCGGCGGGCAGCATCGAGATCGTCGGTGCGCGCGAGCGCTACCGCGCGGGCGACACGGCTGAGCTGCTGGTGACCTTTCCCGAGCCCACCGAGAACGCCCTGCTCACGCTGGAGCGCGACCGCATCGAGAAAACCGGCCTCCTGCGGGGCGCGGGCTGGGCCGATGCCACGCGCCTGTCGCCCACCCAGTGGCGCATTCGCGTGCCGGTGGACGAGGCCTTCGCGCCGAACATCACCTTCTCGGTGGCGGCGGTGCGCAACGGCGATTACGTGTTCCAGAACCACGGCCTGCAGGTGGAGCAACCGCGCATCGAGCTGACCTTCAAGCCGGCCCGGACGGTCTACGCGCCCGGCGAGCGGGTGGAGGTGGAAGTGCTCGCAACCCTGGCGGGCAAGCCCGTGCAGGCAACCCTCGCGGTGGGCGTGGTGGACGAGATGATCTACGTGCTGCAACCCGAGATCGCACCGGACATTCACGACTTCTTCTTCCACTTCCGCCGCAACAACGTGCGCACCTCCTCGAGCCTGGCCTTCATCGGCTACGACCTGGCCGAGAACCGCAGCAAGGGCGCCCCCGAGGCGCGCAGCGTGCAGCAGCGGCGGGAAAAGCTGCTTGAGCGCCCGCGCCGCGACGAACAGGATACGGCGTACTGGAACGGCAGCTTGCGCACCGACGCCGGCGGCATCGCACGGTTCGCCTTCACCATGCCCGATGCCCTCACGCGCTGGCGTGTCACCGGCCGCGCCTTCGATGACCAGGGCAACGTGGGACAGAACACGGCCTGGGTTCGCGCCGACAAACCCCTGTACGTGAAGTGGACGAGCCCCACCTGGATGCGCCGCGGCGATGCCCCCGTGGCTTCCCTGGCCATCTTCAACCAGACCACCACGCAGCAGCAGGCCGAGCTCGCCATCGAAGGGATGGCGGGCCGGCGCGCCAGCAAGCTCTCGCTGAAGCCCGGCGCCAACTATGTGTCCGAGGCATTGCGGCCGCTGGGAGGCGACGTGAACCTGCGGGTCGTGCTCACGCAGTCGGGCAAGGTGGTGGACGCGCTGGACACCCGGATGCGCCAGTTGCCCTCCGGGTGGATGAGCTCCCAGACCCTGGCGGTGGACCTGAAGGACGGCCATGCGCCGCTTGCGCTGCCGGCCGGCGCCCGGGACGTGCGGGTGCGGTTCATGCCCTCTGCCCAGTCGCACTTCGCCCGCGTCCTGGATGACCTGCTGGACTATCCCTACGGCTGCGTGGAGCAGACCGCCAGCCGGATGATTCCCAACGCCATCGCCCTGCGAGTGATCGCGCCGCAGGACCGCCTGGCCGCCGACCGACTGCGGCAGCAACTGAACGGCAGCCGCCTTCGGCTGGCCTACATGGCGGGAGAGAAAGGCCGCTTCACCTGGTGGGGCCCGCACACCACGGGCGACCCCTGGCTCACGCCCTATGCCTGGTATGCCGACTGGATGGCAAGCCGCGCCATCGGCCTCGATCTGCCCCGGGAGCACTGGGAAAAGCTGCTCGACGCCTACGCGGAGGAAGGCTACAAGCTGCCGCCAGTGCAGCGCGCGCTGGTGCTGCACTGGATGCAGCGCATTGGCCTGCCGGTGAAGGAGCAGACCCAGGCGTTCCTGGAAGCCCTCGGCAAGGGTGCCCCGCCTGCCAGGGGACCGGCGGCGCCGCTGCCGGCGGCGACCAGCGCGATCCTCGCCGCGCCGGAGTCACCGCTGTCCACGGCGCTGGCCGTGGCGCTGGCGGACCTGCTGGCCAGGGATGCCGGCGTGGCGCTTCCGAAAGAACTGACTGCCAGACGCGACGCGGCCCTCATGGCCCTGGCCGACAGCAACCTGCCCGCGGCCCGGGCGCTGCTGCTGCTCTCCGGCCGGCTTCCGGCCACCGAGGCGTCGGCCATCCTGGCGGCGGTGCGGACAGAGATGCCCACCATGGAGCGGGCCATCACCCTGGCGTGGATCGATCAGGCGCTGCAGGGCAAGCTGGGCGGCAACGGCGACCCCATGCCGGTGCTCGCTGCGCCGTGGGTGGCGCAGGCCAGCCCCAGCGGCCAACAGGCGTGGCGCTGGAGCGGCACGGACCCGGCGCCGAAGTCGCTGCGCATCGCCGGGCCGCACCGGTCCATGGCGGCCATTGTCCAGTTCTCCAGCCCGCAGACCGTGCAGCAGGACACCTCCGTACGGGTCACACGCACACTCCATCGGGTTCGCAAGGCCGGTGAAGACAGCTTTGCCCTGGAACCCGTGGGCGCCACGGCGGCGCTCGGCACCAGCGACCTGTATCTGGACGAAATCGTGCTCGATCCCGGCAAGTCCACCGTGCGCTACGGCCTGGTGGAGGTGCCGCTGCCGCCCGGGGCGGCGGTGGAGAGCAGCACCTGGGGAATCAACCTGGCGGGGGCGCAAGCCTCCGAGGCCACGCCCCTCGAGGCCGCGCGCCATCAGACCACCGACTTCGGTTACGCCATTGCGGTGGAACCGGTGATGGGGCGCACGGTGCTGCGCCATCTGGTGCGCTTCTCGCAGAAGGGGCGCTACGTGCTGCCGCCCGCTCGGCTGACACGCATGTACGCCCCGGGCATGGACGCCGTCGAATCTTCCAGCCGGGTGGTGGAGGTCCGCTGATGAGGCGCCTGGCGCGGCTGCTTGCGGCGGCGGCCCTCGGCATCACGCCGGCCCTGGCCACGGCTGGCGATGTGGCCGTGGCCTGGCTGGCGGGCGCAACGCTGAAGACCCACGGCAGCGTCCCCTCCCAGGCCCCGCTGGGCAGCCTGTGGAAGCTGTTCGTCTACGCTTACGCGGCCCACCAGCCCCTGGAGGCGCCGCCCTACCGTTGCGGCGTCGCGGCCATGACGGGTGAGGAGTTCTGCTGCGAGCCTGGCGCCACGGTGACGCTCGATACCGCGCTGGCGCGCTCCTGCGGGCCGGCGTTCGTGCCCCGGCGGCTTGGCATCGACGCAGCGATGTGGCGCGAATTCTGGTCCGCCCGCATGGGGCAGCCCCCCCCGTGGCTCGCCGACCTGGATCGTCTGGGGCCCGGCACCGAAGCGCCGGTGGTGGAAATCCTGCAGACCCTGGCAGCCTTTTCGCCCGAGGCCCGGCAGGCGGCGCTGCGGGCGCTGCTGCCCGTCATGACCGCGGGCTTCGGCCGCGATGCCCTGCCGGAACTGGGCGGCTCGCTGCGCGTGAAGACCTTCACGTGGTCGCTGCCCGCCGCCCCGGAGCGGCGCTGGGGCGGCGCCGCAGGCTGGCGCGTGGACGGCCTGCCGGTGTGGTTCGCCGCCGACGGCGCCAGCCGCCAAGTGCTGCGAGATCACGCCGCCACGCTGGCGCGGGTGCTGCCGCCGCTCACGCAGGCGCCGGCCGGCGAACCGTGCGTGGTGGTGAACTTCTTCACGCGCTATCCCGTGGCGGGCGTCGATCGCCTGCCGGAGGGCTTGCCCGCGACGGAGGGTACGCTGGCGGGCCGTTTCCGCGTGCGCTTCGAAAACGGCCAGGTGCTGGTGTTCGAGAGCACGGGCGATCTGGCGCTTGCAACCGCGGCGGACAGGCCGCGCATCACCGGACGGCTGGGGCTCACCGAGTACGTGGCCCGCGTCGTGGATCGCGAAGCCGACGCAACCGAAACACAGGCCGCCCGGGCGCTGGCCATCGTGGCCCGCAGCTGGCTCTTGAGCAACGCGCGCTTCGAGAGCGGCTGTTATCGCGCGGAGGACAGTTCGCGTGCGCAGCGGGTCAGCGCCAACCCGGCCACGCCAAGGGCCCGCGCGGTGACGCTGTTCGGCGACGGTCTGATTCTCACCGGCGCCACGCCCGGCTATCGCCTGGAGACCACCCTGCCAGGAGTGCTGTCGTGGCGCCACGCGGTGCAGCAGGGACGCGACGGCGCTCGCGTTGACGCCATCCTCGCCGAGGCATTTCCGGGAAGCGCGCTGGCCACGGCCCATGGCGAGGGCGACTGCCGCCGCCTGCCGGAGGTGGAGCGCTGGCTGGCGCGGGCCGTGCCGCGCTGGCACATGTTGCTGGGCGCCGAGGCCGGGTTCGAACCACCCGCCAGCGTGCCCGCGGCGTGCGGGCTCGACCACGGCAACCCGTACGCCGACACCGCCCGCCTGCGCCTCTACGTGCGCGGCATCCGCACGGCGGATGAGCGCGTCGCGGTGGCGCACGAGTATCTGCACATGGCGTTTCGCTTCCACCCGCGCGGCCAGGACGAGCGCTTCGTGGAACGGCTGGCACGTCAACTGGAGGCGCCATGAAATTGCCCGCTCTCGCCGTCTGTCTTGCAAGCGCCACCCTGTCGTGCGGCGCCCTCGCCCAGGCGTCCCTGGACACGCCACGGGGCGGATGGCGGCACCCAGCGCCGTCCGGAGGCAGCACCTTCGTCCAGCCGATCAACTATCCCGCGTCTAGCGTCAACACCTCGGGCGCCGAGGCTGCCGCGCTGATCAGCGGGCGGGTGGCCAGCGCCAGCAAGAAGCGCGTGGCCACGCTGGTGGTCAACGGCGTGGCCACGCCGTTGATGCTCGACGAGACGGGCGCCTTCTCCCGTCCCTATGCCTTTGGCCGGGGCTCGAACAGCGTGGAGATCCGGCAGGGCGCCACCCGCGTGCGCCGCCAGTTCTTCGACGCCGCCCCGCTTTCGGCACCCGTGGAACTGCGGGTGGTGCTGTCCTGGGACACCGATGCCACCGATGTGGATCTGCACGTGGTCTCACCGCTGGGTGAGCATTCCTGGTACGGCAGCCGCGAAACCCCCTCGGGCGGCGCGCTGGACGTGGACGTGACCACGGGCTTCGGCCCGGAGATCTTCGCGCACCCCAAGCCTCCCCAGGGAACGTGGCAGGTCTGGGTGAATTACTACGGCGGCAGGGCATCCGGATCCGATGAAGGACAGGACGGCGGCCCCGCCCCGGTGACCATCGCCCAGGTGACGGTGATCAGCCGCGAGAACACGCCCCACGAACGCCAGCAGAGCTTCCGCGTGCCGCTGCGCCGCCCGGGCGAACTCACCCTCATCCGCTCCTTCTCCTACCCATGAAGACCCTCGCCGCATGCCTGAGCGCCTGCTGCCTGCCCCTCACCGCCTGGGGCCAGTCGTCCATTTCCCTCGAAGCCCCGCGCGGCGGCTGGAACCAGCGCGGCCTGGCCGACCGCGGCGACGAGGCGGCGGTGGCCTATCCGCCAAACCTCATCGACCGCGGCACGCAACGCCGGCGAACGCTGATTCGCGGCGCCGTCCTGCCATCGAAGCCCGGCACGCCCTCCACCCTCATCGTCAATGGCAACCCCATGCCCCTCTACACCGGCGAGGACGGCCGCTTCGCCCGTCCCTATGCCATGGCGTCCGGCTCCAACAGCGTGGAGGTGCGCTCGGCAGACCGCTCGGCGCGCCGCCGCGTGCAGGTCTACGAAGCCAACCGTGACGCCCCGCGCGCCCAGCTCCGGATCGTCCTCGGCTGGGACGATGGCCAGGCCGAGGTGGACCTGCATGTCATCACCCCGGACGGACAGCACGCCTTCTGGGCCCATCCCGTGCTGTCGGACGGTGGCGGCCTGGACGTGGACAGCGTGGACGGGCCCGGGCCGGAGATGTTCTCCATGACCTCCCCGCCCCGCGGCGGCTACCACGTGTACGTGAACTACTGGGGCAACTTCGGCGCCGGCGGCTACCACTTCGACGAGTCCACCCGCGAGCGCGAAGTCATCACGGCCACGGTGACCTTCGTGTTCCACGAGAACACGCCCTCCGAAAAGCGCGAAACCTTCCGCGTACCGTTACGCAAGATCGGTGATCTGGGGCTCGTGAAGAGCTTCCTGTTCTGAGAACACGCGGCCGGCGCGCCGTGGCGGATGCGTGCGGCGGCTGCCGTGGCTACCGCGGTCAGGCCATGGCGCCACCCCTGTCAGCCAACCCCGGTGCCGCGGCAAGCCGCACCGGGCTCAACCCCGAACAGGTGCCGCGATGCGCACCCCGGCAGCCTCCAGCGCCACGCGCACCGCCCGCGCCATGGCCACTGCGCCCGGCGTGTCGCCGTGCACGCAGAGGGTCTGCGCCACGAGCCTGACGGGCGAGCCGTCCAGCGCCCGCACGCGACCAGCGGTCGCCATCTCCAGTGCCCGCGCCGCCACGGCGGCGGCATCGTGCAGCACCGCCCCGGGCTCGCTGCGCGGCGCGAGCGATCCATCGGGTCCGTAGGCGCGGTCGGCGAAGGCCTCTTCCACGGTGAACAGCCCCGCCTCGCGGCCGGCGCGCGCCAGGGCGCTGCCCGCCAG
>JBIIUM010000096.1:0-11378 GCA_044339985.1 Burkholderiales bacterium | reverse complement strand
AGCTTGCGGACGGCTGGACCGTGGTCACCAAGGACCACAGCCTCTCCGCCCAGTGGGAGCACACCGTGCTCGTCACGGCCGACGGCTGGGAGGTGTTGACGCTCTCGGCTGGCGCGCCGCCCGCGCCGGCCGCCTGAACGCCCCCGGAGCGCCGGCGCGCGCGCCGCGGCCACCGTTGGCGCGAAACCCTGATCTGCTCGCGCGCCTGCGCGCCCGCCTGGCCCAGGGCCGCGCCGAATTGCACCAGGATTTCCTGGCGCACGGCCATCCCCATCATCTCCTGGCGCGGCACACCGGGCTGGTGGACGAGCTGCTGGAAGCCGCCTATGGCGCCACCGGCCTGGCCGAAGCCGGTGCGGCCCTGTGCGCCGTGGGCGGCTACGGGCGCTGCCAGCAGTTTCCCTACTCCGATGTGGACGTGCTGGTGCTGCTGCCCGACGAAACCCGGGAGGCGCACGCCGGCGCCGAGGAGCTGGTGAGTCTGCTCTGGGACGTGGGCCTGGAAGTGGGCCACAGCGTGCGCACGGTGGAAGAGTGCGTGGCCCAGGCGCGCGGCGACGTGACGGTGCAGTCCAACCTGCTCGAGTCGCGGTTGCTGGCCGGATCGGCGCCGCTGTACGGGCGCATGCGTGCCGCCTTCGATGCCGCGCTGGATGCACGCGCCTTCTGCGAAAGCAAGCTGCTGGAGCGCCAGCAGCGCCACACGCGCTTCAACGATGCTGCCTACAGCCTGGAGCCCAACGTCAAGGAGAATCCCGGCGGCCTGCGCGACCTGCAGGTGATTCTCTGGATCGCCCGCGCCAGCGGCCTGGGCGCCTCGTGGCGCGACCTGGTGGCCCACGGCATTGTCACTGTGCACGAGGCCGCTCGCCTGAGCCGCCACGAAAACACCCTGGCGGGGCTGCGCATGCGCCTGCACTGGCTCGCCGGGCGTCGGGAAGACCGGCTGCTGTTCGATCACCAAGGCCGGCTGGCGCGCTCGCTGGGGCTGCACGACACGGCCGCGCGGCGCGCCAGCGAGCAGCTCATGCAGCGCTTCTACCGCACGGCCAAGTCGGTGTTGCAGCTCTCCGACATCGTGCTGGCCAACCTGCGAACGCGCATCCTGCCGCCGCCCGACTCGGCGCCGCTGCCCCTGGACGAGCACTTCGAGATCCGCGACCAGTTGCTCGAGATCCGCGATGCCCAGGTGTACGAGCGCTCGCCCGCGACCATTCTCGAGACTTTCCTGGTGTGGCAGCGCCACCCAGAGGTGCGCGGCCTGGGGGCACGCACCCTGCGGGCCCTGTGGCATGCGCGCCGGCTGGTGAATGCCGCCTTCCGGCGCGACCCGCGCAACCGCGCGCTGTTCATGCAGATCCTGCGCGAGCCCGCCGGCATCACCCACACCCTGCGCCGGCTCAACCAGCATGGCCTGCTGGGCCTGTACCTGCCGGTGTTCGGGCGCATCGTGGGGCGCATGCAGCACGACCTGTTTCACGTCTACACCGTGGACGAGCATATCCTCATGGTGGTGCGCAACCTGCGCCGCTTCGCGGTGGCGGAAATGGCCCACGAATACCCGCTGTGCTCGCGGCTCATGAGCGCCTTCGAGCGCCCCGAGGTGCTGTACGTGGCGGGGCTGTTCCATGACATCGCCAAGGGCCGCGGCGGCGACCACTCCAGGCTGGGGCGGGTGGATGCGGCGCGCTTCTGCCGCGCCCACGGCCTGTCGGAGGACGACACCGAGCTGGCCGCATGGCTGGTGGAGCACCACCTGGTCATGTCCACCACGGCGCAGAAGAAGGACCTCTCCGACCCCGACGTGATCCGCGCCTTCGCCGCGCTGGCGGGCGATGACCGGCGCCTCTCGGCGCTGTACATGCTCACCGTGGCCGACATCCGCGGCACCAGCCCCAAGGTGTGGAATGCCTGGAAGGCCAAGCTGCTGGAAGACCTGTTCCATGCCACGCGCCGCGCCCTGGGCGGGGAGCCCGCGCCCCAGGAGGGGTCGGTGGCAGACACACGGGAGAAGGTGCTGGCGCAGTTGCGCGCCCTGGGCGTGCCCGAGGGCGCCCAGGCATCGCTGTGGTCGCGCCTGGACGACAGCTACTTCCTGCGCCACGAGGCCGGCGAAATCGCCTGGCACGCCCGCCTGCTCAACCAGTGCGTGGACACCTCCCGGCCGGTGGTCAAGGCGCGCCTCTCGCCCATTGGCGAAGGTCTGCAGGTGCTGATCTACGTGCCCGACCGCAGCCTGCTGTTTGCACGTATCTGCAGCTTTTTCGAGCGTATCGGCTTCAGCATCGTGGAGGCGCGCATCTACACCACGCGCCACGGCTACGCCCTGGACACCTTCCAGGTGATGGATCCCGGCGATCCAGGCGCCCGCTACCGCGACGTGATGGGCTACATCGAGCACGAGCTGGCGGACAAGCTGCAGCGGCAAGGGCCCCTCGATCCACCCGTCACCGGGCGGCTGTCGCGCCAGCTCAAGGCCTTTCCGCTGGACCCGGAGGTGACCATCCGGCCCGACGAGCGCGGCCGCCTGCACTACCTGTCGTTGATTGCCGGCGATCAGCCCGGTCTGCTGTCGCGGGTGGCGCGCACCCTGGCCGACCACGGCGTGAGCGTGGTGGGCGCAAAGATCAACACCCTGGGCGCGCGCGCCGAGGACATGTTCCTGCTGGAGGGCACGGGACTGTCCGACCCCCGTGCCGTCATCCGCCTGGAGCGCGAGTTGCTGGCGCGCCTGGCGGCGTGAGCGGCGCCTCGCCGCGCTCCACCCGGTATACCCAGGCCAGCACCTCGGCCACGGCCACGTACAGCTCCGGCGGGATGCGCGTGTCCAGGTCCACTTGCAGCAGCAACGACACGAGTTCGGGCGATTCGTGCACGAATACGCCTGCCTCGCGGGCGCGCTCGATGATGCGCTGGGCCAGTTCGCCGCGACCCTTGGCCACCACCCGCGGGGCACCGTCGGCCGCCTCGTAGGCCAGGGCCACGGCGGCGAAGCGGCGCGGATCAGCCTCCACCTGCTGCCTCCACCAGCAGGCTTCGCAGGTCCAGCCCGCGGGCCTCCAGCGCCGCGCGCAGGTCCTGCTCGGCGCCCCGCATGCCGCCACTGGCGTCGGCGTGCCCCGTTGTCACACTCACCCGCAGGGCCGTGCCGGCAAGCTCGAGCCGCGCCTCCACCACCCCCAAGCCCGGCAGTTCGAGCCGGAGCCGGGTGCGCCAGGGCGGCTCGTCGTACCCGTTCGCGGGAGCGGCGCCGCGCTCGTCCACCTGCCACTCGAGCCACTGGCCGGGCCAGAGTTCGCCTGTCCACGAGACCTGCCCGCTGGACAGGGCATCCACCTGGCGCTCCAGCACCGTGACCACCGCCGGCGGCAGGGGCTGCCGCCCCTCGGCCGGGGCGCTCGCGGCCGCGGCCGGCGCCGGCTCGGTGCGCCCCTGGGGCTCCACGCGCAACGTCTGTTCGTCGCGCGCGCCGGCCAGCCACTGGGCCTGGTGCGATTCATAGAACAGGCCGCTGGTTTCCAGGGCCTGGCGCAGCGGCGCGGCGAGCCGTTCGCCGCGGGTCTCCGGGGCGGGCAACACGGGCGCCACGGGCAAGGCCGGCTTTGCGGATGCGCTTTCAGCAGTACGGGCAACCGCACCCAGTGCGGCGGCCAAGCGCTCCGCCAGGGGGCTCAGGCTCACCGTCATCATGCCGGGCGGCTGGGGTGCCGGAGGCGCGGCGGCGGCAAGTTGCAGCTTGAGCGCCGGCGCGGTTTCGAGCACCGCGAGCCGGAACGCTTGTCCGGGCGCGATGCCGCTGCCCTCGGGCAGGCGCATCGCCACGCGCGTGCCCGCCAGTTCCACCAGCAGCTTCCCCTCGGGGAGGGTGGATACCGCTCGCGCCACCACCGTGTCGCCCGCCCGCAGCCCCGCCGGCGCTACGGCGGCATCGCCCAGGTCGAGCACCGGCCCGCCCGCTGTCTGCAGCAACGCGGTGAGCCTACCCTGCAGCCCGGCATCGATCATGGGTTTGCCCGGCGCAACGGGCCAAGGAGCGCCTCAGCGGCGCTGGTAGAGCGAGACGATCAACTCGGCCTCGCCTCGAGAGATGCCACAGTTTTCAGCCACATGGACGGCGGCTTGCCCGCGCCGAGCCAGGTCGATGGCCTGACCGTAGGGGGTGCGGTTCGGCGCGGCAGGCTCGGCGGCCCGGAGGCGCTCCAGTTCGGCGCGCAATTCCGCCATTTGCCGGTGCAACTCTGCCAGCTCACGCCGCAGGCCCGTGAGGGCGTAGTGCTCCGAGTGCGCGTCAGCGCCGCGCTGCCACAACCTCAGGCCGCGGGCATTGCCCGCCCTGAGCAGCAACAGCAGTTCAGCCACGTACACCGCCAGCACGGCGATGACCACGAGCAGCAATTCCCGCCAGGTGAAAACGATGGATTCCACGGCGAAGGGCCGTCCAGGAGAGGAGTCAGCAGTTTGACGGCGGGCCGCGGCCGCCGTCAATGCGCCCGGTGAAGGCTAGGGCCCGCTGTAGGTCTTTCCCAGGCGCTGGGCGTTTCGCGTGCTTGCCAGGATATCGCGCAGCTCGCGCATCCAGTCTTGGGTGAGCAGGCGGATCGTCTCGTCCTGCTCGAGCATGGCTTCGAGGATGCGCCGCTGGCGGATGCGCTCGTCCGCCGCGATGGGCGGGTCGCGGTCGGCGCCCTTGAGCGCGTCGAGCAGCTGGCCCCGGTGGCGTTCCAGATGCTCCAGCCGGTCCCAGTCGCTCGAGCGGGCCGCCTCGAGCATCTGCCCGGTGAGCGCAAGGGCTTGCTCCCACGCGGGGAGGAAGCTGGCGGCAGTCACTGAAATCAGGCCTTCCCGTAGCTCAGCGCCGGCCCGTGGCCGCGCTCGGGCGATGCCATGGCCGGCTCTTGATGAACGGTACGTCCACGGGCCACCAGCTCCCAGGCCTCCCTGAGTTCGCGAAGCAGACCCGCCACCTGATCCATGAGCACCACGTCGTTTCGCAGGTTGGCCTGCAGCAGCGAGTGCACCATGTAGTCGTACAGCGCCACGAGGTTGGCACCGATGTCGCCGGCACCCTCGGCGTGCAGCGAGCCCTTGAGGCCCTCGTCGATGATGCCGATGGCCTTTGAAAGCGCCTGGCCCTTGGCAGCCTGGTCGCCCCGCGCCAGTTCCGACTTGGCGGTGGCGATGGCACGAATGGCGCCATCGTAGAGCATGACGATCAGCATCTGCGGGCTGGCGGCCAGCACGCCGGTTTCCACGTCGTTGGTGGCGTAGGCGCGCGCTACGAGGCCACTGGACTGATAAGGATTCATCGCCCTTTCCGTTGAGTTTGGTGCCGCGTCTAGCGCGACTGGTTGTTGAGGGATGCCAATTGCTGAGACAGAAAGCTGCTGGTGGACAGGAGTCTGGACACCACCCCGTCCAGCGCGGTGAACTGGGCGCGGAAGCGCTGTTCCACCGACTCCAGCCGACGGGAAACATCGGCTCGCTGGCGACCGATGTCATCGATGCTTCGGTTCAGGCCATCCGCGCGCTGGGCAAACAGACCCTCGCTGCCCAACACACCATCGAGCTGTGAATTCAGCCGCCACGCCAGGCCACGGGCAAACTCCACTGTTCCCCGTGAACCCGTCGTGCCACCGGTGAGTTCCAGTTCCATACCCTCCGCATTGGTGCCGGCTGCGGCCCTGAGGCGGCGACCCTCGCCCACCGCAGCAATGCCGCCGATGGATCCGGCTGCATCCGTACCCGCCATCACGCCGGGCGCGGGGCCGAACAGGTCTGCCGCTGCCAGGCCGGACACGGTCACGCTCGATGCCGCGCCCACGCGCAGCGAGCGCAGGGTGAGAACGCCCGCCGATTCGCTGACCGTGACGGCGGCCTTGGCAGCCGTCAGGGCCGGCGCGGCGTTGAGCGAGGTCTGCAACAGTGACGCCAGCGATGCGGCGGTGTAGGTGCCCGCGGCCAGCGTGATGGTCGCCGCCGTGCCGTCCACGTTCACCGCCAGGGCATCGTTGACGCCGGCCGTGATGGTAAGTGCCGCGGCGGCGCTGCCATTGACACTGCCCTGGGTCGGCGCCGTGGTCACATCCACCGCATAACTGCCCGGCTGGGTGCCGATGCCCGTGGCGGCCACCCGGACCTGTCCGTCGGTGGCCCTGGCGCCGGAGGCGAACAGCCGCGCCACGGCTTCCGGGCTGGCGTCGAGAGCGCTGCTCAGGCGCGCGCTGTCCAGGGCGAGAGAGCCATCGCGCTGGAACGTCAGGCCCACCTGCGACAGGGTGGCGGGATCGGCGAGGCCGCCCCCCGTCACGGCGCCGGACAGGGTGGCACGCAATTGCAACAGCAGGGTGCGGGTGGAGGCATCGCCCGACAGCACGCCGGTGATCTTGCGGGCCGGGTCGCTTCGGCTCAGATCGCCCAGTGCCTTGTTGAAGTCGTTGTAGGACTTCACCAGGTCTCTTACCGACTGGATCACCGCGGTGTTGGAACTGCCCACCGTCACCGTGGCAGTGCCGGTCTTGACCAGGGTGAGACTCACACCGTCCATCACATCGCTGAACACGTTCGAGCGACTGCTCAACGGCACGCCATTGACCTGAGCCTTGGCATCCTGGGCGGCAGTGGTCTGGGAAAGCTTCTGGCTACCCGCCGGGTCGTAGGCCAGCAGGTCGCTGAGGACGGAATCGCCGCCCACGCTCACGCGCACGCTGTTGGCGGCACCGCTGTCGGCGCCCTGCAGCACCAGCCGGTAGGGGGCTGCTGAGCCATCGCGCACGATGCTCGCCTTGACGCCCACGTTGGCCGCGTTGATGGCGTCCCGGATGCCGGCCAGGGTGTTGTTGGCGGCGGTGATGGTCACCGTGCCAGCGGTGCCTACCGCGTCCGGCGTGAAGGTGGCTCCGCTATACAGCCCGTTCGAGAGAGTGCCGCCGCTGATGGTGCCGCGCTCGATCGTGAGGGTGGTGGTGGCGCCGGACCCGAGCGCTCCATCCACGGAAACCTGCCCCGCAGCCACAAGCGACTGGCGCTGGGCCAACTGCTCCACCTGGACATTGAGACTACCCCGCGCCGCGGCGCCCGATGCGGTGCCGGTGACGACCGCGTTGTCGCTGGAAGTGAGGCTGGCGGACAAAAACCGTGACGGATCATCCAGCACATCGGCGGCAGACTTGAGTGCCGATAGGGCGCCGCGCAGCGTGCCGTAGGCGGTGAGCTTCGCCTGAAAACCCGCTTCGCGTTTGTCCAGGGCGGCAAGGGGCTTGCGCTCCACTGCCATGAGCTGGGTCACGATGCCGTTCACATCGATGTTCGAGCCAATGCCGGGCGACGATAGGGCCATGGGAGAAATTCCAGGTAAATCTGTTTGGAGAGGCTTCGTTATGGTCGAGCCGAAGACTGGCCGGCGTCAGGCTTCGCGCCTCACCAGCAGCCCCTGCATCTGCTCCATGTTGCGGGCAATGGCCAGCATTTCCTCCGAGGGAATCTGGCGGATCAACTGATCAGTTTCGGTATCAACGACCCTGACCACCACCGTGCCGGTCTTGTCGTCTACCGTGAATTTCAATGATGACGCGCTACCCGCTAGCACCTCTTGTGCCCGGCTGGCGGCCCTTAGCACCTCCACCAGTTCCGTGGCGGGAGACACTGGCGCTGCCACGCTGCGCTCCGCCCCAGGCGTGGCAAGACCAGCAGTACCGCCCGCCGGCGACCCGGCAACGCTTGCCGTCGCCTCGGGGTTTCTCCCGGCCTGCACCTGGCTTGAAACGGATGTGACGTTCACCGTTGCACCTCCTGGACCGAACAACGGTCAGGGGCCGGCCCGCGCGAGCGGGCTGGCCCCCGCCGCACTTACCGCAACAGCGAGAGAACGTTGTTGGGAATGGCGTTGGCCTGCGCCAGCACGGCCGTGCCAGCCTGCTGCAGGATCTGCGCGCGGGTCAGCTTGGCCGTTTCCTGGGCGAAGTCAGCGTCCTGGATGCGCGAGCGTGCCGCCGACAGGTTCTCCGACGCGGTTTGCTGGCCGGCGATGGTGGACTCCACGCGGCTCTGCACCGCACCCATCCGTGCGCGCGCACTGTTCACTGTGGTCAAAGCCTGGTCCACGGCAATGATGGCCAGGTTGGCGCCAGCCACCGAGCTGATGTTGAGGTTGGCCAGCTGGTTGCTCGTGATGGCGATGGTGGTGTCCGCGGCGCTACCTTCGAGGGCACCCGCAGTGGCGGTGCTGTTAGCGGTCAAGCCCGTCTGACCCACGGCAGCGCTGAGGACCAGCGCGCCGTTCTGACCCGCCCCCACGGTGGTGGAGCCCTGACTCACGCCAAGGGCGGTGGCAGCGGCAGCGGTGTTGACCGTGATGGCAATGGCCTTGTCCGAGGACGAAGGGGTCGTGCCCGAGGCGTTGTAGAGCACCAGGGTGCCGCCTGCGGTGGCATCCGCGGCCACGCCGCTCTGGGAAGTGGAGGCGTTGATCGCCGTGACCCATTGCGCCACGGTACCGCCCGCGGTGGCGCCGATGCTGACGCCATTGATCACGAGGTCGCCCGAGGCAGTGGCGGCGCTACCGTCGGCGGTGTTGGCCGATCCCACCAGCGCATTGCCGTAGGTGAAGGCCGTCACACCGGAGCTGGAGTTGTTTACAGAGGCGGCCTTCTGTGAAGCCGTGTTTCCGGCGGCCACGTCAGCAAGCGAGGCACCGTTCAACGTGGCGCTGCTCAGGGCGTTGGCGGACTGCGTCCGCACGCGGGTGGCAAAGGTGGCGCCGTTTTCCGCTGCGATGGTGGTGTAGTTGGTGGACACGCCAAGCTGCGACGTGGACACATTATCAACGGTGGCGGAGATCACTTCGCCCACGTTGGCGCCAACCTGGAAGGTGGCGGAGAAGCCCCCGGCGGTGCTCAGGATGCGGTTGCCGTTGAAGTTGGTCTGGGTCGCGATGCGATCCACCTCGGAAACCAATTGCTGGGCTTCGCTATTGAGCGCGGAGCGATCAGCTGCGTTGTTCGATGCGTTGACGGACTGCACTGCCAGTTCGCGGATGCGCTGCAGGGCGTTGCCGCTTTGCCCCAGGGCGCCATCGGCGGTCTGGGCCAGGGAGATGGCGTCCTGGGCGTTGCGCACTGACTGATTGAGGCCGCGAATCTGCGCGGAAAAACGCTCGGTGATGGCGAGGCCGGCCGCATCGTCCTTGGCGGAGTTGATGCGCAGACCACTGGACAGGCGCTGGATGGCCTGGTTGAGAACGCCCTGCGAGCTGCTGAGGTTGCGCTGCGCGTTGAGCGAAGCGACGTTGGTGTTGATGACTTGAGACATTTGGAAATCCCTCTCGACGAAATCAAAGGTTAAGAAACAACGCTTTGACTTTGGTGTCCTCGCCATTGAAGGCCTTAAACCGCTGTCACTGGCGGTTTACGGCAGTACTTGCCAGGACTTGAGGGAGGAAGCCTCCCAAGGGCTCGCGCACGAGTCCGGCGGGAGGAGCAGGCAACGGCAAACGCCGCAGGGACTTGAGCGCCCCTGGGGGCGGCGGACCGGCCTTCTTCAGTCGTCGGCCGGCGCCTGGCCGGGGAACAGCACGTCGGTGAAGCCGAAGTGGCGCAGGTCGCACACGCGCATGGGGTAGAGGATGCCCGCCAGGTGGTCACATTCGTGCTGCACCACCCGGGCGTGGAAACCCTCCGCCAGCCGCTCGATGGGGGCGCCGCGGGCGTCACGGCCGCGGTAACGTAGGCGGCGGTGGCGTGGCACCAGGCCCCGCATGCCCGGCACCGACAGGCAGCCCTCCCAGCCCTCCTCCATGTCGTTGCCGAGGGGTTCGAGCACCGGGTTCACCAGCACCGTGTAGGGCACCGCGGGCGCCTCGGGGTAGCGCGCCGACGGGGCGCCGCCGAAGATCACCACCTGCAGCGGCACGGCGATCTGGGGGGCGGCGATGCCGGCGCCCTGGAGGGCGGCCATGGTGTCCTCCAGGTCGCGCACCAGGGCGTGCAGTTCGGGCGTGTCGAAGCGCTCCACGGGCCGCGCCGGCTGGAGCAGGCGCGGGTCGCCCCAGCGGATGACCTCACGCACCGCCATGGGTTTGCAACAGGGCCTGCAGGATGCGGCGCACCCGCGCCATGCCCTGCTGCAGCACGTGGTTGATGTCTTCCAGCCGGATACCGGCGTTGCTTTGTCCGCGGCCGGCGGCGTGGTTGGCCACCACCGCCAGGGTGGCGTACTCGAGGCCGATCTCCCGCGCCAGGACCGCCTCGGGCATGGCGGTCATGCCCACCATGGTGGCGCCGTCGCGCTCCAGGCGGTCGATCTCGGCGGCGGTTTCCAGGCGCGGGCCCTGGGTGGTGGCGTAGACGCCCTCGGGCACCACGGCCTCTCCGGCGGCCAGGGCCGCCGCCAGGATCGCCTCGCGCACCGCGGCGGCATAGGGATGGGTGAAGTCCACGTGGGTGACGGGCTGGTCCGGGCCTTCGAAGAAGGTGCTGCGCCGGCCCGAGGTGTAGTCGAGCAACTGGTGCGGCACGGCGATGACGCCGGGGCCCAGATCCGCGCGGATACCGCCCACGGAAGCCACCGACACCACGCGCTGCACACCCGCGTGGCGCAGGGCCCACACGTTGGCGCAGTAATTGACCTGATGGGGCGCGATGGTGTGGCCGTAGCCGTGGCGCGCCAGGAACACTGCCTCGCCCCCGGCCAGGGTGCCGAAGGTGAGCGCCCCGGAGGGCTCGCCATAGGGTGTGCGCACCACCTCGCGGTGCCGTACCTCCAGCTCGGCCAGCTGTGTGAGGCCGCTGCCGCCGATGATGCCCAGGGGCGCCGTGCTCATGGTGGCGCCGGTCACGGCGTCCCTCGCAGCGCGTACACCGCGGGCAGGTTGCGCCACGCGCCGTCCACGTCCATGCCGAAGCCGAAAACGAAGCGATCGGGCACGCTCACCCCCACGAAGTCAGCCGCCAGGGGCTTCGGCTGTCCCGTGGCCTTGTGGCAGAACACCGCGCACAGCACCTCGGCGGCCCCCTGGTCCAGCAGCCATTGGCGGATGGCCGCCAGGGTGTGGCCTTGGTCGAGGATGTCGTCCAGCACCAGCACGGTGCGCCCGGCCACGGGCTCGCGTGGCTTCACATGCCAGGCGAGCGCGCCGCCCGTGGTGGCGCTGCCATACCGGGTGGCGTGCACGTAATCGAAATCCAGGGGAAAGCGCAGTTGTGGCAGCAACTGGCCCGCGAACACCACGCCGCCGCCCATCACCACCAGCACCAGCGGCTGCCGTTCCCCCAGCCTGCTGGTGATTTCAGCAGCGACTCGTGCCACGGCCGCGGCCGCGGCAGCAGCGTCCACCACGCAGTCGGCGCCCTCCAGCAGCGTCCAGGCGCTCGCCGGGTCCATGT
>JBIIUM010000095.1:0-11442 GCA_044339985.1 Burkholderiales bacterium | reverse complement strand
TCGAGGTTGTCGATAAGCCGGGTCGCGCCGAGCTTAGCGGCGCCAAGCGCCACCAGTTGCCGTTCACCCGGCTCGGGCTGCATGAGCGTGCGGCGGCTGCGCACCACCACGTAGTCCACATTCCAGCCGTGGCGCGCGAGCAGGGCGTCGGCAGCGAACTCCAGTGCCTCGAAATTGCGGTCGCCCGATTCCACGGCCCGCTTGACCTCGCGCAGCGCCTCATTGAGCCGCGGTGCCTCGGCTCGCTGCGCCTCGGACAGGTAGCGGTTGCGTGAAGACAGGGCCAGGCCATCGGGGGCCCTTACCGTCTCCGCGGGAACGATGGCGAGCGGCAAGGCGAACTGCTCCACCAGGTGGCGCACGATGGACAACTGCTGATAATCCTTTTTGCCGAACACGGCCACCTGGGGCTGCACCACGTTGAACAGCTTCAGCACCACGGTGCACACGCCGCGGAAGTGGCCAGGACGGAAGCGCCCCTCCAGCTTGCCGGCCACCGGCGGCGGCTCCACGGCGAAAACCTGAGGCTCGGGGTACATCTCGGTCTCGTCGGGGGCGAACACCAGGTGGTTGCCCGCCGAGGCAAGCCGATCGCAATCTTCCTCGAAGGTACGAGGGTATTTCTCGAAGTCCTCGCCCTGCATGAACTGCAGACGGTTCACGAAAATGGTGGTGACAACGAAGGGCGCGTGCCCAGCGGCAATACGCACCAGGCTCAAGTGTCCCTCGTGGATGTTGCCCATGGTGGGCACCACGGCCACGCGAGGCTCACGCCTGATGCGCGTGCGCAACTCGGCGATGCTGCGGACGATTTCCATGCTCACGCCAGCGCTGGCGCGTCAGTTGTAACAGTACTCGGGAGATGGGAAGGCACCCGACTTGACCTCGGCCACGAAGCGCTCCAGGGCAGCCTGTGGCGAACTGGCGCCGGCCATGTAGTTCTTGACGAACTTCGCCTTGCGCCCGGGGTGAAGGTCGAGCATGTCGTGCCAGATGAGAATCTGGCCGCTGCAGCCCGGCCCCGCGCCGATGCCGATGGTGGGGATGGACAAGGCGCGCGTGATGCGATCGCCCAGCGCGGCGGGCACAGCCTCCACCACGGTCATGGCGGCGCCTCCGGCCTCGATGGCGCGGGCGTCCTCCAGCACGCGATCACCGGCCTCCCCCTTGCCCTGCACCTTGTACCCGCCCAGGGTGTGGAAGAACTGCGGCGTGAGGCCCACGTGCCCGCAAACCGGAATGCCGCGATCCGTCAGAAACCGTACCGTGTCGGCGAACATGGCACCGCCCTCCAGCTTCACCATATGCGCCCCGCCAGCCATGAGCTTGGCCGCATGGGCGAAAGCCGACTGGGGGCTTTCGTGGTAGCTGGCGAAGGGCATGTCGGCGATCACCATCGGACGCTGGCAACCGCGCAGTACCGCCTTGGTGTGGTAAAGAATGTCATCCACGGTGACCGGCAACGTGGAGTCATGGCCTTGCACGGTCATGCCGAGGGAATCTCCCACCAGCAGCATTTCGATCCCCGCGGCATCGGCAAGCGCCGCGGATGAGGCATCGTAGCAGGACACCATGGTGATCTTCTCGCCGTCGCGCACCTTGGCGGCAAGATGAGACGCACTGAGGCGCGCGCGCGCCTGAGGTTGCGTGGACACGAACAAACCCTCCGGAGGAATTGCGGGCGTTCCCTGGAGCGCCCTGGCGCGGCGTGTTCTCGGACGCCATCGCGCAACCGTTGGCGCGAAGCGCGCTCCGATTGCACCGTAACGCTAGCGCAAAATCGCCGCCTTTGTCGACTGCGGCGTGCGGCCAGCAGTTCAGGATTGCTCGACCGGCTCCGCCGCCGACGAAGACTCTCCAGGGCCGCCCTGACGCCTGCGGCGGCGCTTGCGGCCCGCACCAGCTCCCTTTGGCGCGGGTAGCAACATACGGCTGCGCTCTTCATCAGAGGCATTTTGGAATCGCTCCCACCATTGACCCACCTCGGGGTCGAGCTCCCCGCTCTCGCAGCGCAGGAGCAGGAAGTCGAAGGAGGCGCGCAGTTTGGGGCTTTCCAGCACGCGAAAGGGCCGCTTGCCGGAACGCTGCGCGAAGCGCCACTGCATCAACCAGATCTCCTTCATGTCCGTACCGAACCGCCGCGGCACCGACATGCGCTCGGCCTGCACGGACAGCACCTGATCCATGGCCTCGTGCATGGCCGGCACCGGCGCCACGCCACGTGCCTGGGCAGCGTTCCAGGCCGCCAGGACCTCGTGCCAGAGCAAGGCCGCGAACAGGAACCCGGGCGAGACGGTCTTGTCGGCCCGAACGCGTTCGTCCGTGCGCTCCAGGGCGAGCATCACGAAGCGTTCCCCCATGGGCTGCTCCAGGATCACATCGAGCATGGGCAGGAGACCATGATGCAGGCCCTCGGCACGTAGTTGCCTGATGCAGGCCACCGCGTGCCCGGATAGCAGCAGCTTGAGCATCTCTTCGAACAGTCGCGCTCCCGGGACGTTCTGCACCAGCTCCGCCATTTCCGGAATGGGCGCGCGAGTGCCGGGGTCGAGATCCATGCGCAGCTTGGCGGCCAGGCGTACCGCACGCAGCATGCGAACGGGGTCCTCGCGATAGCGGCTGCGGGCCTCACCGATGATGCGCAACCGGCGCGCTTCCAGGTCCTTCATGCCGCCGACGAAGTCGAGGATCTCTTCCGTGGCGGGGTTGTAGTACAGGGCGTTGACGGTGAAGTCGCGGCGCAGCGCGTCCTCCTGCTGCGTGCCGAAGGCGTTGTCGCGCAGCAGCCGGCCATGCTCGTCCTTCACCTGATGGGTAGCATCGTCGGAGTGCGGCGCACGGAAGGTGGAGGTTTCCACCATTTCCTGGCCGCACAGCACGTGCACGAGGCGAAAACGCCTGCCGATGATGCGCGAGCGGCGAAACACCGCGTGCACCTGCTCCGGCGTCGCGTCGGTGGCCACATCGAAGTCCTTGGGTTCAAGGTCGAGCAGCAGGTCGCGCACTGCGCCGCCCACCACGTATGCCTGGTAGCCAGCCTCCTGCAAACCCTCGCAGGTGCGGCGGGCGCAGCGGCTGATGCGCTCGCATGTCAGGCCATGACGTGAAACCGGCACGACGGTCGGCGCGCGGCCGGCCTTTGCGCCGCGGGAAAACACCTTGTCGAGAAGCTTCTTGATCATCCGAAGAGGAAAAAACGCAGGGGGAGCGTGCTGCAATCGCGACTGGCTGCGGCACCGGTCGAGTATACAGGCCGGGTCTGGTGCGACAGCCCGGGGGCTCAGCGCAGGCTCAGGATTTCCCAGCCTCTTGCAAGGGCGTGTTCCCTGAGGGTCTCGTCCGGGTCGACGGCAACCGGCCGCGCGACCTTCGACAGCAGCGGAAGATCGTTGAGCGAGTCGCTGTAGAAGCACGTCTCGCCGAAGCTCGACCAGTGCAGTCCGTGCTCGGCGAGCCAGGCTTCGACGCGAGCCACCTTGCCCTCCCGGAAACAGGGCGGTCCGTTCACACGGCCGGTGAACTCGCCATCGGAGCGCTCCTCCGGATCCGTGGCCACCAGATGCTCGATGCCGAACTCCCTGGCGATGGGCCTGGTGATGAAGCTGTTGGTGGCCGTGACCACCACGCGGGCGTCATGGCGATGGCTGTCCACCAGGTCGCGCGCCTTGACGGTCATCATGGGCAGGATGCGCACCCTCAAGTACTCGGCACGCCAGGCCTCCAACTGCGCACGGGGGTGACGCGACAGGGGCTTGAGCTGAAAATCCAGGAACTGGTGGATGTCCAGCGTTCCTGCGCGATATTGCTCGTAGAACTCCAGATTGCGTGCTTCGTATACCTCGCGGTCGAGCACGCCCTTGTGAATCAGGAATTGGGCCCATTCGAAATCGCTGTCGCCAGCCAGCAAGGTGTTGTCGAGATCGAACAGCGCGAGGTTCATGACCTTCTCCATGGTGCCAGGACAGACGGCCCCCGGCCCCGAGCGCTGCGCGCGCCTGGATCAGGCTGGCTCATCGTCAAGGGCGAGCGAAGACCGAAGCACCTCCCGCGCCAAGGGCACGGAAAGCGCGCGTCGGGTTTCGAGCGAATGGGCGTCAAGGGCGTCAAGCACACCCATTAGCGTGGTGAGATCCCGCTTCACGTGGCGCAGCAGGTAACCGGATACCTCCTCCGGCAGACGCAGGCCACGGGCTGCGGCGTGGCGCGCCAGCGCCGCGGCCTTCTCTCGATCGTCCAGGGGATGCACCTGGTACACAAGACCCCAGGACAACCGGCTGAGCAGTTCGGGGGCAAGGGCGAGGCGCGCGGGCGGGGCGCGTCCCGAAGCCACGAGCGCACCGCCCGACTCGCGCAGGGCGTTGAAGGCATTGAACAAGGCGTGCTGCGCGGGGGCGGCCAGAAAGTCCACGTCGTCGGCCAGCAACAGGACCCTGCCGTCGGCGGTGGGCTCAACCGGGAAGTGCCGCACCGCTCTGACGGAGGCGGCGCCAGCCGCACGCAGGAGGTGCGATCGGCCGCTGCCGGGAACGCCCCACAGAAAGATGACAGGCTCCCCGGTGCCGGCGGCGAGCGCGCGAAGCGACTCGAGGGCCTCGGCGTTGCGCCCCGGAAAGAAATTGTCGAAGGCGGGCGCCGGAGGCGGCGCGATGTCCAACGCCAGTTGCTTCATGGCGCGGATTATAGGGGGCCCTTCCGGTAGAATCCGTGCCCCTTCCTCGCGCCGCCTCCAGCCGCCATGCCAGAGTCCGCTACCGCCAACGGTCTGTCCTATCGCGACGCCGGCGTCGATATCGACGCCGGCGACGCGCTCGTGGAACGCATCAAGCCCTTGGCCAGATCCACGTTGCGAGACGGCGTGCTGGCGGGCGTCGGCGGCTTCGGCGCGCTTTTCGAGGTTCCCAAGCGCTATCGGGAACCGGTGCTGGTGTCGGGCACCGACGGCGTGGGCACCAAGCTCAAGCTAGCCTTCGAGCTCAACGTCCATGACACCGTGGGAATCGATCTCGTGGCCATGAGCGTCAACGACATTCTGGTCCAGGGGGCCGAGCCGCTGTTCTTCCTGGACTACTTCGCGTGCGGGCGGCTGTCTGTGGACACGGCCGCGGCGGTGGTGGCAGGCATTGCGGAAGGGTGCAGACGGGCTGGTTGCGCGTTGGTGGGCGGCGAGACGGCCGAGATGCCGGGCATGTACCCCGACGGGGAGTACGACCTCGCGGGCTTCGCGGTGGGCGCGGTGGAAAAATCCGCCATCGTGGATGGCAACTCCATCGTGCCCGGCGATGCAGTGGTGGCACTCGCCTCCAGCGGCCCGCACAGCAACGGCTATTCGCTCGTGCGGCGCATCGTGCAGGTGTCGGGTGCGGATCTGCGGGCGGATTTCCTGGGCGCAACGCTCGGGCAGGCATTGCTCGAGCCAACGCGCATTTACGTGAAACCGGTGCTCGATCTGCTCGCCAGGGTGCCCGTGAAGGGCATGGCCCATATCACCGGCGGCGGTATCACGGGCAATGTGCCCAGGGTACTGCCGCCGGGTACGCGCGCGGTCCTGCAACGGGATAGCTGGATCCTGCCCCCCATCTTCCAGTGGCTGCAAAGCCATGGCAGCGTGACCGATCCGGAAATGCATCGGGTGTTCAACTGCGGCGTGGGCATGGTGATCGTCACGGCGCCGCAGGATGCGGCGCGGGCCGTGCAGGCCTTGAACGCCCAGGGCGAGCGGGCCTGGATAGCGGGCCGCATCGAGGACGGCGATGGGGGCGAACCCACTGCTGTCCTTGTATGAACGGAACCGCCCGTGGCGCGCGTGGTGGTGTTGATATCGGGTCGCGGCAGCAATCTGCGGGCGCTGGTGGAAGCGGCCGTTCCGGTGGTGGCCGTGGTGAGCAACCGGCCGGACGCGGCGGGCCTCGGCTTCGCGGCGGAAATGGGAATCGCCACGGCGGTGGTGGATCACAAGGCCTATGCCGATCGCGACAGCTTCGACGCCGCCCTGGCCAATGCCGTTGACGCCCATGCACCCGACCTGGTGGTGCTCGCTGGATTCATGCGAGTGCTCACGCCGGGATTCGTGCGCCGCTACGCAGGCCGCCTGATGAACGTACATCCCTCCCTGCTGCCCGCCTTCCCGGGCTTGGACACCCACGCCAGAGCGCTTGCGGCCGGCTCGAAGCTGCACGGTTGCAGCGTGCATTTCGTGACCGAGGTGCTCGACGAGGGCCCCATCGTCTCCCAGGCGGCCGTACCCGTGCTCGACGACGATTCGCCCGAAACACTGGCGGCACGGGTGCTGCGCCAGGAACACCGCCTGCTGCCCGCGGCGGTGCGGTGGTTTCTCGAAGGGCGCATGGAGATCAATGGAGCCCGGGTGAGGGTACGCGACACCGTGGCGCACGCCGACGACACCCTCGCCGAGCCGGCGCCATGATCCGTTTGAACCGCGGTCGGCTGCGCGCCGTGCTCGGCGGGATTGGCTTGCTCATCGCCGCCGCTGCGGCTGGCGGGCCCAAGGTCCCCATGCGGGTGGAGATGGACCTGATGGTGGAGGCCAAGGGTATGACCGTTGGCGAGGGCCGCGACGTCTTCGAGTCGGACGGCAAGCGCTACAGCGTGACCACCGAGGCCCGCACCACCGGACTTGCACGGCTGCTCAAGAAAGTCGACGAGCGCCGTGACAGCCAGGGACTCGTGACCGACAAGGGGCTGCAGCCCCTCAGCTTCCGGCAGAAGCGAACCGGCAAGCCACCCAACGCCGCCGATTTCGACTGGGCGCTTGGGGAACTCACCATGACCGAGGGCGACGAGGTGGAAAAGGTGGCTCTCGTGCCCATGACCTTCGACCAGGCTTCGCTACCCTACGCCTTCGTGTTCTCCGACCCGCCGGTTTCCGGGCTCCTGAGCGTTCGCGTCACTGACGGCCGCAAACTGCAGGAGTACGACTTGGCCTTCGTGGGACGCGAACGCATCGATACCACGCTGGGGGCACTCGACACGCTGCACTACCGAAAAGTGCAGCCGCCAGGGGACAAGCGCGGCTTCGAGTTTTGGCTTGGCATCGGGCACCACCGCTTGCCCGTTCGCATCCGCATCGTGGAGAAGGACGGCACGGCCTTCGACTCCACCGTGACGCGCATCGTCTATCCCTGACCA
This sequence comes from Burkholderiales bacterium, assembly GCA_044339985.1. Classification (GTDB taxonomy): domain Bacteria; phylum Pseudomonadota; class Gammaproteobacteria; order Burkholderiales. The sequence continues at coordinate 4,296 of JBIIUM010000095.1, read as the reverse complement.
GTGGAAGCCACCCCCGGGCGCATCGACGCCAGCGCCGATGCACTGGCCGAATTGCTGACCTTTCAGGCGCCCGCTGATGCCGTTTTGCGCCAGTGGCTGCGGCGTCATCCGCGACCGGGTCCGCGCGATCGCGCTTTCGTGGCCGACACGGCCTTCGCGGCGTTGCGACACCTACGCAGGCTGGAATCACTCACCGGAGGACGAGACCCACGGCGCCTCACCCTGGCTGCGCTGGTGCGCGTGGGGGGAGCGGCTGTGCGCGCGCTGGAGCCTGCGCTGCGCAACGGCGAGGCGGGATGGCTGGCCGCCCTGAAGGGGGCCCCCGAACCCACCTCGCCGGCGGAGCGGCTTTCGCTTCCCGACTGGCTGTACGAGCGCTTCGTGAGCGCCTACGGCGCCGATGGTGCGGAAACCCTTGCCACGGCGCTGCTGCGGGCTGCGCCCATGGACCTGCGGGTCAACGTCCTCAAGGCGAGCCGCGAAGAGGTTATGGCCACGCTGCGTGCCGAAGGCATCGAGGCAGAGCCCACCGCGCTCGCGCTGGCGGGCATCCGGCTGCGCCAAAAACCGTTCATCGAGCGCCACCCTGTGTTTACCGGCGGGCTGGTGGAAGTGCAGGACGAGGGGAGCCAGCTGGTGGCGCAACTGGTGGACGCACGCCGCGGCCAGATGGTGGTGGACTTTTGCGCCGGGGCAGGCGGCAAGACGCTGGCGCTGGGAGCGCTCATGCGCTCGCAGGGACGGCTGTACGCCTTCGACATTTCCGAGCGCAGGCTTGCCAACCTTACCCCGCGGCTGCGCCGCTCGGGGCTGTCGAACGTGCATCCGCAGCGTATTGATTCGGAGACCGACGTGCGGGTCGGTCGGCTGCGAGGCAAGATTGACAGGGTGCTGGTGGATGTTCCGTGCAGCGGAACGGGCACTTTGCGGCGCAACCCTGATCTCAAGTGGCGCATGTCGCCAGCGGCGCTTGCAGAACTGGGTGCCAAGCAGCGTGCCATCCTGGCGTCTGCAGCTCGCCTGCTGAAGCCTGGCGGACGACTGGTGTACGCCACCTGCAGCCTGTTGCCGGAGGAAAACGAAGCGGTGGTGGATGATTTCCTCGCCGCCTCGCCCGGGTGGCGGCGGCTCGATGCGCCGCAGGCGCTGCGCGCCGCAGGCATCGCCGTTGCGGACAGCGGGGAACAGGACCTGCGGCTCGATTCGGCCCGGAACGGCACCGACGGCTTCTACGCGGCATTGCTGGAACGCAGCCCGTGAATCAGCGCGCCCCCGCGTAGGATCACGCCATGGACAAGACCGCCGACCGCATCAATCTGCTCGCGGAACTGCTGCGCGACCTCGAGACCACTGCCATTGCATGGCAGGTCGGTCTGATTGCCCTGTGCCTTGCTCTGGCCTGGAGTGCGGGACGGATTCTGCGACCACGGCTCGAGCGCACGCTGATGGCCGCCAGAACGGAAGGGGGGCAGGAGGCGCTGTATGTGGGGGCTGCCGGGTTACTGCGAGTCCTGGTGCCGCTGGTGGCGTGGTTGCTGCTGGTGATGACCCGGGCGGCGCTGCAGGCGCACCAGCCCGTGAACCTTTTCAACGTTGCCATACCGTTGTCCTCGTCGCTGGTGATCATTCGCGTGGTCGTGTACACGCTGCGGCATGCCCTGCCGCCGAGCGGCTGGCTGCGCCAGTCCGAGCGAGCGATCACGTGGGCCATGTGGATTGGCGTCGCCCTGCATCTGACGGGCCTGTTGCCGGGGATTCGAGAGTTCCTCGACGGGCTCGCCTTCAATGCGGGAAAACACCGGGTCTCGCTGCTCAACCTGATCGAGGGCAGCGCTTCGGTTGCGATCACGGTCCTGGGCGCGCTGTGGATCGGCAGGGTGGTGGAATCCCGGCTGATGGGGCTGCAGCAGCTGGACACGAGCCTGCGGGTGGTGTTCGCAAAGCTCGTCCGGACGGTGCTGCTGGTGTTCGCCGTGCTGATCGCCCTGCCGCTGGTGGGTATCGATGTGACCGTGCTGTCCGTCTTCGGCGGAGCGCTGGGCGTGGGGTTGGGTTTCGGGCTGCAGAAGATCGCCGCCAACTACGTGAGCGGTTTCGCGATCCTGCTGGATCGATCCATTAAGCTGGGCGACCTGGTGACCGTGGACGGCCGCTACGGTACGGTGGCCCGCCTGACGGCCCGTTATGTGGTGGTGCGGGAATTCGACGGTACCGAGGCGATCATCCCCAACGAGTCGGTGATCACCTCCACGGTGCTCAACCACTCGTATTCGGACCGCAGCATACGCGTCGACCTGACGGTACAGGTCGCCTACGGCACCAACCTGCGCCAAGCCCTCGACACGCTGTTGGAAGTGGCGCGCGGCCACCCCAGGGTGCAAACTGAACCGCCACCGGCGGCCTTGGTGCGCAACTTTGGCGAGAACGGCGTCGATCTGGACCTGCTAGTGTGGATCGCGGATCCCGAGGCGGGACGTGGCAACCTCAGATCCGAGCTCAATCTGGGCATCGACGAGGCGTTCCGCGCCCGGGGATTCGAGATCCCCTTTCCGCAAAGAGACCTGCACATCGTCACCGGCAGCCTGGACAAACCCCGCTAGGCGAACCCCGCTCCCGCGTGATGGACCGCCTCGGCCCTGGCAGTCCCAGGGCGTTGCATTGCCCAACCCTGCCCCCATCTTCCACTGGGCTAGAATAACGGCTGCGCCGATTTTCCATGGAGTGCTCATGTCTCTATCGTTTCTGAATGGCGTTTTCGATTTGCCTTGGTGGGGTTACGTCCTCGTTACCTTGGGCTTGACGCACATCACCATCGCCTCGGTAACGATTTTCCTGCACCGCCACCAGGCGCACCGCGCCCTGGAACTACATCCCATCCCGAGCCACTTCTTCCGCTTCTGGCTCTGGTTGACCACCGGCATGGTCACCAAGCAGTGGGCCGCCATTCACCGCAAGCACCACGCCAAGTGCGAAACCGCGGACGATCCCCACAGCCCGCAGGTGCTGGGCATAAAGAAGGTCTTCTGGGAGGGCGCCGAACTCTATCGGCGGGAGTCTTCCAATGCCGAGACGATGGAGCGGTATGGCCATGGCACTCCCGACGACTGGATCGAGCGCAACGTTTATTCCCGCGATCGGTTGGGCGTCTCGATCATGTTGATCACTGACCTGGTGCTGTTCGGACCTGTTGGCCTCGCCATCTGGGCTGTGCAAATGATCTGGATTCCATTGTTCGCCGCGGGAGTCATCAATGGCGTAGGGCATTATTGGGGCTATCGCAACTTCGCCGCCGAGGACGCGAGCCGCAACATCGTGCCCTGGGGCATCTTGATTGGCGGCGAAGAACTGCATAACAACCATCACGCCTATGCCTCGTCGGCGCGGCTATCGAGCAAGTGGTTCGAATTCGACATCGGCTGGGCTTATATCCGGATGCTCGAGATCCTGGGGCTCGCCAAGGTGAAAAAGCTGGCTCCCAAGGTGCATCTAGACCTCTCCAAGGCGAAGGTGGACCTGGGGACGCTCCAGGCTATCGTCACCAACCGTTACGAGGTATTGACGCGATTTACGCGGGCCATGCGCGCCACCTGGTCAGGAGAGTTGGACCGCATCAAGACCAGCCCGGGGCTGGACAAGGCAACGGTACGCCGTTGGCTGAACCTGGAGGCTCGAGCCCTTGGCGATCAGGACAGAGCCCGCCTGAACGAGGCGCTCGCCAAGAGCAAGGTCATGGCCACTGTGTATTCCATGCGCCAGGAATTGTCGGGGCTGTGGCAGCGGTCCGCGGCATCCAAGGAACAACTAGTCAAGCAACTTGAAGATTGGTGCCGTCGAGCCGACGCCTCGGGCATTCGGCCCCTCCAGGAGTTTTCCCGTCAACTCAGGGCTTACGCCTGAAACGTCGTCTGGCGCGACCGCCAAAAAAAACCCGCTGCCGAGGCAGCGGGTTTTTTATTTGTGAGGCCTTGACGCGCCGAAGCGCACTTCATCACTTCAACTTGGTTTCCTTGTAAAGCACATGCTTGCGAGCCTTGGGATCGAACTTCTTGATCTCCATTTTCTCAGGCATGGTTTTCTTGTTCTTCGTGGTGGTGTAGAAGTGGCCGGTTCCGGCGGTGGATTCGAGCTTTATCTTGTCGCGCATCGCAAGCTCCTCAAATCCGTTCGCCGGCAGCACGAAGCTCCGCCAGAACGGTATCGATACCTTTCTTGTCGATAGTCCTCAACGCAGCGTTAGTAATCCGAAGACTTATCCAGCGGTTCTCGCTTTCCACCCAGAACCTCCGATACTGCAGG
>JBIIUM010000313.1:0-3018 GCA_044339985.1 Burkholderiales bacterium | reverse complement strand
GCCACGCCGAAGACCAGGCCCCAATGCACGTCCAGGCCGGGCAGGTTGCCCACCATGCTGGCCTCGTCGATGGGCATGGTGGACGGTTTGTTCAGGCTGGCGGGATCGCGCAGCGGGCCTTCCACGAAGTGATTGAACAGCGCAATGGCGATGTAGGTGAGCAGCAGGCTGCCGATGGTTTCGTTGACGCCGCGGTGGTGGCGCAGAGCGCCCGCCAGGGCGATCCACGCCGCGCCCGCCGCCATGGCCGCCAGGGCCATGGCCAGTTGCACGGCGAGCGGCGCGTGGCCCGACAGCAGGTGGCCGCTCACCGCCGCGGCCAGGCCGCCCAGCACCAGCGCGCCCTCCGCGCCGATGACGATCAGGCCGGCCCGTGCGGGAATCGCCACGCACAGCGCCGTGAGGATCAGCGGCGCGGCCCGCTGCAGGGTGTTCTGCCAGGCGAAGGAAGTGGAAAAGGCGCCCTTCCAGATCAACGGGTAGACCGCGAGCGGATCCTTGCCCAGGGCGAGCACGAACACGCCGAACAGCACCATGGAGACGGCCAGCGCCCCGAGGGGAATGAGCAACCCCTCGGCGGCGCGCCGCACGGCGTCGGAGGCAAAGGGCCCCCGTCCGCCGGCGGGCGCCGGCAGCGCTGCCACCGCTTCCACGATTGCCCCGTCAGACCTTGCCGATGACGCCGGCCACCAGCCAGTTCATCTGCTCGAGCACCACGTCGGTCTGCTTGTGCACGGTGCCGGCCGGCACCACCACCTTGCCGGTGTTGTCCTTGAGTTCGCCCTTGAAGATGGCGAAGTCGCCTTTCATCATCTGCGCCTTGATGGCATCGGCCTGCTTGCGCGCGCCTTCGCTCACCGCCTTGCCGTAGGGCGAAGGCTTCACGAAGCCCTCCTTCAGCCCGCCGCGCAGGAAGTTGTTGAGCGGCTTGCCCGCCATGGCGTCCTTCACGTGGGTGGTGTAGGGCGTGAGCCAGTTCCATTCCGCGCCCGTGAGGTAGCCCTTGGGGGCCAGGGCGGACTGGTCGGCGTGGTAGCCGCACACATAGATGCCGCGCCGCTCGCAGGTCTCCACCACCACCTTGGGGCTGTCCACGTGCATGGTGATCACGTCCACACCCTGGTCGATAAGGCTGTTGGCGGCTTCGGCCTCTTTCACCGGCAGCAGCCAGTCGCCGGTGAAGATGACTTGCGTGGTGATGTCCGGCTTCACGCTCTTGGCGCCCAGGGTGAAGGCGTTGATGTTGCGCAGCACCTGGGGAATGGGCTTGGCGGCGATGAAGCCGAGCTTCTTGCTCTTGGTGGCGTGACCCGCGCACACGCCGTTCAGGTACTGGCACTCGTCGATGTAGCCAAAGTAGCTGGCGGTGTTCTTCGGGTGCTTGCCCTCGGTCCACAGGCCGCCGCAGTGGGCGAAGCGCACCTGCGGGTACTTCTCCGCCATCTTGAGCATGTGCGGGTCGAAGTAGCCGAAGGAGGTGGGAAACACCAGCTTGGCGCCGTCCTCCTCGATCATGGAAGCCATCACCTTCTGCACGTCGGTGGTTTCGGCCACCTTCTCCTGCTCGATCACCTTCACCCCGGGCATCTTCTTGATGGCGGCCGCGGCCTGGGCCTGCGCCTGGCTGTAGCCGTAGTCATCCTTGGGGCCTACATAAATGACGCCCACCACGAAGTCCGCCGCGAAGGCGCGCGGCAGCCACAGGGGCGAGGCCGCGGTGGCGGCAGCGCCGGCGGCGAGGGTCTTGAGCGCGGTGCGGCGGGAAGAAATGCGCGGGTCTTGGGACATGGCGGGGCGTCTCCGGGTGGGTGTTTGTGAGCAACCGAGCGCGCGTTCAGCGGCGCGCGTGCAACGCCGTAGCGCAACCTGCGTGCCATGCTCCGGCACGCCCCATTTAATGCAACGAATGAAAGCCTTGCCACGATGCGCGGCAACCTTTGCGCCACCGGAGCGCATTGCCACGGTGCGTCCCCGTGGACCGCCGCCCCGTTATGGAGCGGGGCTCCGCGGCGGGTGCCTCAGGAAGCGGCCTGGGTGCCCAGGGGTTTGATCCAGTGGGGGTCCACCGCCGGCAGCGGGATCGCCTCCAGCAGCGCGCGGGTGTAGGGGTGCTTCGGCGCCGCGAACAGTGCCGCGCAGGGCCCCTGTTCCACCACCCGCCCCTGTTGCAGCACCAGCACCCGGTCGCACAGCACCCGCACCAGGGAGAGGTCGTGGCTGATGAACACCAGCGAGTCCTGCTGCTTGAGTTCGCGCAGCAGCAACAGGATGCGCGCCTGGGTGGACACATCCAGGCCCGAGGTGATCTCGTCGGCCACGATCAGGTTGGGGCGCAGGGCGATGGCCCGGGCGATGCCCACGCGCTGGCGCTGCCCGCCGGAGAGCTCGTGGGGATAGCGCGTGGCGAGGCCGGCGGGCAGGTGTACGCGCTCGAGCAGTTCGCGCGCCTGGGCGCGGCCCTCGGCGCGCGAGGCCACGCGTTCAAAGGCAAGCAGCGGCTGGGCGAGGATGTCCTCGATGCGATGGCGCGGATTGAGCGAGGACAAGGGGTCCTGAAAGACGAACTGCATGCGGGCCCGCAAGGGCCGAAGCGCCGCTTCGGGCAGGTGCGTGATGTCCTGGCCGTCGAAGCACAACGCGCCGCTGGTGGGCCGGTACAGCCGCAACAGCGTGCGGCCGAGGGAGGTCTTGCCCGATCCGGACTCGCCCACGATGCCCAGCGATTCGCCGCGGGCCACGGTGAGGTCGATGCCGTCGAGAATCCTCACCCCGGGCGCGGTGCCGAACAGCGGCTTGCGGGCGCGGTCGGGCAGCGTGAGGCACAGCCCGCGGGCGTGGAGCAGTGGCGCTTCGCGGCCGGTGCCCGCTTCGCCAGGCGCGGCGTTCAAGGGGCGTGCTCCCGGTCGGCGGCGCGGGCCTGCGCCCAGAGCTGCGCGAGCAGCGCGTCCGAGATGGGTTCCAGCGCATCGGCCGGACGGTCCCAGCGCGGCGTGGCGGCCAGCAGTGCGCGCGTATAGG
>JBIIUM010000312.1:0-3024 GCA_044339985.1 Burkholderiales bacterium | reverse complement strand
TCCAGGCGTGGCTGGATTGCCCGAGCATGTAGATGTTGGCGCCGGAGCAGAACATGCGCTCGCGGGCGCTGGTGAGCACCACCACCTTGACGGCGGGGTGCTCGAAGCGGACGCGGTCGAGCGCGTCACGCAGTTCGATGTCCACGCCCAGATCGTAGGAGTTGAGCTTGAGGCGGTAGCCGGGCCGCAGGCCGCGCGCCTCGTCCACATCCAGGGACAGGGTGGCCACCTCGCCGTCCACGGCGAGCTTCCAGTGGGCGTAGCGCGAGGGGTGGGTGTCGAAGTCCACTGCCGGGGCGGCGGCGGGTTGCGGCGTGTGGTTCATGAAATTCTCCGGGAGTCAGGCGCCCACGGCGCCGGCCAGATCGCGCAGGCTCTGGCGGGGCGTGCGGCCGGCCGTGTCCACGGTGGCGTCGGCCTGGCCATAGAGGGCTGCACGGTTGTCGAGAATGCGTTTCAGGTCTTCCATGGCCTCGGTGTTGCCGGCCATGGGGCGCGTGTCGCCCTGGGCCACCACCCGGGCCATGTGCTCTTCGGGCGCGGCGCGCAACCACACGGTGAAGCAGGCCGAGAGCAGCCGCTCGTAGGTGGCGGGCTCGGAGACGATGCTGCCGCCGGTGGCGATGACGCAGGCCCCGTGGGTATCGAGCACGGTCTCGAGCGCGCGACGCTCCAGGCGCCGGTAGCCCGCCTGTCCGTAGAGCAGGAACACTTCCGAAAGGCCCGTGCCGGCTTCGCGCTCCACCTCGCGGTCCAGTTCGATGAAGGGCACCTGCCGGGCGCGCGCGAGGCGCGCTCCCAGCGTGGACTTGCCCGCGCCGCGCAGGCCCACCAGCGCGATGCGAAGGCGGCGCTGCGACCCGTCCGCGCCGTGCTCGCGCTGCAACTGGGCGCGTACCTCCGCCAGGCGATGGGCGGGCAGGCGCGAGAGAAACTGCGTGATGAGCGCCAGCTCCGCGGCGCGGGGCGAGGGCTCGCGCAGCAACTCCGCCACCGGCAGCCCGAGGGCCTGGGCCACCTGCTCGAGCACCAGCACCGAAGCGTTGCCTTGACCGGACTCTAGCTGCGCGAGATAGCGCTCGGACACGCCGGAGTCACGCGCCAGGATGCGCCGCGTCATGCCGCGCCGGGCACGGGCCTCGCGCACCCGCTCCGCCAGGGTGCGCAGCAGCGGCGCCTCGGCCGCCTTGGCGGCGGGGGACGGCGCGGCGGGTGCGCGCGGCGCGGCCGTGGGGGCGGATTGGGCGGACGGCATGCTCTATCGTGCTTGTGGCGAAAAGGACATGCAATATAATGCATGCCTTTCCCCCGCTGCAAGGCTGGCCGTGCGCCGGCGCCACCCGCCATGAATCTCACCCTGCTCGTCGGCACCATGACCGGCACCGCCCAATCCGTGGCCCAGGAACTGGAACTGCGTCTCGACGATGGCCAGGTGCGCCCCGTGATGAAGCTCATGGACGGGCTCGATGCCGCGGTGTTCGCCCAGGGCGGGCTGTTCCTGGTGTGCACCTCCACCTACGGCCAGGGCGACGTGCCCGACAACGCCAAGGCGCTGGTCGACTCGCTCGCCACCACCCGGCCCGACCTGTCGCGCGTGCGCTACGGCCTGATTGCCCTGGGCGACCGCACCTACGCCGATACCTTCTGCTTCGGCGGCAAGCGCTTCGACGCGCTGCTCACCGAACTGGGCGCCCGGCGCATCGGGGAGCCGCTGTTCCACGACGCAAGCCAAGGCACCATGCCCGAGGAGGTGGCGGGGGAGTGGATCGGGGGGTGGATGGAGCAGGTGCGCGAGTGCGAGCTTGCCTGACGCGTAAGTCCGGCCCTGGCCGCGCTGCCTTCGCCTTGGCGAAAGGCTTCCGGGTACCGGTACACTTTGGCGAGGCCTTTCCATCGAGACCACTAGCCGCCACTTCGCGGCCCGCGTCCGAAAAGCGCGAAGGAGATTGCTGATGAGTTTGCACTTGCGTGCCGTTTTCCTCGCCCTGGCGCTGCTGCTCGCCGCGGGCGTTCCGTTCGCCACCCGCGCCAACACCCTGCGCATGGCCGATCAGGGCGACGTGATGTCCATGGACCCCTACATGATCAACGAGGCGCTGCTGCTCAGCTTCATGGGCAACGTCTACGAGGGGCTCACGGGCCGGGGCAGGAAGCTCGAAACCACGCCCGAACTGGCCACCGACTGGAAGCAGACCGCCCCCACGGTGTGGCGGTTCAACCTTCGCAAGGGTGTGAGATTCCACGACGGCACGCCCTTCACGGCCGACGACGTGATCTTTTCCCTGGAGCGCGCCCGCGGCGAGGGCTCGGACGTGAAGACCTACGTGGCGCCCATCAAGGACATCCGCAAGGTGGACAGCCACGCCATCGACATCGTCACCCACGAGCCCTATCCCATCCTGCCCCAGGCCATCAGCGTCTGGTACATCCTCTCGAAGCAGTGGTGCGAGAAGAACAACGCCCTGCGCCCGGTGGACGTGCGCAAGGGCACGGAAAACTTCGCCAGCACCCGCGCCAACGGCACCGGGCCCTTCCAGGTGAAATCGCGCGAGCCCGGCGTGCGCACCGTGCTCCAGCCCAATGCGCAGTGGTGGGGCAAGCCCGAGCACAACCTCTCCGAGGTGGTGTTCACGCCTATCTCCAATGACGCCACGCGCGTGGCCGCGCTGCTGTCGGGCGAGATCGACATGATGCAGCCCGTGCCGCTGCAGGATGTGCCGCGGCTGCAGGGCAATGCCGCGCTCAAGGTGGTGCAGGGCGGGGAGATCCGCACCATTTTTCTGGGCATGGACCAGAAGCGCGACGAGCTGCTGGGCTCGAGCGTGAAGGGCAAGAACCCCTTCAAGGACCGCCGCGTGCGCCAGGCCTTCTACCAGGCCATCGACGTGGAGGCGATCCGTGCGCGCATCATGCGCGGCGCCTCGCGGCCCACGGGGCTGCTGATCGCCCCCGAGGTGCAGGGGTTCAGCGCCGAATTGAACAAGCGCCTGCCCTTCGACCCCGAGGCGGCCAGGGCGCTGCTGG
>JBIIUM010000311.1:0-3026 GCA_044339985.1 Burkholderiales bacterium | reverse complement strand
TGCCAAAGACGCGCTCCGGCAAGCTGCTGCGCCGGAGCATCCAGGCCCTGGCGGAGGGGCGCGACCCGGGCGACCTCACCACCCTGGAGGACCCCGCGGCGCTGGATCAGATTCGGGCTGCCACGGCTGTGCCGCCCGCCTGAGCACTACCCTGCCGGGTACCCAAGGCTGGGCACCCGCAGGGAGTTGGCCAAACCTGCACCAAAAACAGCGCGCCCCTGGCCGCGCGCTCGATGCTCCTGCAAGTCCGGCCCGTGCCGGACGCGCGTCAATCCTTGCGGTGATTGCGCGGGTCGTCGTCTTCGTGCACGTAATTGAGGTTGGTGGGGCCGGTGCCGCGTTCCTCGAGAATCACGGCGGTGCGCGCCCAGCCGAAGTAAGGCTTGTTGGCCTCCTTCTGGATGACGGCGCCAGCCTTGAACTCATCCATCTGCTTCCAGTTGTAGCTTTCGCCCTGAGCGATCCAGTAGGTGCCCTTGATGATGGTGAGCTCACGCGCATCGGGATGGGTCACCGGTGCGAAGCGCATGCCCGATGGCGTGCGGTAACGCACCACGTAGGGCCCTTCCTTGGAGGGATCGCCAGAGACGATGGCCACCTCCACGGGACGTGGAATCCCGGGCACGAACTGCCAGTTGAGATCCTCTTCTGCACCGGCAGAAGCCGGCAGCAAGACGGCCAGCGCAAGCACGCCAGCGGAAAAAATTCGAGACTGAAACATGATGGTGTTCTCCCGTTGCCGTGATGTGGAACTCTCGCCGGGCCATCCCCCCGGCGAACAGCGCCGGATTATGGCACAGGCCCCTTCGCCAGCGGGCGGTTCAACGCCCGTGGCGAGGATCGTCCTCGGCATGCACGTAGGCGATGCCGGTGGGCCCCACGCCCTGCTCCTGGACGATCACATCCGTCACCGCATAGCTGTAGTGCGGTGCGTTGGCCGCCGTGACGTAGAAACTGCCCCGGGGATACTCCGTGGCGGCTTCCACATCGAAGCGCTCGCTCACGGCAGAGCGGTAGGTGCCCTCCAGCACCGTGACCCAGCGCGCGTCGGGGTGGCGATGGGCGGCCAGCCTTGTGCCCGCCGGCATGCGGGCGCGAAACACATAGGGGCCTGGCTTTCCGGGGTCGCCATACACCACCGCCAGTTCGATGGCCTTGGGGATGGACGCCGGGTTTGCCCAGCGCAGGTCGGTTGGAAAAACGTTCACCATGGGTTCCAGTTCACCGCGGGCAAGGCTGCCGGCGGACAACAGCGTGGCCGCCAGCAAGGGCAGGGCGAGGGTGGGTCGAAGGGGTTGCATGGCAGCTCCTTTCAGGGTTCGTTGCGAGGCGGATCGTCAAGGGCGCACCGGATGCCCGCACCCGCGCGGCACGTCTGGCCCGTGCAGTGGCTTTGAGCATACAGCGCATGGCTGGTGGCGGGCACTGGCGAAAGGCTTGCCGCGATCCCGGCACGAACCGATGGCGCATGGTGGACCCTGCGAGGGCACTCACCCCGGCAGCCCCCACAGCGGCGATGCCGGCAGGGCAGGGGAATCGCAAACAGCCCCTTTCGGAGATATGCTCGCCAGACCCCGCGGCCGACACCCACTCCACGCGCCATGTATCCCTGGATCAAATCGCTGCACATCGTCTTCGTCACCAGCTGGTTCGCCGGCCTGTTCTACCTGCCGCGCATCTTCGTTAACCTGGCGATGGTGGCACCGGACAGCACGGCCGAACGCGAGCGGTTGTTGCTCATGGCTGGCAAGCTGTATCGCTTCATGACGCCGCTGGGGGTGCTGGCGCTGGTGTTCGGCCTGTGGCTGTGGCTGGGCCCGGGCATCGGCGGCGGCTGGATGCACGCCAAGCTGGTGCTGGTGCTCGCGCTGGTGGCCTATCACGGCTACTGCGGGCGCGTGCTGGCCGATTTTCGCGCCGGGCGCGTGCAGCGCGGCCACGTGTGGTTCCGGTGGTTCAACGAAGTGCCGGTGCTGCTGCTGTTCGCGGTGGTGCTGCTGGTGGTGGTCAAACCCTTCTGAACACGGGCCGCGCGAGCGGACCCGCCTGGCGGCCGGCGACAGCCAGCAGGTTGACGGCGTTGGGGCTGCGCTGCGCCAGGAAACCGGCAACGAGGGCGCCGGTGGAGGGGTCATAGCACTCTCCGGCAAGGGTCACCGAGCCCATGACCACGCCGCTGCCCCCGGCCGCGCCCTTGGCGAGATTGAGCGCCGCGCCCACCGGAATTGCATAGCTCACGCCCTGGAGCACCGGACGGCTGCGGGTCATGCCCACGAGCGTGAGGCGCAACCGCACCACATCGGGGGCCGGCGCCTGGGCCAGCTTCACCGCGCCGCCGCCCAGGATGCGCGGCGCGTTGGCGTCGATGAAGCGCGCCAGCGCCTTGCGCTCGGCCTGGGGAACATCACCGAAGCCGTGATCCGGCGCGCTGTGCACCACCGCGGGCTCGAGCAGCACGCGGCGGAAGGGCGAGAAGTTGAAGCGCTCATGCACATACTGGTAGACCGACACACCCTTGGGTACTGGCGTGAGCTTGCCGGCCACCTCGAGACCCTCGGCCTTTGCGCAGAACCGGTGACGAGCAACCGGTGGCGGCCACGCCCAGTACCGCGGCCAGCAGCAAGCGCTTCATTTTGCGTCTCCTGTCTCCGGTTGCGGACCCTCGGCGAGGGTTTCGGCCTGCGCCACCCAGCCGCCCCCGAGGGATTTATACAGGGCCACCAGCGCGCTCACCACGTCGCCGCGCGCCTGGGCCTGGGCGAGCTGGGCGCTGAACAGCCCGCGCTCGGCATCCAGCACTTCCAGATAGCTGGTGTAGCCGCCCTCGTAGCGCAACCGCGCCAGTTCCGAATAGCGCCTGAGGGCCTCGGTTTGCAGCGCCTGGGCCTGGACTCGCTCTCGGGTGCGCAGATTCGCCACCAGGGCATCGTTGACCTCCCGAAAGGCCTGCTGCACCGCCTTCTCGTAGGTGGCCAGGAGCTGCTCGCGCTGCGCCTGCGCCTGGCGCACGTTGCTGGTCACCAGGC
>JBIIUM010000310.1:0-3027 GCA_044339985.1 Burkholderiales bacterium | reverse complement strand
GAGTGCTAACAGGCAATGGCCATGCAGATCACCTTTCTTGGCGCTGCGCAGGAGGTCACCGGCTCCTGCTTTCTGGTGCAGACCTCCTCCTGCCGCTTCCTGGTGGACTGCGGCATGTTCCAGGGCGGGCGCGACGCCGATCGCAAGAATCGCGAGGCGCTCGATTTCGATGTGCGCGACATCGACTTCGTGTTGCTCACCCACGCGCACATCGATCACTCGGGGCTGCTGCCGCGGCTCTCCATGCTGCACTACCGCGGCCCCGTGTACTGCACCGCGCCCACCCGCGACCTGCTGGAGGTGATGCTGCTGGACAGTGCCCACATCCAGGAAAAGGAGGCGGAGTGGGAAGTGCGCCACCGCCACCGCGCGCGGCGCAGCCGCGAGCCCGATGGCGACGCGGCGCCGCTCTACACCGTCGCCCAGGCCTTGGAATCGCTGAAGCGGCTGCACGCCGTGGACTACGACACCGAGCTGCGCCCCCACGACAAGGTGCGCTGCCGGTTCCGCGATGCGGGGCACATTCTGGGTTCGGCCTTCATCGAAATCGCCGTGGAGGAAGGCGGCAGCACGCGCCGCGTGGTGTTCTCTGGCGACCTGGGCCAGCCCGGCCATCCGCTCATGCGCGACTATGCCCTGCCGGGGGCCGCCGACGCTCTGATCGTGGAATCCACCTACGGCAACCGGCTCCACAAGCCCATGGCCGAAACCCTCCACGAGCTGGCTGCCGCGCTCACCGATACCCTGGCCGTGCGCCAGGGCAATGTGGTGATCCCGGCCTTCGCCGTGGGCCGTACCCAGGACCTGCTCTACCTGCTGGTGCAACTGCACCGCGAGGGCCGGGTGCCGGACATGGAGATCTACGTGGATTCGCCCATGGCGCTCTCCGCCACCAAAGTGATGCTCAAGCACCACCGCGTGCTGGACAGCGACAGCGGCGATGTGTTTCGCTGGCTGCGCGAGTCCGGCAAACCACGCATCCAGTTCACCCAGGAAGTGGAGGACTCCATCGCCCTCAACCGCATCGCCTCGGGCGCGGTGATCATCTCCGCCAGCGGCATGTGCGAGGCTGGCCGCATCAAGTACCACCTGCGCCAGAATCTGCCACGGGAGCAGTGTGCGGTGGTGATCGCGGGCTTCCAGGCCGCGGGCACCCTGGGCAGGCGGCTGGTGGACGGCGCCCGCACGGTGCGGCTGTTCGGCGACGAGGTGCCGGTGAAGGCCCGCATCCACACCATCGGCGGACTCTCCGCCCATGCCGATCAGGATGGCCTGTTCCGCTGGCTGGGCGCCTTCCCCGGGCCGCCGGCGCAAACCTTCCTGGTGCATGGCGAGCAGTCCACCACCAGCCTGTTCCGGGACGAGATCGTCAAGCGCCTGGCATGGCCCGAGGTGCGGGTGCCGGCGCCGGGCGAGACGGTGAGCCTGTGAGGAGGTGGGGGGCGCGCCTGACGCAGGCCGCCGCTGCGGCGCTGCTCTGCCTGGCGAGCCTGCCTTCGGCGGCCGTGCCGCCTGGCGTGGCGGCCGCCCTCACGGCGGCCGGCGTGCCGCTGTCGGCGGCGGGACTGTACGTGGCCGATGCGTCGGGCCGGGTGCTGCTGGAGCACAACGCCGCGACGGCGCTCAATCCTGCCTCCACCATGAAGCTGGTCACCACGGCCGCCGCCCTGGAGCTGCTGGGCCCGGCGGCCACCTGGCGCACCGAGGCGCACCTGCTGGGGCGGCTGAGCAACGGCCGTCTGGATGGCGACCTGCTGCTGCGCGGCGGCGGCGACCCGCGGCTCACCCTGGAAAACCTGTGGCTGTTGCTGCGCGACCTGCGTGCCCGCGGCCTGCGCGACATCGCCGGCGACCTGGTGATCGATCGCGGCGCCTTTGCGGTGGCCGATGTGGACCCGGCCGCCTTCGACGGTGAACTCACCCGCCCCTACAACCAGGGCCCGGATGCGCTGCTGCTCAACTTCCGCGCCGTGCGCCTCACCTTCATCCCCGATGCCGGCACCCGCGCCGTGCACATCCTGGCCGAGCCGCCACTGCCCGAACTGGGCATCGCCAACGAACTGGTGCTTGGCGACGGGCCGTGCGATGCGTGGCCGGAGCGCGCCGAGGCCGACCTGGTGACCATGACGCTGCGCTTCAAAGGCAGCTTTGCGCTGGCCTGCGGCGAGCGCGTCCGGCACTACAGCCTGCTGCCGCCCCTGGACTACGCCCGTGCGCTGTTCGATCACCTGTGGCGCGGCGTGGGCGGCAGCTTCTCGGGCCGGGCGCGCCTGGGCGCCACACCCCCCGGCTCGCGGCCCTTCGCGGCATTCGAATCGCCCACACTGCTGGAAGTGGTTCGGGACACCAACAAGAACAGCAACAACGTCATGGCGCGCCAGCTCTACCTGTCGCTGTCGGCGCGCCATGGCACCCCGGCCACGCCGGAGCAGTCGCGCGCCGCGGTGGACGCCTGGCTGGCTGCGCGGGGCCTGACCATGCCGGAGATGGTGCTGGAAAACGGCGCCGGTCTGTCGCGCCAGGAGCGACTGTCGGCCCGCGGTCTGGGACGGCTGCTGGCGGCCTTCTGGAACAGCCCGCTGGGTCCGGAGCTGGCAGCCTCGCTGCCGCTGGCCGGCGTGGACGGCACCCTGCGGCGGCGTTTCACCAGCTCGCCCGCCGCCGGACGCGCCCATCTCAAGACGGGATTGCTGGATCAGGTGCGCGCCCTGGCCGGCTACGTGCACGGCGAGGGCGGCCGCACCCTGGTGGTGGTGATCCTGATCAACCATGCCAACGCGGCCAACGCGGCGCCGGCGCAGGACGCGCTGGTGGAATGGGCGCTCTCGCAGGCAAACGCGGTGCCGCGCGGGCCTCGCGTGCCATAATCTCCGGCCTCTCGCACGCCCGCTCCATGAACCCTCAACTTCAGGTCGTCATCCTTGCCGCCGGCAAGGGCACGCGCATGAACAGCGCGCTGCCCAAGGTGCTGCACGAGCTGGCGGGTCAGCCGCTGCTGGGGCACGTGCTGGGGGCCGCCGCAGCCCT
>JBIIUM010000309.1:0-3033 GCA_044339985.1 Burkholderiales bacterium | reverse complement strand
TGGGCCCGCCGTGATGCTGGCGGAACACCCGGGTTGGAACAATTTCTGGTGGCGCGATGCATGGCGGTTGCTTCCTGGGGCGCGGCCTTGGCCGCGAGCTATGATCTGGCCGATGAAGCTCAACCCTGATCAGGTGGCCATCCGCCTGGAGCAAGACCACGCCCAGCGGCGCCGGCTCGTGCCCTTTGCCCGCGAGGCGGGCGCCGTGACACTGGACGACGCCTACGCCATTCAGGATGCGCTGTGCGCGCGCCTCGCCCCGCGACTGGGCGGGCATGCGGGGTGGAAGATCGGCCTCACCTCACCGCGCATGCAGGCCATGTGCAACATCCCCCATCCGGTGGCGGGCCGGGTGTTCGGCGCGCGGTTGCATCCGTCGGGCGCCGCGCTGCCGCTGGGCGGCCTGCTGCGCATGGGGCTGGAGTTCGAGGTGTGCGTGCGCCTGGATCGCGCCCTGCCCGCCCGGCCGGCGCCCTGGACCCGGGCGGAAGTGGCCGCTGCCGTGGGCGCCGTGTGCGCCGCGGTGGAGGTGATCGACGACCGCCTCACCGACTATCCGCTGGACCCGCTGTCGCTAGTGGCGGACAACGCCTGGAACGAGGGGCTGGTACTGGGCCCCTGGGCCAGCGTGTGGCCCGATCTGGCCCCTGTGCGCGGCGTGGTGGAGGCCGACGGTGTGGTCGTGGACGAGGGCCGGGGCAGCGACGTGCTGGGCCACCCCTTCGAGCCGCTTACCTGGCTGGCCAACCACCTGAGCGCCCGCGGCGAGGGCCTGGGCGCGGGCGAACTGGTATCCACGGGCAGTCTGGTGACCACGCGCTTTCCGGCGGGCGCCGGCCACTTCCGCTTCGTGCTCGAAGGCATCGGCGCCGTCGAGCTTCAAGTCACCGGCTAGCTAGCAGCTGGCGGCGCGGGTTTGCGCCAGCGCGTCGCGGGCGGCGCGCGCCAGCAGGATGTAGTCGGTGCACAGGCCGATGACGCGATAGCCCAGATCCAGGTAGCGCCGGGCGTGGGCAGGGGTGTGAGCGTAGGCGCACAGGGCGACGGCGCGGTCGTTGCAGGCCCGCACCACCTGGGCGATGGCCGCCTGCACCTGCGGGTCGTCGATGAGGCCCGGCTTGCCCATGCTGCCCGACAGGTCGAAGGGCCCCATGAACACGGCGTCGATGCCGGGCACGTCGAGAATGGCCTCGATGTTGCGCACCGCCTCCACATGCTCTATCTGCACGATCACGGCGATGTCGTCGTTGGCGCGCGCCATGTAGCCGTCGAAGTCGAGCTCGAAGCGCTGGGCGCGGGTGATGCCAACGCTGCGCACGCCTTGCGGCGGGTACTTGCAGCGGCTCACGGCCAGGCGCGCGTCCTCGGCGGTGTTCACCAGCGGCACGATCACGCCCGTGGCGCCGGCGTCGAGCACCTTCTTGAGGTGCGCCTCCTCGTTCCACGGCACACGCACCACGCAGGGCACGCGGCTGTCCACGGCGGTGAGCAGGGTGAGCGCGTCGCGCGCGTCCATGGGCGCGTGCTCCAGATCGATGAACAGCCAGTCGTAGCCGGCGGCCACGAAGATCTCGGCGCTCTCCGGCAGCGGCATCTGCAGAAGCGCCCCGATCAGCGGGCGCCGCTCTTGCAGCAACTGGCGGAAGGAGCGTGTGGCGCCGGGGGGCATGTCAGGCGGCGCGCGGCGCGGCGGGCCGGCCATGGGCCGAGCCTGCGAAGCCCATGAACAAGGCAGGTGTTTTCATGCCGCGCAGGCTACACGGCATCGGCGGTGTTGTTAAGCACGGCAGACAAGGCGCGTCGCGGAACGCCCGCGCCCGGCGCGGGTCCATGAAGACCGCGCCCCGGCCCAGGCTGCCGGCGCGCATCATCTGCGTTTTCCCGGGAGATACCACTCATGACCTTTGCGTACTGGTGCGTGCTGATGGCTGCACTCATGCCCTTGCTGTGGGCGGGGGCGGCCAAGTCGCGCCGCGATTTCGACAACGCCACGCCGCGCGACTGGCTCGCCGGGCTGGAGGGCTGGCGGCGCCGCGCCAATGCTGCCCAACTGAATTCGTGGGAGGCCTTTGCGCCCTTCGCCGCGGCGGTCATCATTGCCCATCTCGCCGGGGCCTCGCAGGGGTCCATCAACGCTCTTGCCGGGCTGTTCGTGGCGGCGCGCCTCGCCTACGGCCTGCTCTACATCGCCAACTGGCCCGGGCTGCGCACCCTGGCCTGGCTCACGGGCTATGGCTGCGTCATCGGGCTGTTCGTGGCGGCGGCGTGAACATCAACCCCACGTCATGGCCTGCAAGGCCGCGGAGCGGAACTCGCGCTTGTAGAGCACCAGCACCACCCAGCTCGTCAACCCCATGAACAGCCAGGGGTTCAAGAACCAGGACAGGGCGGCCAGCGCGAAGTAGTAGGCGCGCAGGCCGTTGTTGAAGCTCTCCGCGGCCAGGGTGGCCAGTTCGCCGGTTCGACGCACGAAGGTGTCGTGCTCGGCCTCCGCCGCCTCGGGTGGCGGGGCGCTTCCCACCATCACCGAGCAGAAGTGATAAAGCCGCAGCGACCAGGTGAACTTGAACAGCGCAAAGGTGAAGATGCCCACCAGCAGCAGGATCTTGATGTCCCACAGTTGCTCGGAGGCCACGCGGTTGAAGGGCAGCTCCGCCACCACCGAGGCCACTTTCTCGGTGGTGCCCAGCAGCGCTGCCAGGCCGCCCAGAATCAGCAGGGTGGTGGAGGCGAAAAACGTGGAGCCGTTGGAGAGATTGGCAAGGATGGACACGTCCGAGATGCGCTGCTCGCGCTTGACGATGGCCACCATCCAGGCGCGCCGGTACACGCCCATGCGCCCCACCAGGCTGGGCCGGCCGCGGCCGCGCCGGTCGGCCAGCAACACATAGCCCACCCACCATGCGAGAAACCAGGCCACGGCAAACCAGTCGGCGGTGCTCAGCGGCAGGCGCATGGCGGCGGTCATGGAAACAGCGTCAGCACGGCGGCGTGGCCGTGCACCCGGTGGCGGAACAGCTCGCCGCCGCCAAA
>JBIIUM010000016.1:0-33839 GCA_044339985.1 Burkholderiales bacterium | reverse complement strand
CTCGGCATCCACCCGCGTTTGTCCTTCGTGGGAACGCTGGCGGGTTTCGAGACCCTTACCCGGGTGGGCTTGCAAGGGCGCTTCGACCACATCGACCACGTGGGCCTGTACTCCACGGCGGAGCGCAGTCGCACCGGCACCACCCGCGAAGACATTGTCAAACAGGGCAGCGTGGGCTTCTACGCCGAGAACGCCACCCAGTGGCTGCCCTGGTTGCGCTCGGTGGTGGGGGCGCGCGTCGATCAGTACCGCTTCGATGTGCGCTCCAGCATCGCGCAGAACTCGGGCAAACTGGATGACCAGATCGTCTCGCCCAAACTCAACCTGGTGTTCGGTCCGTGGTCGCGCACCGAGCTGTTCGTAAACTGGGGTCAGGGTTTCCACAGCAACGACGCGCGCGGCACCGTGATCCGCGTGGATCCCAAGGATCCTGCAATCGCCGCCGTGCCAGTCACGCCACTGGTGAAGTCGCGCGGCCAGGAAGTGGGCGTGCGCACCGAGATCATCCCCGGTTTGCAAAGCTCCCTGGCGCTATGGGAACTCAAGCTCGACTCCGAGTTGTTGTTCATCGGCGATGCCGGCACCACCGAGGCAAGCCGCCCCTCTAGGCGCACAGGCCTCGAGTGGAACAACCACTACCTCACGGATACGGGATGGCGGGTTGATCTGCAGGTAGCCGCCACCCGTGCGCGCTTTACCGACAACGATCCAGCGGGTGACCGCATTCCAGGCGCCATTGACCGTGTGGCCTCCCTGGGCGTGACCTACGATCCGGGCGGGCGCTGGTTTGCGGCGTTGCAGGAGCGCTTCTTCGGTTCACGCCCCCTGGTGGAGGACAACTCTGAGCGCTCGCCCATCACCAGCCTGACCAATGCGCGCCTGGGCTATCGCATCGATCGCACCTGGCAGGTGCGCCTGGATGTGTTCAACCTCTTCAACCGCAAGAGCGATGACATCACCTATTTCTACAATTCGTGCCTGCGCACCGAGCTTGCCGACCCGCGCTGCGCGTCCGGCGGCGGAGGCATCCCCGGCCAGCATTTCCACCCGGTGGAGCCGCTTGCAGCGCGCCTGTCGGTAAGCGCCACGTTCTAGCGGGCCGGAGCGCCAACCCGCGGGCCGCTGGCCCGGCTCAGATGCCGGCCATCAGTCGGCCCAGCGTTGCGCTGAAAGCCTCATTGGCCGCTGCGTTCAGTGAATCGAGACCGGCGGGGTCGTCGCCAGGGCGGTGGGGCGCCTCAAAACGCACCAGGATATCGTAGAAGGTACGCACGTTCTCGGTGAGCGCCAAGGCCTCGCCGCCACGCGCGAAGCCATGGCGCAGGGTCTCGTACACGTCGGGGCGTGACAGCAGCGGCAGGCTGCGCTTGAGGTCAACCCACGCGTCCGGGTTCAGGCCCTGCCGTTGTGCCAACTGCCGTGCGTCTTCGAGATGCCCCAGCCCCTGGTTGTAGGCTGCCAAGGCCATCCACGTGCGATCCGGTTCGCCGATGCGCGGCGGCAGCGCATCGCGCAGGTCGCGCAAATAGCGCGCGCCGGCGAAGATGCTGGCGCGCGCGTCGAGGCGGTCGCGCACGCCCAGGCGATCGGCAGTCGTACCCGTGAGCATCATCATGCCGCGCACCCCCGTGGGCGAGGTGGCGAGCGGGTCCCATTTCGATTCCTGGAAACCCAGCGCGGCCAGCAGGCGCCAGTCGATGCCGGTCAGTTCCTGGGCTTGCTTGAACAGCGCCCGGTAGGCTGGCAACCGCGCCCGCATGGCCTCGAACAATCCGTCCAGGTCGGCGCGGTCCAGGCGCGTCACGTGACCGTAGTAGCGATCCATGAGGCGCTTGAGCGTGCCGTCGCTGGCCACGCGTTTCAGGAAGGCGCGCGCCTTGGCCACCAGGCCATCATCGCCGTCCTGCGCAAAGGCCCAGGCGATGCGCTCTCCATCGCCAAGCACCAGGCTCTTGGCGAGGTTGGGGTGGAAGTTGCGTGCTACATCCACAATGTGGGAACCGGTTACCGCGTAGTCCGTCTTGCCTTCCGCCACGCGGATCAGCAAGTCCTCGGGGTTGACCGTGCGCACTTCCTCGAAGCGCAGTCCCGGCATGCGCTCGGCAAGGTTGTGCAGCGTCTCCGCAGCGCTGGAATCGGCCACCACCTCGATGCGCCGCGTTTGCAGATCGCGCAGGGTCCGGGGCCGAGGCAGGGTGTCGTTATGAACGAGCACCTGCTGCACTTCCATGTAGGGCGGGCTGAACAGAAAGCGCCGCGCCCGCTCGGGCGTGATGGCCAACCCGGCGGCCGCCATGTGCGCCTGCCCGCGCTCCAGGCGCGGCAACACGTCAGCGTAGGAACTTGCTTCCACGAAGCGAACCGGAATGCGCAGTTCGCGCGCGAACATCTCCACCAGGTCGTGCTCGACACCGGCGAAATTGCCATCGGGGTCGATGTAACGGGTGGTGGGGCTGTTGCGCGTAACCACCACCAGTTCCGTGGCGTCAATGAAGCGCGGCACCGGTGGATCGGTGTCCACCCCGCTCAAGGGCGCGGCGGCGGCAATGGCTAGCAGCAGGATTCCGGCGGCGAGGCGTCGCATGGTGATGGAGCTGGTCTCGATCAGCGCCGCTGGCCGATGCTAGAATCCGCGCTGATCGGAGAGGTACCGAAGCGGTCATAACGGCGCTGACTCGAAATCAGATGGTCAGGGCGACCTGGCACGTGGGTTCGAATCCCACCCTCTCCGCCAAGCAGCCCGCTGGAGCGGCGCTGGTGCCGTCGCAAGGCATGGCAGCTTGATTCCCGGGAAGCCCGCGTTGGCTCCACGCC
The DNA here is from genome assembly GCA_044339985.1 of Burkholderiales bacterium. Taxonomy (GTDB): domain Bacteria; phylum Pseudomonadota; class Gammaproteobacteria; order Burkholderiales. The sequence continues at coordinate 31,025 of JBIIUM010000016.1, read as the reverse complement.
GATTCCTGAAAGCGCCTCGCGCATCTGTCCAACGCACGGCATGTTTGCCGATGATGAGGAATCGGGTCGCCACGGTCTGGTCGGTGTGCGCATGGCCATTCCAAAACTCCTTGTCGGTGCTCCGTGTCGCCTCGGACGCGCGTGGCTGTGGTCGTGCCCCATTCGAGCCAGTGCCCTTGAAGGCGTTGTCGGCGCCGGGCATCTCGACCTTGCATCCTGCCCCGCGCCGTTGCGCGGCGGCCTGGAACTTGAACCCGGCACGTCCCGAAACGGGCCCCGCCTTGGCTGAGGAAAACTGCTTTTTGCAGTATGCGACGGTGCTGCTATGACGGCGCCGTGCCCGCTCCGGCAGGCCCCAGGAAGACACCAGTGACCGAGGGAAACTTGAAAAGTTCGCTGCCGTCCGGCTGCAACTCTATGAAAACAATGATAGCCGCTTCCCGCCCCCTTCCACAAACGACCCCTGCGACGGTGTCGGATTTGCGCCACACCATGGCGCCCCGGACCCCAGCACCACCACCACTGCCCGCACCGCGGCGGGCATGGCGGTGGCCGTCGCTATAATCGGCTCGAAGTTCATCGTGCCCGCATCCCTCTCCCCCCCTCCGTTGCTGGAAGTCCGTGACCTCGCCTGCGTGCGTGGAGGCAGGCCTTTGTTCCGCGCCCTGTCCTTCACCGTTCAAGAGGGCGAGTTGCTGTGGGTGGAGGGGCGCAACGGCGCTGGCAAGACCAGCCTGCTGCGGCTGGTCTGTGGTCTTGCCGAGCCGGACGGCGGCGAGGTGCGGTGGCGTGGGGCGCCGGCCCGTGCGCAGCGCGAGGGCTTTCTGGGTGAATTGCTCTACCTGGGGCATCTCAATGCCCTCAAGGATGATCTCAGCGTGATGGAGAATCTGCGCTTGGCAGCCTGCCTGGCAGGTGCCGATGCGAGCCGGGCCGACGTGGAGGCCGCGCTTGCGGCGGCCGGAATCGGCGCACTCGGCGCCAGAGCGGTACGCGCCCTCTCCCAGGGGCAGCGCCGCCGCGCTGCGCTGGCGCGCCTGTGGTTGCCTGGCACCCGCCCGCTGTGGATCCTGGACGAGCCCTTCTCTGCCCTGGATGCCGAGGCGGTGCAGCGCCTCGCGGCGCGCATCGCGGCGCACTTGCAGGGCGGCGGCGTGGCGTTGCTCACCACCCATCAGGAAGTTACGCTGCCTGGCGCGCGCGTGCGCCGCCTGGCCTTGCACTGAACATGGCGGCGGCATTCGGCGCGGTGTTCATGCGGGATATCCTGCAGGCCTGGCGGCGGCGCTCGGACTGGCTGAATGCGCTGGTGTTCTTCGTCATTGTCACCAGCCTGTTCCCCTTGGGCGTGGGCGCCGATCCCAAGCTCCTCAAGGCCATGGCGCCGGGCGTAGTCTGGGTCGCCGCGTTGCTGGCGGCCATGCTGTCGTTGCCGCGGGTATTCGGCTCCGACCACGCCGACGGCACCCTCGAGCAGCTGGCCCTTGCGCCCCAACCCCTGCCGCTGCTGGTGCTCGCCAAGGTGTCGGCCCACTGGCTGCTTTCCGGGCTGCCGCTCGCGCTGGTGGCGCCGGTGCTCGGTTTGCAATTTGGCCTGGAAGGAACCGCCATTGCCTTGCTGTTCGTGGCCCTGCTGCTGGGTACGCCCTGCCTGTCTTTGATTGGCGCCGTGGCGGCGGCCCTCACACTGGGTGCGCGCGGCGCTGGCGTGCTGGTGGCGCTGCTGGTGCTGCCCCTGTACATCCCGGTGCTGATCTTCGGCGCCGGCGCGGTGGAGGCCTGGGAGGCGGGAACCGCTCCCGGTGCTTATCTGTCTCTGCTGGCAGCAGGGTTCTTGCTCGCCCTGGCACTCACACCCTGGGCCACCGCCGCCGCCGTGCGCGTGGCGCTTGAGTAGCGCCCTGGAGTCATCGTGGCCATTCGCATCTTCCAGTTTTCGTCACCGCAAACCTTCTACCCGCTCGCCGGCCGCCTGATCCCGCTGTTCTGGGGGCTCGCGGCCTTGTTCTCTGCGGCCGGGCTGTACACCGGCTTCTTCGTGGCACCTACCGACTTCCAGCAGGGCGAGGTATACCGGATCATCTTCATCCATGTGCCGGCGGCGTGGATGTCCATGTTCATCTATCTGGTGATGGCCGGGTGGGCGGCAGTGGGTTTGGTGCTCAACACGCGGCTGTCCTCCATGATGGCCCAGGCGCTCGCGCCCACGGGTGCGCTCATGACTTTCATCGCCCTGTGGACCGGCTCGCTGTGGGGCCGTCCCACCTGGGGCACGTGGTGGGTCTGGGATGCGCGCCTCACCTCGGAGTTGATCCTGTTGTTCCTGTATCTCGGCTTCATGGCCTTGCAGGCATCCATCGACGATCCCCGCCGCGCCGACAAGGCTGGCGCCATCCTTGCCATGGTGGGCGTGGTGAACGTGCCCATCATCTATTTTTCGGTGAAGTGGTGGAATACCCTCCACCAGGGGGCTTCGGTAAGCCTCACACGCGCCCCCAGCATGGCAAGCGACATGCTCATCGGCATGCTGCTCATGGCGCTGGCCTTCTGGATGTACGCCATCGCCGCAGCGCTCATGCGGGTGCGAAGCATCATCCTCGAGCGCGAGCACCACGCCGGCTGGGTCAGGGACCTGCTGGAGCCGACCGCCGTGAAGGAGAGCCCGTAACCATGGAATGGGGCAGTGTGGAGAGTTTTCTGAGAATGGGCGGCCGCGGCGCCTACGTGTGGGGCTCCTACGGCGTCACCGCGTTGCTGCTGGCCTTGGAGGTGGTGCTGCTGGTGGGGCGTCATCGTGGCGCGCGCCGTGCGCCGGGTGCGTCCGGGGCCGAGCCATGAAGCCGCGGCACAAGCGCCTGGCGCTGGCGGGGGCGGCGGCCGCTGCCGTGGCACTGGCCGTGGGCCTGATCCTGGTGGCCTTCGAAAGCAACATCCAGTTGTTCTTCAGCCCCACCCAGGTGGTGGCGGGCGAAGCGCCGCTGAGCCGTACCTTCCGCATCGGCGGACTGGTGGAGCAGGGCAGCGTGAAGCGTGCGGAAGACGGCGTGACCGTGCGCTTTGCCGTCACCGATACCGCGCGCACGATTCCGGTGGCCTACAAGGGCATCCTTCCCGACCTCTTCAAGGAGGGCAAGGGCGTGGTGGCCCAGGGCCGGCTCGAGGCCGACGGCGTGTTCCACGCCTCCCAGGTGCTGGCCAAGCACGACGAAAACTACATGCCGCCCGAGGCCGCCACCGCACTGGAGCGGGCCCGCAATGCGGAGTCCGAGTCCCAAAAGACGCTGGTCATGGACCGTCCCGCGGGCGGGGAGGCGCCGAAATGATTCCAGAATTGGGGCACTTCGCCCTGATCGTGGCGCTGTTCATCGCGCTGGTGCAGGGTGTGGTGCCGCTGGTGGGCGCGGCGCGCGGCGAGCCGCGGCTCATGGCGCTGGCGCGCCCGGCGGCGCAGGCGCAGTTCCTGTGCGTGGCGCTGGCCTTTGCCTGCCTGGCCTGGTCGTTTGTGAACAACGACTTCTCGGTGCTCAACGTGGCCACCAATTCCAACTCCACCCTGCCGGCGCCATACCGCTTTGCCGCCACCTGGGGCAGCCATGAAGGCTCCATGCTGCTGTGGGTGCTGATGCTGACCGGCTGGATGACCGCAGTGTCGCTGGGCAGCCGCCACCTGCCCGAGGCCATGGCGGCGCGCATCCTGTCCGTGATGGCGCTCATCAGCGTGGGTTTTCTCGCCTTCATGCTGGTCACCTCCAACCCCTTCGAGCGTCTGCTGCCCATGGCCGACGACGGGCGCGACCTCAACCCGCTGCTACAGGACCCGGGCATGGTGATCCACCCCCCCATGCTCTACATGGGCTACGTGGGGTTCTCGGTGTGCTTCGCCTTCGCCGTGGCCGCGCTGATGGGCGGCCAGCTCGACGCCACCTGGGCGCGCTGGTCGCGCCCCTGGACCACGGCGGCATGGATGTTTCTCACCATCGGCATCTGCCTGGGCAGCGCCTGGGCCTATTACGAGCTGGGCTGGGGTGGCTGGTGGTTCTGGGACCCGGTGGAAAACGCTTCCTTCATGCCGTGGCTGGTGGGCACGGCGCTCATGCACTCCCTCGCTGTCACGGAGAAACGCGGCGGCTTCAAGATCTGGACGGTGTTGCTGGCCATCCTGGCCTTCAGCATGAGCCTGCTGGGAACCTTCCTGGTGCGCTCCGGTGTGCTCACCTCGGTGCATGCCTTCGCCACCGACCCGAAGCGTGGCATTTTCATCCTCGGTTTTCTGGCAGTGGTGGTGGGCGGCTCGCTGGCGCTGTTCGCGTGGCGCGCGCCGCGCGTGGGGCTGGGCGGTCGGTTCGAGCTGGTGTCGCGCGAATCGGCGCTGCTGACCAACAATGTGCTGCTGCTCACCGCGGCTGGCTCGGTGATGCTGGGCACACTGTACCCGCTGTTCCTCGATGCCCTCGACCTGGGCAAGATCTCCGTCGGTCCGCCGTACTTTGAACTGGTGTTCGTGCCGCTCATGGCGCCGGCGTTGTTTCTCATGGGCGTGGGGCCCGTGGCGCGCTGGAAAAAGGCCGATCTGCCCGATCTGGCGGCGCGGCTTCGCTGGGCGGCCGCGGTGGCGGTGGCGGGCGCGCTGGCGGTGCCGTTTTTCATGGGCCGCTTCTCGCTGCTGGTGTTCCTCGGGCTGGTGCTGGCCTTCTGGATCCTGGCCACCACGGTGGTGAACTTGCGCGAACGGGTAGCCCAGCTCAAGGCTGCCGCCGGTCTCAGCACAGGCCGTGCGCTGGCGGCTCAGCCACGCGGCTACTGGGGCATGCTGCTGGCGCACTGCGGGGTGGCGGTGTTCGTGATCGGCGTCACGCTGGTGCGTGGCTACGAGACGGAAAAAGACGTGAAGATGAAGCCCGGCGACGTGGTGGAGGCGGGCGGCTATGGGTTCCGCCTCGAGGGCTTCTCGCGCCGCGATGGCCCCAACTTCGAGTCCACGGTGGGTACGCTTACGGTGATCGAGAACGGGCGTGAGAAGTTCGCGCTGCGTCCCGAGAAGCGGCTGTATCACGTCACCGGCATGCCCATGACCGAGGCCGACATGGACTCGGGCCTCACCCGGGACCTGTACGTTTCCCTGGGCGAGCCGGTGGGTGATGGCGCCTGGGTGGTGCGCGTTTACCACAAGCCCTTCATCGACTGGATCTGGGGCGGCTGCTTCATGATGGCCCTGGGCGGGCTGCTGGCCCTCACCGACCGCCGCTACCGCGCCGCTCGCCGCGAGGCGGCGGCGCTGCGAACAGCCTCGGCGGCAGCCGCGGCGTGAACATGCGCGCCCGCCTGTTGCTGCCCCTGGCGCTGTTCGTGGTGCTGGTGGGTTTTCTGGCGCTGGGCCTTCGGCTCGACCCGCGGGAAGTGCCCTCGCCGCTGGTGGACAAGTCGGCGCCAGCCTTCAGCCTAGAGCAACTCCACCAGCCCGGCGTGCGCATCGCCGCGGCCGACATGAAAGGCCAGGTATGGCTGCTCAATGTCTGGGCGTCGTGGTGCGTGTCCTGTCGCGAGGAGCACCCCTTGCTGGTGGAGTTGGGCAAGTCCAAGGTGGTGCCCATCGTCGGGTTGAACTACAAGGACCGTCGCGAGGATGCGCTGGCGTGGCTTGAGCGCCTGGGTAATCCCTATGTGGTGTCGGCCATGGATGCCGATGGCCGGGTGGGCATCGATTACGGCGTGTATGGCGTGCCCGAGACCTATCTCATCGACAGGGACGGCATCATCCGCTTCAAGCAGATCGGCCCGGTCACCCCCAAGGTGTTGCAGGAGAGCATCCTGCCCCTGGTGAAGAAGCTGCGCGGATGATGGCGCGCCTTCTTCTGGCCTTGTGGCTCGCCGCGGCCCCCTGGGCCTGGGCGGCCGACACGGCGCAGCCCGCAGCCGCCGATCCCGCCCTGGAAAAGCGGGTCATGGCGTTGTCGGCGGAGCTGCGCTGCCTGGTGTGCCAGAACCAGTCGCTCGCCGATTCCCACGCCGACCTGGCCATCGACCTGCGCAACCAGGTGCGCGAATTGCTCGCCGCCGGTAAATCCGAGGCCGAGGTGAAGGCCTTCATGACGGCACGATACGGCGATTTCGTGCTCTACCGGCCGCCCGTCAAATCCACCACGGTGCTGCTGTGGGCGGGGCCCTTCTTGCTGCTGCTGGTGGCGGTGGCGGCGCTGTTTGTCCACCTCGCCCGCCGACGGCGGGCAGACGCTCGGACCGCGGAAATCCTCAGCGGCGAGGATGCCCAGCGGGCACGCCGGCTGCTCGAGGGCTGAACCCGGCCGCGCCGCGGCCCCGGGCGCACGCGCATGACAGGCCGCCGCCTTCGCCTCACGCTTATCCTTGGCGCGCTTTCGGCCTTCGCGCCCATGTCCATCGACATGTACCTGCCGAGCCTGCCGGCGCTGCAGCACCACTTCGGCGCCAGCACGGCGGCGGCGCAGTTCACCCTGTCGGCCTTCTTCCTCGGCCTTGCCGTGGGGCAAGCGCTCTACGGACCCCTGGCCGATCGGCTCGGCCGGCGTCCGCCGCTGCTTGCCGGCATCGCCCTGTACGTGGTGGCCAGCCTGGGCTGTGCGCTGGCGCCCACCATCGAGGCGCTGGCAGCGTTGCGCTTCCTGCAGGCCATGGGAGGCTGTGCTGGGGTGGTGATTGCGCGGGCGGTGGTGCGCGACCTGTACGAGCCCCAGGCCGCCGCGCGCATGCTCTCGCTGCTGATGCTGGTGATGGGCGTGGCGCCGATCCTGGCGCCGCTGGCCGGCGGCGCGATCCTGGTGTGGGCCGGCTGGCGCTGGATCTTCGTGGCGCTGGCGCTGTTCGGCCTGCTGTGCCTGGCGGGCGTATCCCTGGGGCTGGCCGAGACGCGGCCTGCCCATACGGTGCGCCTGAGCCTCGCTGGCAGCCTGCGGCTGTTCAGCACGCTGGCGCACGACCGGCGCTTCCTGGGCCCCGCGCTCACGGGTGCCCTGTCCCAGGCAGGCATGTTCGCCTACATCTCGGGCTCGCCTTTCGTGTTCATTCAAGTGCACGGCGTCCCGGCGCAGCACTATGGCTGGCTGTTCGGCTTCAACGCCCTGGGCATCATCGGCGGTTCACAGCTCAACCGCTGGCTGCTGCGCCGCCACCCGGCGGCACACATCCTGCGCGTGGCCAACGGCATCACCGCGGCCTGCGGGCTGGCGCTGCTGGCCGCCGCGTGGAGCGCGCCCGCCAACTTTCCGCTGCTGCTGGTGCCGTTGTTTGCCTACGTGGCCAGCCTCGGCTTCAGCTATGCCAATGCTGCCGCGCTGGCCATGGCGCCCTTCCCCAGCACCGCCGGCAGCGCCTCGGCGCTGTTGGGTACGGTGCAGTTCGGCGCCGCCGCTCTGGCCGGCTGCGCGGTGGGTTGGCTGCACGACGGCACGTCCCTGCCCATGACAGCCACCATCGCTGCCTGCGGGGTGTTGGCGCTGATGGCGCGTCTCGCGCTCATGCGCGGCGGCGGCGAGTCGTGACCGTTCACCCAGGAGGCCGAGCGTTGATCCGGCGCGGCCTGTGACAGGCTGCAGATGCGTGAACCCTCACGCTGCCCATGGGTCCGGACGCCCCGTGCTGATGCCATAGCGGGCCATCGCCTCGCTCACCCGTTCGGGCGCCATGTGCCCCTCGTCGGCCAGGGCGCGCAGCGCGGCCACGGCCACGTGGTGGCGGTCCACTTCGAAGAAATCGCGCAGCGCGGCGCGGGTATCGCTGCGGCCGAAACCGTCGGTGCCCAGGGTCACGTAGCGGCGAGGCACCCAGGCGCGGATGGAATCGGGCAGGGCACGCATGTAGTCGGTGGCGGCGATCACGGGCCCCGAGGTGGGTTCGAGGCACTGCTGCACCCAGGTGGTGGCCGCACTGCCGCCGGTGCGCAGGCGGTTGGCGCGCTCCACCGATAGCCCTTCGCGGCGCAATTCGGTAAAGCTGGTGACGCTCCAGGTGTCGGCCGCCACGCCCCAGTGGCTCTCCAGCAACTCGGCCGCCGCCAACACCTCGCGCAGGATGGTCCCCGAGCCGAGCAACTGGGCACGCGGCGCACCCATGGCCACGGCGGAGGGCCGCAACCGGTACATGCCCCGCAGGATGCCCTCCTCCGCGCCCGAGGGCATGGCCGGGTGGGCATAGTTTTCGTTCATGACCGTGACGTAATAAAACACGTCCTGCTGCTCCTCCAGCATGCGCCGCGCGCCATCGCGCACGATCAGCGCCACCTCGTAGCCGAAGGCCGGGTCGTAGGCCACGCAGTTGGGCACGGTGGAGAACAGCAGGTGGCTCGATCCATCCTCGTGCTGCAAGCCCTCTCCCGAGAGCGTGGTGCGGCCGGCCGTGGCGCCCAGCAGGAAGCCCCGTGCCCGCGAGTCCCCAGCGGCCCACACCAGGTCGCCGATGCGCTGGAACCCAAAGCAGGAGTAGAAGATGTAGAAGGGCAGCATGGGCACGCCATGCACGCTGTAGCTGGTGGCCGCCGCGATCCACGAAGAGATGGCGCCCGCCTCGCTGATGCCTTCCTCCAAGATCTGCCCGTCCTTGGCTTCCTTGTAGTAGAGCAGTTCGTCCTTGTCCTCCGGCTCGTAGAGCTGGCCCACGGATGAGTAGATGGCCACCTGGCGGAACAGCGCCTGCATGCCGAAGGTGCGGGCTTCATCGGCCACGATGGGCACCAGGTGGCGGCCGATATGCGGGTCCTTCAGCCACTGGGATAGCAGCTGCACGAAGATCATGGTGGTGGACTGCTCGCGCCCGGCGGTGCCTTCCAGGTACTTTGCGATGGACTCGCGGGGCGGCACCGGCAACTGCGGGCCGCGGCCCGCGCGCCGGGGCAGGTAGCCGCCCAGCGCCTGGCGGCGCGCGTGCAGGTACTTCATCTCCGGGCTGTCTTCGGCGGGGCGATGGAAGGCCACCGAGGTCACCTGTTCGTCCGACAGCGGCAGGCTGAAGCGGTCGCGGAAGGCGCGCAGCGATTCGTCGTCGAGCTTCTTCTGCTGGTGGGTCGTCATGCGGCCCTGCCCCGCCTGGCCCATGCCGAAGCCCTTCTTGGTCTGCGCCAGGATCACCACCGGCTGGCCCCTGTGGGAAACAGCGGCATGGTAGGCGGCGTAGATCTTCACCGGATCGTGGCCGCCGCGCTTGAGGCGGTCGATGTCCTCGTCGGACAGGTGCGCCACCAGCGCCTGCAGCTCGGGGTACTTGTTGAACACATGCTCGCGGTTGAAGCGGCCGTCGTGCGCGGCGTAGCTTTGCAGCTCGCCGTCCACCATTTCGTGCAGGCGCTTGAGGATCACCTGGTCGTGGTCGCGGGCGAACAGCGCGTCCCAGTCGCTGCCCCACATAAGCTTGATCACGTGCCACCCGGCGCCGGCGAACAGCCCCTCCAGCTCCTGCACCACGGAGCCGTTGCCCCGCACCGGACCATCGAGGCGCTGCAGGTTGCAGTTCACCACCATGATGAGGTTATCCAGCCCTTCGCGCGCTGCCAGCGACAGGCCAGCCAATGACTCGGGCTCGTCCATCTCGCCGTCGCCCACGAAGGACCACACCTTGCGCCCGGCGCTGTCCAGCAGGTTCCGGTCGCGCAGGTAGCGCATGAAGCGCGCCTGGTAGATGGCCGTGAGCGGCCCAAGGCCCATGGAGCCCGTGGGGAACTGCCAGAACTCCGGCATGAGATAGGGGTGGCAATAGCTCGACAGGCCGCGGCCGCCGGTTTCGCGGCGGTAGTGATCGAGGTGGTCGGCCGACAGGCGGCCTTCGAGGAAGGCGCGGGCGTACACCCCCGGCGCCGAGTGGGGCTGGAAGTACACCAGGTCGCCGCCCGCGCCTGCGCGGAAGAAGTGATTGAAGCCCACCTCGAACAGCTCGGCTGCCGAGGCATAGCTGGCGATATGGCCGCCCAGTTCGGCGTGGGCGCGGTTGGCGCGCACCACCATGGCCAGCGCGTTCCAGCGCACCAGGGCGATGAGGCGCTGCTCCAGATCCAGGTTGCCGGGGAACTGCGGCTGCTCCGCGAGCCCGATGGTATTGGCGTAGGGCGTGTTGAGCACCGGCGGCATGGGCACCCGCAGGGTCCGCGCGTGGTCGAGGAGCTTGCGCAGCACAAAGGTGGCGCGGCCGCGACCCTCCGATTCCACCAGCATCTCGAGTGCATCGAGCCACTCGCGCGTCTCCACGGGATCGGCATCCTTCGGAATGACGCGCCACAGTCCAGCGGCGTCGAACTCGGACAGATCGGAGAGATCGCTCATGGGGTGCTCCAGGGAGACGGCCGGTTCGGCGAGACGGTGCGAACTATGGGGAAGGCATGGTAGACCGCCGGGCGGAGCACGGGGTTTCGATTATCCTGAGGGAAAGCGCTGGATTCCGCAGGAGATTGCGTCCCATGACTTCCCAACAGCACAATCAGCTGACGCTCGACCATATCGATTGGCGCATCCTCGAGCGTTTGCAGCGCGATGCCCGCATCACCAACGTGGAACTGGCCCGCGCCGTGCATCTGTCTCCCTCGCCTTGCCTCGCCCGGGTACGCGCCCTGGAAGAGGCCGGCCTGATCGCCCGCTACGTGACGCTGCTCGACCCGGCCCGCCTGGGCCTGCAGGTGAGCGTGTTCATTCGCGTTCGGCTGGAGCGCCAAACAGAGTCGGCGCTGGAGCAATTCGAAAGCGCCATGCTGGAGCGGCCCGAGGTCATGGAGTGCTACCTGATGACCGGCGACTCGGACTACTTCCTGCGGGTGGTGGTGCCGGACATTCCCGCCCTGCAGGACTTCATCGTCAACTTCCTCTCGCGCGTGCCAGGCGTGGGCAACATCCAGTCGAGCTTCGCCCTCAAGCAGGTGAAGTATCAAACCGCGCTGCCGCTGCCGGGCTTGGCATCCGCGGGTGCGCCGCCGCGGCCCGTGCGCACCCGGTCGCGGTAGCGCCCGCAACGCCAGGCACGAACAAACAACGCCGGTTCCGTGCGACACTGCGCGCCGCTCATGCGCCTCGCCCTGCGTTCCACGCTCTCCCTCGGCTCCTGCCGCCGTGCGGCTGCTGTGCTGCTGACCGCCGGCCTCGCCGCGCCTGGTGCATTGCTGGCCGACTCTGACGCCACCGTCATCCAGCGCGGCCTGTTGCCCGAAAAGGACGGCCGGTGGGGTCTGGGCGTGGGCCTGCGCATGGAGGAGACCCCCTACCGCGGTCAGTCGGCCATCGTCGATCTGCTGCCCATGCTCTCCTACGAGGGTAATCGCGCCTACCTGCGCGGCACCCGTGGCGGCTTCGTGCTGGTGGACCGCGAGCGCTTCAAGCTCGAGGCCATCGGCCAGTTCCGGCTCACGCGCTACACCGGCGAGAGCGGCACCTACCTGGCGGGCATGCTGCGCGAGCAGTCCTTCGACGCGGGCCTGAACGCAATATTCCCCACGCGAATCGGCGATTTTTCCGTAGAAGCGCTCACCGATGCGTCGAACACCCACAAGGGCGAGGAGCTGTCGCTGGGGTGGGCGCGCACCTTCGGCAGGGGCCGGCTGCGCTGGCGCCCCTCGCTGTCGCTGAACCGCTTCTCCAAGGATCTGGCGAACTACTACTACGGCGTGCGGCCTGGCGAGGCGCGTTCCGACCGTCCCGCTTACTCGGCTGGTGCGTCCACCAACCTGCGCATGGGCGTGCACGCAACGTGGCAGCTCACGCCCAACAGCTATCTGTATGGGTCCATCGGCGGCAACCGCTTCGACGAGGAGATCGGCCAGAGCCCCATCGTCCACCGGCAGTTCGTGTTTACCGCCTTCGCGGGCTACATGTACCGCTTCGGCAACGGCAGCGGCCCTGCCGAGACCGACAACGTGGGTCCGCTCACGGGCGACGGGCGCTGGTCGCTGCGCGTGGCGCGCGGCTGGAACGCCGAGGCCAGCCTGCTGGGCATCATCCCCGGCGGCGATCTCACCCTGAGCCCCGAGCGCACCGGGGTGTGGAGCTTCGAACTCGGCAAGCTGCTCGACGAGCGCTTCATGGGGTGGCCGGTGGACATCTGGGTCAAGGGTGCCTACAAACGCTACCTCGAACAGGGCCTTCAGCCCGACTTCAACGGCGGCGCGCTCTACGTCAAGGCGTTCTACCACTTCCCCTGGTCGAAGCACGTCAAGACCCGCTTTGGTTTGGGCGAAGGACTCTCCTATGTGGAGCGGATTCCTTATCTCGAGCGCCAGAGCATCGAGCAGAAGAATCCCAATACTTCCAAGCTGCTCAATTACCTCGATGTGAGCATCGACGTGAGCGTGGGCGACCTGCTGCGGGTGAAGCGCCTGGAGAACACCTTCCTCGGGTTCGCGGTGATTCACCGTTCGGGCGTCTTTGGCTTCTCCGACCTGTTTGGCGCCGTGAACGGCGGCTCGAATTACAACTCGGTGTACGTCGAGACCCTGTTCTAGCGCGCCAGGCACGGGCGGCAGAGACGGTGCTTGCCATGCCCTGATGCCGCCGGGTCCGAGGTAACCATCATCCGGGGCGGGCGCGCATCGGTTTGTATAATCCGGCGCATCTGCAGCAAGTGCCGCCCCTTTTTCGAACGGGGCCTCTTCGGACTCCCATGATCCTCTTCGTCGCTGCGGCTGCCTTGCTTTCTCTCGCGGCGCTGGCTCTGCTGTTGCCGCCTCTGTTGCGGGGCCCGCGCGTGCCCGCCCTGACGGCGCAGGGTTCCAATCTCGCGGTGCTGCGCGACCAGTTGCGGGAACTGGACGCGGACCTGGCGCGAGGCATCCTCGGACCTGACCAGCACGCCGCGGCTCGTGCCGAGCTTGAGCGGCGAGTCCTGGAGGAAGCAGAAGGGCCACCTGCACGCGCGGGCCAGGCGCGGTCGGGTGGCACGCGGGTGGCCCTGGCGCTTGCCCTGGCGCTGCCGGCCGCGGCCGCAGCTCTCTACGCGTGGCTGGGCAACCCCGCAGCGCTCGACCCCGTCAAGCGCATGGGCATGACGGCCGAGGAGGCGGATAACCGCCGCAAGATGATCGAGCTTGCCAACAAGCTCGCCCTGCGCATGCAGGAAAAGCCGGACGATTCCAGGGGCTGGGTGATGCTGGGCCGCGCCTGGCAGAGCGTGGGGCGGTTCCCGGATTCGGTGCGCGCCTATGAGCGCGCCGTGAGTCTCGCACCCGAAGACGACGAAGTGTTGCTGGAGTATGCCGAGGCGGCCGCCCTGGCCCAGGATGGGCGCCTCGAAGGCAAGCCGCTGCTGGCAGTCTCTCAGGTGCTCAAGCGACAGCCAGGCAACCAGAAGGCGCTCGCCATGGCCGGTTCGGCGGCCCTTCAGAACAACGACTGGAAGCAGGCCATCGCATTGCTCGAGCGGTTGCGCCGCCTGATTCCGGGCGACACGGATTTTTCCAAGGCGGTGGAGGCGGGCATCGCCGAGGCGCGTGCCGAACTCTCCAAGCCTGCCCCCGGCAACTCCGTCGCCGCCAGCGCGAGCGTGGCGGGAAGGGTGGAACTGTCGGCAGCCCTTGCAGGCCGCGCCGCGCCCGATGACACGGTCTTCATCTTCGCCCGCGCTGCAGAGGGGCCGCGCATGCCGCTGGCCATCGTGCGAAAGCGCGTGAAGGATCTCCCTGCTGCCTTCACGCTCGACGATTCCATGGCCATGGCGCCGGGCATGAACCTGTCCGCCTTTCCGAAGGTGGTGGTGGGTGCGCGAATCTCGAAGTCAGGCAATGCGGCCTCGCAAAGCGGCGATCTCGAGGGCGGCAGTGCGCCTATGGCACCCGGTGCCTCGGGTGTGGTGGTGGTGATCGACCGCGTGCTGCCGTGAAGCGGCGCAGTCTGCTGCTGGGTGGCCTGGGTTGGGCAGCTACCTGTCCGGTACGGGCGGTGGAGGCTCCCGCTCTGCTGCGGGGGGACATGGAGCGGTGGGTGGCGCGTACCGTGGCCAAGGGTGCGCTCTCCGAGCAGACGCTGCGCGATCTGCTGCTGCGCGCCACCTTCCAGCCTGCGGTGGTCGCGGCCGTGAACGCGCCTGCTACCGCGCGGCCCTGGCGGGAGTTCCGCACGGGTTTCTTTACCCGTGAGCGCATTGAAGGCGGGGTGCGTTTCTGGAACGAAAACCAGTCCTTGCTGGGGCAGGCGCGCGAGCGCTACGGCGTTCCCGAGGAGATCGTGGTCAGCATCCTGGGAGTGGAGACGCTGTACGGGCGCAACACGGGCGGCTACCGCGTGCTGGATGCGGTGAGCACGCTGGCTTTCGCCGTGCCGCAACGCGCCGAGTTTTTTCAGGGTGAACTGGAAGCCTTCGCGTTATTGTGCGGCGAGCAGCGCCTGGACCCTCTTGGGGTCAAGGGTTCCTATGCAGGTGCCATGGGCATGCCGCAGTTCCTTCCCTCCAGCGTTCGGGGCTACGCGCTCGATTTCGATGGCGATGGCCGCATCGATCTGTGGAACGGCCGCGGCGACGTTATCGGCAGCGTGGCCCACTACCTGAGCCGTTTCGGCTGGCGATTCACGGGCCGGGTGGCATTACGTGCTGCGGTGGAGGCCCCGGCCCGGGTCGAGGCCATGGTGCGCCAGGGTATCCAGCCGGTCTATGACCAGGCACAACTCGGCGAGGCCGGCGTGGCGCCCGAGCGTGCGCTGCGCCACGGTGAGCACGCAGCGTTGCTGCTCTACGAGGGCGATGGCGGTCCCGAGTACTGGCTCGGGTTGGAGAACTTCTGGGTGCTCAGCCGCTACAACCGCTCGCAGAACTACGCCCTGGCCGTATGGCAACTGGGCCAGGCCATAGCCCAGGCCCGCGCCGGCTCGGCGGTGAGCGGTGCGGCAAGGCGCTGAGGGCGGGCCGGGCCAGCCCCGCGACTTGCACCGAGACTGCTGCCGGGAGAAGCTTAAGGCCTGACCGACGCTCATTGCCCCACGCGCTGGAGATTCCACCATGAACGCACCTTTCAATCCCGCGACCGGAACGCTGCCGTGGTTCAACCACGACCACGAAATGCTGCGCGACACCATCCGCCGCTTCGTGGCCGAGCGCGTGCTTCCCCATGGTGATGCGTGGGAGGAGTCTGGTTTCGTGCCGCGCGACGTATTGCGTGAAATGGGTGCACTCGGCCTGCTGGGCATACGCTTCGATCCGCGCCACGGCGGCAGCGGGATGGACACCCTTGCCAGCGTCGTGCTGGCGGAGGAACTGGCCCGCAGCACCTATGGCGGTTTCGCCATCACCGTGCTGGTGCACACCGACATGGCGGCGCCGCATCTGGTGCACGCCGGCACGCCGGCACAGCAGGATCGATGGATGCCCGACGTCGCCGCCGGCCGCAAGATCGCCGCCGTGGCCATGACCGAACCCGACGCTGGCTCCGACCTGGCCTCCATGCGCACCACCGCGCGGCGCGAGGGCGGCCACTGGGTGCTCAATGGCGCCAAGCTCTACATCACCAACGGCGTCCACGGCGACATCGTTTTCGTGGCCGCCAAGACCGGCGAGCCGGGACGCAACCACCAGGTGTCCATGTTCGTGGTGGAGAAGGGCGCTCCCGGTTTCAGCGTGGCGCGCCCCCTCAAGAAGCAGGGCTGGCTCAGCAGCGACACGGCGGAGTTGTCGTTCCAGGATTGCCGCATCCCCGCTGAGAACCTGCTGGGAGAGGAGAACCGCGGCTTTCATGCCTTGGTGAAGAACCTGCAAAACGAGCGCATCGTGCTCGGCGCCCAGGCCATGGGCGAAGCGGCCAAGGCGATCGAGATCACGCTGGACTGGGTGCGAAACCGCAAGGCCTTCGGCGGTGCGCTCTGGGACAAGCAGGCCATTCGCCACAAGCTCGCCCAGCGCGCCGCGCAGGTGGCTGCGGTGCAGGCGCTCATCTACCAGACCGCCTGGCGCGATGCCCAGGGGCAGGAATGTGCCCGCGAAGTGTCCATGATCAAGGCCCTCGCGGGCACGCTGGTGAACGAGGTGCTCTACGACTGCCTGCAGTTGCACGGTGGCATGGGCTACATGCGCGAGAGCCCCATAGAGCGCATGGCGCGCGATGCCCGCGTCCAGGCCATTGGCGGCGGCGCCACCGAGGTGATGCTGGAGGAGGTGGCCAAGCGATTGGCCTGAGGCGCCAGCGCTGCGGTCAGGGACGTTGCGGCGCTTGCACCACGAAGGGCGTGGCGGCCCCCGGCCGCACCAGCACCTTGACCCAGGCCACGTCGGGTGAGCCTGGCACCTCGAGGCGCAGCAAGTCCGTATCCGGCCAGGGACGGTCCACCCGGTGCTGATGGGTATCGCCGTGCACCAGCAGCACTGGGCGCGCGAAGGCCTGCACCTCGGCGCGCAGCCCTTCCAGCAAGCTCTCATAGGCAGGCTGCGGCGTGGCGCGCCGTAGCGACGGGTTGGCGTGAATCAGCACCACCGCCGCCGGCGCCTGACGGGCGCGCGCCTGAGCAAAGCTCTCCTTGAGCCACGCCAGCACGGCCGCGCGCCGCGCCGTGAATTCAGCCTTTGCCTGTTTGCCATCCCCGTGGTTGTCACGGCTGCCCACCACGTGAAGGGCGAGAAACAGCACCCCTTCGTGCCACCAGCGTGCGTTCTCGGGGCAACAGCCATCGGCTCGCACCGCATCGCGCTCCAGTGGCAGGGAACGGCGGCCAAGGCCATGCGGCGCGGTGAAGAACAGCGCGCGCAGTTTCGCCAGCCGCTCCTCGGGCACGTAACCGCCGGCCAGGAAGCGGTCGCAGTCGGTCCAGTCGTTATCGCCCGGCAGCAGCACCAGCGGCACGGGCGAGGCGTCAAGCAGTGCATGGCGGTCGGCGAACACGGCATCGGCGCACAGCCCGTGGCCGCTCTTGATGTCGCCCACATGCACGGCGAAGGCTACGGGCTGGTGCGCCAGGGAGGCCAGCAGAGCTTCCATGCGTGCGCGCTCCTCGGGGTTGTAGGGCGCATCGCCCATGGCCGCGAAGGCGAACTCCGCCGCGCTGCCGGCCCCCTGGGCCAGCAGCAACGCCAGCCCCAGCAGCGCGCTAACGGTCGGAGGCAAGCCGCTGCAACTCGTAGAGCAGGTCGAGCGCTTCGCGCGGCGACAGCGCGTCGGGTTGCAGGGCGCGCAACCGGTCGAGCGCCGGATGCTCGGCTACCGCGGGTGTGGGCAGCGGCGGCGGGCTGAACAGATCGCCCTGGGGGCTGGCCGCGCCCTCCAGTTCGCCAAGCTTGCGCCGCGCAGCGCGGATTACTGCGCCAGGCACACCGGCCAGCTGGGCCACCTGCAGGCCGTAGCTGCGGGAGGCAGGGCCCTCTTCCACGGCATGGAGAAACACGATGCGGTCTTTGTGCTCCACCGCGTCCAGATGCACGTTGGCCACGGTGCGGTAATCGGCCGCCAGGGCGGTAAGCTCGAAGTAATGGGTGGCGAACAAGGTGAAGGCGCGGTTCTTCTCCACCAGGTGGCGGGCGATGGCCCAGGCGAGCGCCAGGCCGTCGAAGGTGGACGTACCGCGCCCGATTTCGTCCATGAGAACCAGCGAGCGCTCCGTGGCGCCGTGCAGGATGGCGGCCGCCTCGGTCATCTCCACCATGAAGGTGGACCGCCCGCCGGCCAGGTCGTCAGCGGCGCCGATGCGGGTGTAGATGCGGTCCAGCGGCCCGATGCGCGCGGCGCGCGCCGGCACGAAGCAGCCCACGTGGGCAAGCAGGGCGATCAGCGCCACCTGGCGCATGTAGGTGGACTTGCCGCCCATGTTGGGGCCGGTCACCAGCAGCAGCCGCCGCTCCGGGCCCAGCCGCAGGTGGTTGGGCACGAAATTGTCCACCTGCGCTTCCACAACTGGATGGCGGCCTGCGTCGATCTCCAGCAGGTCCTCATCCGTGAGCTCGGGCACCGCCAGGCCGAGCGCATCGGCGCGCTCGCCGAAGGTGGCCAGCACGTCCAGCTCGGCTAGCGCCGCCGCGGCCGCCTGCAGCCCCGGCACATGGGGCGCGAGGGAGGCGAGCAGCTCGTCGTAGAGCAGCTTTTCGCGCGCCAGCGCACGGTCCTGAGCAGACAGCGCCTTGTCCTCGAAGGCCTTGAGCTCCGGGGTGATGTAGCGCTCGGCGTTGCGCAGCGTCTGGCGGCGGCGGTAGTCCTCGGGCACGCGCCCGACGTTGGCGTGGGTCACTTCGATGAAGAAGCCGTGCACGCGGTTGTATTCCACCTTCAGGTTGGCGATGCCGCTGCGGGCGCGCTCGCGCTGCTCCAGGGCCAGCAGGAAGGCGCCGCTGTCGGTCTGGATGGCGCGCAGCTCGTCCAGTTCGCTGTCGAAGCCGTCAGCAATCACGCCGCCATCGCGCAGGCTGGCCGAGGGCGTGTCCCGCAGCGCCGCGGCCAGCCGGGCGTGCACCTCGGGCGAGACTCCTAGACCCGTGGCCAGGGCCGCGAGCCGCGGCGCAGGCGCGGCGGCAAGGGCCTGGGCCAGCGCCGGCAGGGCAGCAAGGGTGTCGCGCAGGCCCGAGAGGTCCCGCGGCCTCCCGGTGCCCAGTGCCACGCGCGCGGTGACCCGCTCCACATCCACCACGCCGCGCAAGGTCTCCCGGGGGGCGGCGCCGCCAGCACCGCGCAGCGCTTCGACCGCGCCGAGGCGGGCGCGCAACTCGTCGCGATCGCGCAGCGGGTGGTGCAGCCAGTGGCGCAGCAGCCGGCTGCCCATGCTGGTGGAGCAGGTATCCAGCACCGACAGCACCGTGGGCGCAGGCTCGCCGCGCAGCGTTTCGGTGAGCTCGAGGTTGCGGCGTGTGGCCGGGTCGAGGATCACCAGGTCCTCGCCGCGCTCCACCGTGAGCGCGCGCACGTGGGCCAGGTCGCCGCCCTGGGTGGCGCGGGCGTACTGCAACAGTGCGCCGGCGGCGCCCAGGGCGGCCTCCAGGTGCTCGGCGTCGAAGGCCGCCAGGTCGCGGGTGCCGAACTGCACGCACAGCGCCCGCCGTCCCGCCAGCGCGTCGAAGTGCCAGGCGGGCAGACGCCGAACCGGCACGCCGCAGGCGTCCACGGCGCCAAGGGCGTCGTCGTCGGCGAGCAGGATCTCCGCGGGCACGATGCGCATCAGCTCCGCGCTCAGGGCGGTGGCCTCGATCTCGAGCGCGCGCAGCTGGCCCGAGGCAAGGGAAAGAGCCGCGAGACCCAGTTGCCCGCGGCCGTGGGCGATGGCCAGCAGCACGTTGTCGCGGCGCTCGTCCAGCAGCGCCGCGTCGGTGAGTGTGCCGGGTGTGACGATGCGCGTGACGCGCCGCTCCACCGGCCCCTTGGCCGTGGCGGGGTCGCCGATCTGCTCGCAGATGGCCACCGACTCGCCTGCCTTGACCAGCCGCGCCAGGTATTGCTCGGCGGCGTGGAAAGGCACACCCGCCATGGGGATGGGTGCGCCCGCTGACTGGCCGCGGCGCGTGAGCGTGATGTCCAGCAGCCGCGCGGCGCGCTCGGCGTCTTCAAAAAACAGCTCGTAGAAGTCGCCCATGCGGAAGAACAGCAGCTTGTCGGCGTGCTCGGCCTTGAAACGCAGGTACTGCTGCATGACCGGCGTGTGCTGGGCGCTCACGGCGGTTTTTCCCACGGCGGGCGGGTGTTGGCTCAGCCGCGCAAGGTGGCGGGCAGATGGGCGCCGATCACCGCCAGCATCTGCGGAAAGAGCCTGGGATTGGCGGCGCAGATCTGGCCCTTGCGCAGGAAGCCGTCGTTGCCTTCCAGGTCGCCCACCAGCCCGCCGGCCTCGAGGATCATGAGCGCGCCGGCAGCCATGTCCCAGGGCTGCAGGCCGATTTCCCAGAAGCCGTCCAGGCGACCCGCCGCCACGTTGGCCAGGTCCAGCGCCGCCGCGCCGGGGCGGCGGATGCCGGCGGTCCTGTGCATGAACTCCTTCATCATGGCCACGTAGGCATCGGTATGGGCGTGCTCGCGGAAGGGGAAGCCCGTGCCTATCAGGCCGTCGATGAGCTTCTCGCGTTTCGAGACGCGCATGCGGCGGTCGTTCAGGAACGCCCCGGCGCCGCGCGATGCGGTGAAAAGGTCGTTGCGCACCGGATCGAAAATGACGCCGTGGGTAAGCACGCCCTTGTAGGTCATGGCGATGGACACGCAGTACACCGGAAAGCCGTGCAGGAAGTTGGTGGTTCCGTCCAGCGGGTCAATGATCCACTGGTGGTCCGACGCGCCGCTCTCGCCGCTTTCCTCCGCTAACATCGCATGGTCCGGGTATGCTCCCCTGATCACGTCGATGATTGCTTCCTCCGCGGCGCGGTCGACCTCTGACACCAGGTCATTGAGAGACTTGTGGCGTACCGTGAGCGCATCCAGGTTGTCCGAGGCGCGATTGATGATGCTGCCTGCCCGGCGCGCGGCCTTGACCGCAGTGTTGAGCATGGGATGCATGGTGCGTGGGCGCCCGGTGAGGAAAAGGGGCGCAATTCTAGCCGAAGGTGTCGGTTGCGCCCCGACGCCGCGCTGCCCGCGTTCGCGCTGACACAAATGCCAATACCCGATCCTCTGCAACGCATCCGTGTGGTTCTCTCGCACCCAAGCCACCCTGGCAACGTGGGCGCCACCGCTCGGGCCCTCAAGACCATGGGCCTGACGCGCCTGGTACTGGTGAATCCCCGCCGTTTCCCCGATCCGCAGGCCGAAGCCCGCGCCTCCAATGCGCTCGATGTGCTGAACGCCGCTCCGGTGTGCGCCAGCCTGACCCAGGCGCTGGAAGGCACGTCGCTGGCGGTGGCCACGGTGAGTCATGGTTATGCCATGACCCATGGCATGGTGGACTGCCGCGAAGCCGCTGCCCGGGCCGTGGCCGTGGCGCGCGCCGGGGCGGAGGTGGCGCTGGTGTTCGGCACGGAGAAGGACGGTCTATCGGCCGAGGAGGTGATGGGCTGCAACCTCCTGGCACATGTTCCCGCCAATCCCGACTATTCCTCTCTGAACCTGGCGGCCGCGGTGCAGGTGTTCGCCTATGAGTTGCGCATGGCCGCGGGCGCACCGTTGCCTGCCACGGACTTGCCCCTGCCCGCCAGCCATGAATCCATCGAGCGCCTGCATGCGCATCTGGAGGAGGTGCTGGTGGCGCTGGGTTACCTCGACCCGGCCCACCCCAAGAAGCTGCGCGAGCGGTTGCGCCGGCTGGTGGCCCGCGCTGCGCTCGAGGAGGAGGAGGTGAATGTGGTGCGCGGATTCCTCAAGCAGGTGCTGCGGCGCGCCGCGGGGGATTGAGCGTGGCGCCGGTCGGTTGACGGCCAGCCATCGACTCGCTACCGTCCGCCCTCCTCGCCGCCGCCCTCCGCCCTGACCATCGCCATGTTTGCCCGCCTCCGCGAAGAAATCCGCGTGGTTTTCGACCGCGACCCGGCGGCGCGCTCCACCTGGGAGGTGGTCACCTGCTATCCCGGCTTTCACGCCATGCTGGTGCATCGTGCAGCCCATCGCCTGTGGCAATGGAACCTCAAGTGGTTGGCGCGCTGGCTCGCGCATCTGGGGCGCTGGTTTACGGGCATCGAGATCCACCCTGGCGCGCGCATCGGGCGGCGGTTCTTCATCGATCACGGCATGGGCGTGGTGATCGGCGAGACGGCGGAAATCGGAGACGATTGCACCCTCTACCACGGAGTAACCCTCGGCGGCACCACTTGGAACAAGGGCAAGCGCCACCCCACCCTGGGCCGCGGCGTGGTGATCGGCGCCGGCGCCAAGGTGCTGGGTCCCATCACCCTGGGTGACAACGCCAAGGTGGGCTCCAACGCCGTGGTGGTGAAGGACGTACCTGCCGGGGCCACGGCCGTTGGTATTCCGGCCCGCATCCTGGACGATGGCGCCGAACGCCCGCAAGACCCGCCTGCGGGCTTTTCCGCTTACGGCGTTAGCAACGACATGAACGACCCGTTGGTGAAGGCGGTACAGGGCCTCATGGAGCAGGCGGCCGAGCAGCAACGCCGCATCGAAGCCTTGCAAGCGGAGTTGCGCCGGTCCCGTCCGGCGGCCTGACTGGCGCTGCTTGGCAGGCCGTCGCACCGCGCCACCAACCGCATCGCCGGGAACTCCCGGGTGCGGTGCCCACTCCGAGGATTGTTGACCGAATCGCTTGGGTTTACTACGATTCGGATTGTTGACAAAAACCATCAACTTATAAGATGGGTTGCCAGGAACCCCTGAAATGATTCTTTCCATGAGGCGACCATGCGACTCACCACCAAAGGCCGGTTTGCTGTCACCGCAATGATCGATCTCGCCTTGCGCGACGGGGCTGGGCCCGTCACCCTCGCCGAGATCAGTCAGCGTCAGAAAATCTCCCTGTCCTACCTGGAACAGTTGTTCGGCAAGCTGCGGCGCCAGCAACTGGTCAACAGCACCCGCGGTCCCGGCGGTGGCTACACGCTCGCTCGCAAGACCGACGAGGTGTCCGTGGCGGACATCATTCTGGCGGTGGATGAGCCCATTGACGCCACTCAGTGCGGCGGTCTGGAAAACTGTCACGACGACCATAAATGTCTGACCCACGACCTTTGGTCGGCGCTCAACGCCCGCATCTTCGATTATCTGCGCAACGTCAAGCTCTCTGAACTGGTGGCCCGGCAGCACGCGCTGCGTGCAGCGGCTGCTGCCGGCGTGGCTCCCGTGGAGCTGCCAGTGCGTGCCGTGCGCTCCATCTCAGCAAGCGGCGGCGCGGCGCTCACCGCCTGACAGGGCGTCGTTTCTGGAGGAAATCCGAGGTGGCCATTCATCTCACGGAAAGTGCGGCTCGCCGCATTCGCGAAACCATCGTCAAGGGCCGGGGCGGCCTGGGCTTGCGCCTGGGTGTGAAGCAGGTGGGCTGCTCGGGCTTGACCTACACCTTCGAGGCGGCCTTGCAGGCCGCCGAGGGGGAGCATTGTTTCGAAGAACTCGGGGCCACGGTCGTGGTGCCGGCGGAGGCCTTTGCCTATCTGGACGGCGCCACGCTGGATTTCGTGCGTGAGGGCTTCAAGCAGGTCTTCAAGGTGGACAACCCGCGGGTGAGCGCCACCTGCGGTTGTGGCGAGAGCTTCACCATTGATCCGGCGGCGGCGGAGGTGCGGCCGTGAGCACGGTGCTGCAAAACCTCATCGACCAGCCCTACCGGCATGGCTTTGTCACCGACATCGAATCCGACACCGTGCCCAAGGGTTTGTCGGAAGAGGTGATCCGCCAGATCTCCCGCAAGAAGGACGAGCCCGACTGGCTGCTCGACTTCCGGCTGGCCGCCTACCGGCACTGGCTCACCCTGTCCGAGCCCGCCTGGCCGAATGTGAAGTACCCGCCCATCGACTACCAGGACATCATCTACTACTCGGCGCCCAAGCCCAAAAACAAGCTCGCCTCCATGGACGAGGTGGACCCGGAGCTCAAGCGCACCTTCGAAAAACTCGGCGTGCCCTTGCACGAGCAGGCCGCGCTGGCTGGCGTGGCGGTGGACGTGATTTTCGATTCTGTGTCGGTCACCACCACCTACAAACAGAAGCTCGCCGATGTGGGCATCGTGTTCTGTTCCTTCTCCGAGGCGGTGCGCGAGCATCCGGAACTGGTGCGCCGCTACCTGGGCACGGTGGTGCCCGCTGCCGACAACTTCTACGCCGCACTCAACTCGGCGGTGTTCACCGATGGCTCGTTCGTGTACATCCCCCGGGGCGTGAAATGCCCCATGGAGCTGTCCACCTACTTTCGCATCAACACCCAGGAGTCGGGGCAGTTCGAGCGCACGCTCATCGTGGCGGAGGAGGGCGCCGAGGTGAGCTATCTCGAGGGCTGCACGGCGCCGAAGTTCGACACCAACCAGTTGCACGCCGCGGTGGTGGAGCTGGTGGCCCTGGATGACGCCTACATCAAGTACTCCACGGTGCAAAACTGGTATGCGGGCGACGCCAACGGCGTGGGCGGCATCTACAACTTCGTCACCAAACGCGGTCTCTGCCAGGGCGTCAACTCGCGCATTTCCTGGACCCAGGTGGAGACCGGATCGGCCATCACCTGGAAGTATCCGTCCTGCGTGTTGCTGGGCGAGAACTCGGTGGGCGAGTTCTACTCCGTGGCGCTCACCAACCACCGCCAGCAGGCCGACACCGGCACCAAGATGATCCACGTGGGGCGCAACACCCGCAGCACCATCGTCTCCAAGGGCATCTCCGCGGGCGAGTCCAACAACTCCTACCGCGGACTGGTGAAGATCGGGCCCAAGGCCGCGGGCGCGCGCAACTATTCCCAGTGCGACTCCATGCTCATCGGCGATCGCTGCGGCGCCAACACCTTTCCCTACATCGACGTGCAGAACAGCACGGCGCGCGTGGAGCACGAGGCCACCACCTCGAAGATCGGTGAGGACCAGCTGTTCTACTTCGCCAGCCGGGGCATCGGCAACGAGGAGGCCGTGTCGATGATCATCAACGGCTTCGTGAAAGACGTGTTCACGCAGCTGCCCATGGAATTCGCCGTGGAGGCCGGGCGCCTCCTGGGCCTCAAGCTTGAAGGAAGCGTTGGATGAGTCAGCCTCCTGGCCGTGAATTGCTGCGCGTGGACGGGCTCACCGCCACCGTGGCGGGCAAGACCATTCTCAAGGGCATTGATCTCACGGTGCGTGCCGGAGAGGTGCACGCCATCATGGGGCCCAACGGCTCGGGCAAGAGCACGCTCTCCAAGGTGCTGGCGGGCCATCCCGCCTATGAGGTGACCGGCGGTGGCGCCACTTTCCTCGGTGCCGATCTGCTCGATCTCGAGCCCGAGGAGCGCGCCCGCGCCGGCTTTTTTCTTTCTTTCCAGTATCCGGTGGAAGTGCCGGGCGTGGCCAATGCCCAGTTCCTGCGGCTCGCCTACAACACCGTGCAGGGCGCGCGCGGCCGCGAAGAGCTCGATCCGCTGGAATTCGACGATTTCGTGCGCGACAAGATGAAGCTGCTGGAGATGGACCCAGCGTTTCTCGATCGTTCTGTGAACGAAGGTTTTTCGGGCGGAGAGAAAAAGCGCAACGAGATTTTGCAGATGGCGCTGCTCGAGCCCAGCCTGGCCTTCCTGGACGAAACCGATTCCGGGCTGGATATCGACGCGTTGCGGGTGGTGGCCGGCGGCATCAACGCGCTGCGCACGCCCGACAACGCGGTGGTGCTGGTCACCCACTACCAACGGCTGCTCGATTACGTGGTGCCCGATTTCGTCCATGTGATGGAAGGAGGCCGACTGGTGAAGACCGGGGGGCGTGAACTGGCCCTCGAACTGGAGCGACGCGGCTATGACTGGGTTGCCCAGGAGGCCAGGGCCGCCTGATGAGCACCGTGGCATCCACCTGGCTCGACAGCCTGTTGTCGGGCCACGAATTGTTTCCGGAGCATCGCGCCGGCTGGGTTAACGGGGTGCGTGCCGATGCCCTGGAGCGCGCCCACGCCTTGACGCTGCCCACCCCGCGGGACGAAGACTGGCGCTTCACCGACCTCTCGCCGCTGTACCGGTTGGCATTTCGCGCGCCCGCAGCGGCGGGTGCCCTGGATGCTGCGTCGCTGGTGCCCTTCGAAGTGGCCGAGGCGCCGCTGCGCCTGACCTTCGTGGACGGCCACTTCGTCCCCGGGCTGTCGCGGCTCGCGGAGGCGGGCGGGGCGCTTCTGTTGCCGCTCGCCGAGGCGCTGGAGTCTCACGCGGAACTGGTGCGCGCCCATCTGGGTGGCTGTGTGGCGATTGGCGGGAGCGCTTTCGCCGCCATCAACACCGCGTATCTGCACGACGGGCTTTTCCTGCACGCCCCGCGCGGCGTGCGTGTGCCGCCGGTGCATGTGCTGTACGTGAGTACCCTGGCCGACGTGGCGGTCAGCCCGCGCCTGCTGGTTATCGCAGACGCCGCATCGGAGCTGGTGCTGGTGGAGGATTACGTGGCGGTTCACCAGGACACCTACGGCGTCAACGCCGTGGCCGAGGTGGTGGCTGGCCCCGGCGCCCGGGTGCGGCACGTGCGGCTTCAACACGACAGCAAGAACGCCTTTCACATCGGTACCACCGGTGTGCGGCTGGATCGCGATGCCCACTACGGGGCTATGGCCGTGGCCTTTGGGGCACGCATCTCGCGGCTGGATTTGCACCTCACCCAGGCGGGTCCGGGTGCACGGTGCGAACTGGACGGTCTGGCGCTGCTCGCCGGCCGGCAGCTGGCCGACACCCACAGTTTCATCGACCACGCCGCAGCCGATGGCTCCAGCCGCCAGGAGCACCGTTGCATCGTGGATGGCGGCGCCCACGCCGTGTTCAATGGCCGCATCCTGGTGCGCGAGGGCGCCCAGCGCACCAACTCTGCACAGCAAAGCCGTAACTTGCTGCTGTCGGACAAGGCGCGCGTGGATGCCAAGCCGCAGCTCGAGATTTTCGCCGACGACGTGAAGTGCGCCCACGGTGCCACCGTGGGGCAACTCGAAGCGGAGGAAGTTTTTTACCTGCGCAGCCGGGGCCTGTCCGAATCGGCCGCGCGTGCCATGCTCACCTACGCCTTCGCCGCCGGGCTCGTGAACCGCATCGCGCTGCCATCGGTGGTGGCGCGTCTGCGTGGAACACTCACTGCCCGCACCGGCACCACGGAGATCGTCCGATGAACGCCGCTGTACTCTCGCCTCGCAGACCCGCCGCGTCTCTGGACGTGGAACGGCTACGCGCCGACTTTCCCATCCTCGCCAACGTGCATCCCCACGGCAAGCCGCTGGCCTATCTGGACAACGGCGCCAGCAGCCAGATGCCCCAGCGTGTCATCGACCGCCTGGTGCGCTACCAGACCCACGAGCACGCCAACATCCACCGCGGCGTGCACACGCTCTCGGAGCGGGCCACGGCAGCCTACGAGGAGGCGCGCCATCGCGTGCAGGGATTCCTGAACGCGCTGTCCGACCGCGAGATCGTGTTCACGTCCAACGTCACGGACGCCATCAACCTCGTGGCCCATGGCTTCGGCCGCGCCTTCATCGGCGAGGGCGACGAGATCATCATCACCCACCTGGAGCACCACGCCAACATCGTTCCCTGGCAGATGCTGTGCGAGGAGAAGGGAGCGAATCTCAAGGTGGTGCCCATCGACGACACCGGCACGTTGTTGATGGACGAGTACGAAAAACTGTTCACGCCGCGCACCAAGTTCGTGTCGGTCACGCACGTCTCCAATGCGCTGGGAACCGTCAACCCCGTCGAAGAGATGGTGCGCATCGCCCATGCCCATGGCGTGCCCATCATGATCGACGGCGCGCAGGCGGTGCAGCACATGCCGGTGGACGTGCAGGCGCTGGACTGCGACTTCTACGCCTTCACCGGCCACAAGCTCTATGGCCCCACGGGCATCGGCGTGCTCTACGGCAAGGCCGAGTGGCTGGAGCGCATGAAGCCCTTCCGCGGTGGTGGCGACATGATTTTGTCGGTGACTTTCGAGAAAACCACCTACAACGTGATTCCCTTCAAGTTCGAGGCCGGCACGCCGCCCATCGCCCAGGCCATCGCGCTGGGCGAGGCAGCCGAGTATGTGCGCGGCATTGGCCTGGATGCCATCGCCGCCCATGAGCAGGCGCTGCTCGCCTACGCCACCGAGCAGGTGGCGGCGCTGCCTGGCGTGCGCATCTACGGCACGGCGCGGCACAAGGCGGCGGTGCTGTCCTTCTACCTGGGTGAGGTGCATCCCCACGATGTGGGCACGCTGCTCAATGAAGACGGGGTTGCCGTGCGTACCGGGCACCACTGCGCCCAGCCGGTGATGCATCGCTTTCGAATTCCCGGCACCGTGCGTGCCTCCTTCGCCTTCTACAACACCTTCGAGGAAGTGGACGCGCTCGTGGATAGCCTGCGGCGCATCCAGAAGCTGTTTGCTTGAGGCGCCAGGCGTGGCCGACAGCAAGCAGCTCTATCAGGAAGTGATCCTCGATCACAACCGCAAGCCGCGCAACTACGGCGCGCTCGGCGCGCCCACGCACCGAGCCGAAGGGCTCAATCCGTTGTGCGGTGACCACATCTGGCTTTCCCTCAGGGTGGATGCCGACCGGGTGGCGGAAATCGCCTTTGAGGGGGAGAGCTGCGCCATCTGCAAGGCCTCGGCGTCCATGATGACCGCCAACGTCAAGGGCAGGCCCGTGGCGGAAGCGCAGGCGCTGATCGAAGAGTTCCGTGGGATGGTCACCGGGGCTCTCGATCCCGTGACACAACCAAATCACCTGGGGCGGCTTGCCGTGTTCGCGGGCGTCAAGGACTTGCCCTCGCGGGTGAAGTGCGCGGTGCTGCCCTGGCACACCCTGCACGCCGCGTTCCGCCAGCAAGGCACCACCTCTACCGAGGGTGACCAGGACCCGGCCGACCCGGCAACCCACTGAGAACAGACGCGCTTCCAGCATCCCTGCCAGCCATGCCCAAGATCGCCGAAGTCGAACGCACGCCGAATCCCAACGCCATGAAGTTCGTGCTCAAGGAGCCGTTGTCCTGGGGCGTTGCGCACTCCTTCGATTCCCCGCAAGAGGCTGAATCGGACCTGCTGGCCAAGGCGATTTTCGCCATCGCCCATGTGACCAGCGTGTTCTACGTGGATAACTGGATCACCGTCACCCAGGATGGCGAAGCGGAGTGGTCGAAGCTCATGAAAGAGGTTGCCGTGCCGATCCGCGAAGCGCCCACCGCGGAGGACGGTTCCGCGCAGTACGGCGCCGCCAGCAGCGCGCTGCTGGACGACCCGAATCTCACCCCCGAACAGCGGGACAAGTTGGTGGCCATCAGCGAGTTGCTCGACGAGCGCGTGCGCCCGTATCTGCAAGGCGACGGTGGCGATGTGTACATCGTCGGCCTGGAGGGCAATGAACTGCATGTGCACTACCAGGGCGCCTGTGGCAGTTGCCCGAGTTCCCTGTCGGGCACCCTGGCCGGCATCGAAGGCCTGGTGCGCCAGGTGGATCCCGACCTGGAAGTGGTGCCGGTTTAGGGGTCGTCATGTCGGGTTGGATCGATGTGGCGCCGGTGGACCAATTCCAGCCTGGCACTCAGCGGGAGGTGGATATGGACGGCACCCCCGCAGTGGTGTTTGCTCTGGACGATGGCTACTTCGCGCTGGAAAATACCTGTACCCACGATGGCGGCACGCTAACCGGCGGTTGCGTGCAGGGCGAGCGGGTGATTTGCCCGCGCCACGGCGCGCAGTTCTCCATCCGCACCGGCCAGGCCTTGAGCGCCCCGGCCTTCGAACCCGCCACTGTGTTTCCTGTTGAAGTTCGGGCAGGAATGGTGCGGGTGCGCGATGATCGCTGGGATTGAAGCGCTGGGCTGGACTTGGCGCCGCCTCGTCTTACAGGCAGAATCCGCAACGCATTCCGATCGGGTGCCTGCCGTGACCGCGGGCGCTTCTTTCGTCCCCGGGCATGGCACCACGCCTGCGTCCGGTCCAACCAGAGCCCATTGCTGGCGCCCGCTTCTGCAAGCGCAAGGAGGTATTGCATGACCTGCGAAAACTCCCCAAGCCGTCTGGTACCCGACTCCCTGTCCCCCCTCTAGGGACGCTCTCCCGCACCGCGTCCAGGGCCGCCGTCGGCGCCCCTCGACCTTCGTAGCCTGTCACCCTGCGCCCTGCTTTGGCGCAAGCGGGTCAGCACGCGATTGCAAGCCCCGGAGCCGTCCATTGCGCGACGGGCCTCGACTGGAGAGTCCCATGAAGGAATTGGCTTGGTTTGTCTGGCTGGAACAACGCGAGCGCCAAGGCGCCGCACTCTCTCGCGAGAACACCCCGCGCGGCCTGCGCGGCAGTCTGCTGCTGGCGGTGGTGCTGGTGGCGGGTCTTGCCGGCTTGCTGATTTGACGGACTGCGCTGGGCACAGGCCCTGACGGGCACCGCCTCAGGCCGAAACGTCGAGCAGCGACCCCATGCTGGGACCACCGTCCGATGCCATGGCCTGCAACGCGCTACCCAGAGAGGCTAGGCTGGCGTAGAGGGCCACGGCCTCACGGGTGCCGAGGTTGCGCAACGCATCGGGCAGACCGGTACGGCCGATGGCGCCTTCGGCTCCGAGATTGCCTAGAAACGCGGGTGAGGCACTCATGACGCCTAGGGTGCCGCTGACCCGCTCGAAGCCTGCCACGAGATCGCGCACCAGCGCTCGGTCCAGCAGTGACAGTCCATCGGGTTGAGGAACCGCGCCTTCCAGGCCTCGCGCGGGCAGCGGTGCGCCAGTGGCGCGCGCCGATCCCACCAGGCGGGTGAAGTTCACCGCGGGGGACGCCGGAACCGTCGGCGGCACGAATGCCGGGATGAACCCCGCCCCGCGCACGGCTGGGGGCGTTGGCGATAGGGGTGGCAGTGGACTGACGGCCATGAGTGATTCCCGAAACTGGCCCGAAAACCTGGATGTTATGAGCGGGCTCAGTGCACCGCCAGACAGTCCGGTGTGCTACGCGCTACCGGTGGAACCCGCTGCGGCCTGCAGGCGTAGGCGGGTGCGGTGACGAAACCACAGGTCGGCCGCATGCATGCCTCCCGAGCACAGCAGCAGCAGCGACAACAGGGGCCAGGGCGCGCCGGCAATGGCGAAGCGCAAGGCAAGCATCAACAGTGCGCCCGAGGCGAGGCTGGGCAGCCAGTCCGCGATCTGCAGTCCACCTGCTCGGCGTGCACGCCCCAGTGCGTAGAGCGCCAGCGCTTCCAGAGCGATGCCCGCGAGGATCAGGTCGATGGCCCGGCCGGAAGCGAACAGTTCAGCCATGGCCGTGCCGGTCCGGTCAGGGCGAAACGATGCCCACCAGGTGGGCGAGGTCCTTGAAGAAGATTCGCACGTGCGCGATGGGGCTCTTGCGGGTGAGCTTCTTGTTCATGTACGACTCCCAGGTGAGCCGCTGCACGTCGCGGTCGGCGCAAATGCTCACGAAGCGCTCGCGGCGCCGGTCGTTCACGTACCAGAAGCGCTGCATGATGCCCAGGATCCAGAACACCCGGCCGTGGGCGCGCATGAAGCGCTTGCGCGCTATGGCCAGAGCGCCAGCCTCGCCCGTGGCGAGGAACTGTTCCACGGCTTCCGCCGCCAGCCGCCCGCCTGCCATGGCGTAG
>JBIIUM010000308.1:0-3038 GCA_044339985.1 Burkholderiales bacterium | reverse complement strand
ACGGCCGCGGCGGCGGCGCTCACCGGTCGCTCCGCAGGGCGCGCGCCAGCCGCGGCAGGTCGGGCGACACCGGCACGCTCTCCACGGGGCGCGGCTTCAGGCGCGCGGCCACCAGCTCGAACACCCGCCCGATGCCCTCGGGCACCACCAGCACCACCGCCAGCAGCAGCAGCCCGTAGAAGAAGTTGCCCAGCTTGGCCAACGGCGACACCAGCTCGGGCAGCGCCGTGAGCACCACCACGCCCAGGAAGGGCCCCAGGATGCCGCCGCGCCCGCCGATGATGATGCACACGAAGAAGAACAGGCTCAGCTCGAAGTGAAAGGTGTCGGGCGTGATGTAGCTCTGCAGCGCGGCGAACAGGCTGCCGCCCACGCCGGCGCACACGCCGCTGAACACGAAGGCGCGCAGCTTGGCGCCCAGCACCGGCACGCCCACCGCCTGGGCGGTGACCACGCTGTCGCGGATGGCGATGAGGCCGCGGCCCTGCATGCGCCGCGCCACGTTCCAGGTGAGCCACGTCACCACCGCCGCGCTGGCCGCCGCCAGCCAGTAGAACCCGGCCGGCGAGTCAAAGGGCGCCGGAAAGCCCGGCACCGGCAGGCCCACGCCGCCGCCGGTGAGATCGCCCTGGGCCAGCACCGCCTCGCCCACGATCAGGGCCACGGCCATGGTGGCCATGGCGAAGTAAAAGCCGGGCAGACGCAGCGAGGGCAGGCCCAGCAGCAGCCCGGCGCCGCCGCACAGCGCGCCCGAGGCCGTCACCGCCAGGGCCGGGTGCCAGCCCGCGTTGCCGGCCAGGATGGCAAAGGCATAGGCGCCGATGGACAGCAGCCCCACGTGCCCGATGGAGAGCTGGCCCGCGTAGCCCACCACCAGATTGAGGCCGCCGATCAGCACCCAGTAGGCGGCGATCAGCGTGGCCAGGTGCAGTTGGTATTGGTCGGCCGCCCAGAAGGGCAGGGTGGCGGCGCCCAGGGCGAGCAGCGCGGCCAGCCCCAGGCGGCGGTGCTCCGCGCTCATACCGGCCGCACCTGCTTGGAGCCCAGCAGCCCCTCGGGCTTCACCAGCAGCACCACCATGAGCAGGCCCACGGCGATGGTCTGCTGGTATTCGCCGCCAAACCAGTAGCTTGCCAGGGCGTTGAGCAGGCCCAGGGCGAAGCCGCCCATGAGCGCGCCCACGTTGCTGCCCAGGCCGCCCACCGCCAGGGCGATGAAGCCGTTGAGCGTGAGGGTGAGGCCCAGGGCGAAGTAGGCGAAGGTGAGCTGGCCCGCGGCAAAGCCCGCCAGCCCGCCCAGGGCGCCGGCCAGCGCGTAGGAGGCCACGCGGATGCGCTCGGTGGGAATGCCCCGGGCGCGCGCCGCGAAGGCGTCCTCGGACATGGCCACGAACAGCTTGCCCGCCATGGTGCGCGAGTAGAACAGCTCCAGCCCCCCGGCCATGGCCACCGCCAGCACGATGGGCAGCCAGAACTTCTGGTCGGCCAGCCCGGCGGAGAACTCCTGCGGAATCAGGCGCGGGAAGGGGCGCGGCTCGGTGCCCCACCACAGGCCCACCGCCTGCTGCACCATGGTGGCCAGCGCCAGCGTGGACAGCAGCCAGAGATGTTCGTCGCTGCGCGCCAGCACCCGTCGGATGGCCACCCATTCGGTCAGCAGCCCGAACAGCGCGCCCGTGCCCGTGGCAGCCAGCAGCCCCAGCCACCACGGCAGCCCCAGCCCGGCGATGACGTAGGCGCCCGCCACGCCGCCCAGCATGGGCAGGTGGCCGGTGGTCACCGACAGCACCTTGGAGGTGGAGAACATCACGTTGTAGGCCAGCGCCGTGGCGGCGAACACCGCCCCGGTGGCCAGCCCGGCGACAAGCGCGGACAGCATGGCGAAGCCCCGGTCCTACTTGGCGAGCTTGAAGGCGCCGTCGCGCAGGGTGTTGGCGATGTTGGGCACCATGTCGCCGTCGGGAAAGCCGTTGCGGTCGGTGGGGCTCCACGAGTAGTTGGCGAACACGCCGCGCAGTTCGCGGGTGTTCTCGAGGGCCTTCTGGATGGCCGCGGGGTCGGTGCCGCCGGCGGTCTTCACCGCGTGCTCGATCACCTTGACGCAGTCGTAGCCCATGGCCACCCACCAGAACAGCAGCTCGATCTCGCCGCCGCCGGGGGCGATGCGCGAGCGCACCTTTTCCATGAGGGCCGCGGTGGCCGGCGGCAGCTTGCCGTCCGCGCCGAAGGTGGTGCTGGCGTAGCCCGCGGCCACCACGTTTTCCCAGTACTCGGGCTTGTTGAGCAGCTTGCGGATCTGGGGCGCCATGAGCGCCGTGTGGCCCACCACCGGCACGTTCCAGCCCATATCGCCGCGGGCGTTGAGCAGCCGGCCCACCAGCCCGGTGGCGGCCGACCAGGGCATGATCACGTCGGCCCCGGCGGCGCGGGCCTTGGCGAGCTCGTCGGTGAGGTCGGTCTTGTTGGGGTCCACCAGCACGGTGTAGACGGGCTTCACGCCGGCCGCGTCGAGCATCTCGGTGGCCGTTCTGGCGCTGGCGGTGCCGTAGCCGGTGGTGTCGCCGATGAGGGCAATGCGGGTGCGCTTGAGGGTTTTCAGGGCGTAGTTGTTGGCCGTGGAGATCCACTGGCGGTTGGTGTTGATGAGCCGGAAGGCGCGCGGGTATTTCACCGGGTCGGTGAGCTCTTCCAGGGCGCCGATCACCAGGTTGGGCACGCCGGCACGGGCGATGACGGGCGTGGCGCCCAGGCCTTCGCCGGAGTTCACCGGGCCGATGATGAAGTGCACCTTCTCGCTGAAGGCCAGCTGCTGGGCCAGGTTCACCGCCTTGGTGGGGTCGCCGGCGGTGTCACGGGTGAGCAGCTCGAGCTTGCGGCCGTTGATGCCGCCCGCGGCGTTGATCTCGGCCACGGCCAGCTGCACGCCCTGGTTCTCGGCCTGGGCCGCCGAGGACAGCGGCCCCGTGAGCGACGAGAGCCAGCCGATGCGGATGACGTCGTTGGCCTGGGTCAGGGTGGCGACGCAGGCCAGCACAAGGC
>JBIIUM010000094.1:0-11513 GCA_044339985.1 Burkholderiales bacterium | reverse complement strand
ACTTTATTCAGCTTTTTCCCACTTTATTGCATGTTTGATTCATGGTCAAGGAAAAATCCGGGATTTTTTCAAGTGGGACAAAGACTTACAGGATAGCCTTCGGAACGGGCCTCAGAACCTCAATGTTGTTTATAAATATGGCTTTAAACGTTTTTCCTCGAAACAACTTGAGAAATTGCCGCTGGCTGTGCCCCACCGGGTCGCGGCCACGCGAAATTCGCAAAGGGAGAGCGAAGTCGGCCTGTAAGCCGGGTTCTGTCCGGGGCTTTCGCCCCGCGGCAGCCATTCCTCTGGGACCGCGGTTGCCCGCGGCCTCAAGCAACCTACCCGGAAGCGGCGCGGACCACGCCATGGCTTCCCTATTTGGTCTTGCACCGGATGGGGTTTGCCAGCCCCGAACGTTGCCGCTGGGGCAGTGGGCTCTTACCCGGGGAGGACTTGCGCCCGCCCCCGCGGCCCTGGCGGGCCGCGCACTATTTCACCCTTGCCTGATCCCTCACGGGCCATCGGCGGTGTGTTTTCTGTTGCACTGATCCGTCGCCTCGCGGCGCCCGGCCGTTAGCCGGCATCCTGTCCTGCGGTGCCCGGACTTTCCTCTACGCGCCCGAAGCGCGCAGCGGCTGCCCGGCCGACTTCGCCACGCCATTATCCCCCGGGCGACGCAGCCATGGCGGCTTATACTGCGCCCCTTGTCAATGACGGCCCCCGCCCGCCCTCACATGTCCGCCGTTTTACCTGCCTCCGGAGCGAGCCTGCGCCGCGACGCGCGTGTCATCGGTCTGGTGGGTGTCGCGCACGGCACCTCGCACTTCTTCCACCTCATCGTGGCGCCGCTGTTTCCATGGCTGAAGGTTCACTTCGGCCTGAGTTATGCGGAACTGGGGCTGTTGATGACGGTGCTGTTCACGGTCTCCGGTATCGGGCAGGCGCTGGCCGGATTCGTGGTGGATCGCATTGGTGCCTTTCCGGTGCTGGTTGCCGGCGTGGCGCTGCTTGCCCTCTCGGCGTTGGTGCTGGCGGCGGCGCCCTCCTACCCGGTGTTGCTGCTGGGGGCGGCCATTTCCGGACTCGGCAACGCCGTGTTCCATCCCGCCGATTTCACGCTGCTCAATCAGCGCGTCAGCGCCGCGCGGCTTCCCCACGCCTTCAGCGCCCACGGGCTGGCGGGCACCCTGGGCTGGGCGGTGGCGCCGGTGGTGCTGGCGGCGCTGGCCGGGCTGACAGGCTGGCGCACCGCGCTGGTGGGTGCCAGCGCCCTCGCCTTGAGCGTGCTGGTGGCGCTGCTGCTGATGCGCGATGCCCTCCACGACACCGTGGCGATGCGGCGCGAGCGCGCCAGCCGCGAGGCGCACGAAGCCATCCCGGGCACCACGCTTGCCTTTCTGCGCGAACCCGCCGTGTGGGTGTGCTTCGGCTTCTTCTTCACCATGGCCATGGCGCTGGGCGGCATCCAGAGCTTCGCGCCAGCGGCTCTCCAGGAACTCTACGACGCGCCACTGGCACTGGCCGCCAGCGCCGTTACGTTGTTCATGCTGGCAAGCGCGGGCGGCAACATCGTGGGCGGGTTCCTTGCGGCGCGCAACCGTCGCCACGACCACGTCATCGCCGGCTCTTTCGTGCTGGCTGCCGCCATGTCGGCGCTACTGGCCACCGGCGCCGTGCCGTTGTGGCTGCTGGCCGCGCCCATCGCCGTGATGGGGTTCGCCTCCGGCATTGCCGGTCCGTCCCGCGACCTGCTGGTGCGGGCAGCCGCGCCGCGTCATGCCACGGGCCGCGTGTACGGCGTGGTGTACTCGGGGCTGGACAGCGGCGTGGCAGTGGCGCCGCCGCTGTTCGGCGCCATGATGGACAACCACCACGCCGGCTGGCTGTTCGCGATGATCGGCGTGTTTCAGTTGCTGGCGCTGGTCACTGCGCTCGGGGTGGGCCGGCGCGCCGGCCATCACACTGCTTCGCCCCACAACGCGTGAGAGGCAACCGGCATGGCAACCATTGACACCCGCAGCATGGCGCTGTTCTGCGACTTCGAGAACGTGGCGCTGGGCGTGCGCGACGCCAAATACGACAAGTTCGACATCAAGAAAATCCTCGAACGCCTGTTGCTCAAGGGCAGCATCGTGGTGAAAAAAGCCTACTGCGACTGGGAGCGCTACAAGACCTTCAAGGCGCCCATGCACGAAGCCTCCTTCGAATTGATCGAGATTCCGCACGTGCGCCAGTCGGGCAAGAACTCCGCCGACATCCGCATGGTGGTGGATGCGCTGGACCTCTGCTACACCAAGTCCCACGTGGACACCTTCGTGCTCATCACGGGCGACTCCGACTTCTCGCCGCTGGTGTCCAAGCTGCGTGAAAACAACAAGACCGTCATCGGGGTGGGCGTGAAGAAGTCCACCTCCGACCTGCTGATCGCCAACTGCGATGAGTTCATCTACTACGACGACCTGGTGCGCGAAAAACCCAACGGACGCCAGACGGCCCGCAAGCGTGGCGCCAAGACCACGAAGAAATCAGCGGCAACCCCCGCAGCGGAGGCGGCCACCGACGTGGCGGAGGGCGCTGAAGGCGAGACCGCCCCGCGCAACGAAGACGCTCTGCGCCAGGAAGCATTCGACCTGGTGATGGAAACCGTCGAGGCGCTCATGGAAGAGCGCGGCGCGGGTGACAAGGTCTGGGGGTCCATGGTGAAGCAGGCGCTCAAGCGCCGTCGGCCGGGCTTCAGCGAAAGCTATTACGGTTTTCAGTCGTTCTCGAGGTTGCTCGAAGAGGCGGCGGCGCGTGGACTGCTGGAACTGGAACCGGACGAAAAGTCCGGCGGAGTGATCGTCAAGAGCTTCAACCCCGACTGGTAATCACCGGTCGAGCGGTTCATCGGCCAGCGATACGGGGTCTTCCAGCGGCTCCAGGTGGCTGATCACCCAGGACCTGGGCACGGTGGCACGGATGTCGGCCTCGAAGCGCTCCAGCAGGTCGTGGCCGCGCTGCACCGACCAGTCGCCCGGCACCAGCACATGCACCGAGATGAAGGCGCGGCCGGCAGACTCGCGGGACCGCAGGGCATGGAAGGCGACGCCGTGCTCGGCCTGGTAGCGCTCCAGCAGCGCGCGCAGGCTGGCGCGCTGGGGTGCCGGGACGGCGCGGTCGAGCAATCCGCCGAAGGACCGGCGCATCAGGCGGAACCCCGTCCACAGGATGTTCACGGCCACCGCCATGGCGATGAGCGGATCGAGCCGCTGCCAGCCGGTGAGCGCCACCGCGCCCACGCCCACGACGACGCCGGCGGAGGTCCACACGTCCGTGAGCAGGTGATGGGCGTCCGCCTCCAGGGTGATGGAACCGCGACGGCGCCCCACCCGCAGCAGAACCACCGCCACCGCCAGGTTCACCAGCGAGGCCAGCACGGACACCGCCAGCCCGATGCCCACATGCTCGATGGGCAGCGGCGTGATCAGCCGCTGCGCCGCCGTCCAGACGATGGCCGCCGCCGCCAGGACGATGAGCCCGCCCTCGAAGCCGCTGGAAAAGTATTCCGCCTTGCCGTAACCGAAGGTGTACTCCTCGTCCGGCGGCCGCTCGGCCAGGTGCAGCATCCACAGCGCCACCAGCGCTGCGGCGAGATTGACGAACGACTCCACCGCGTCGGAGAGCAAACCCACCGAGCCCGTGACCCACCAGGCGGCGCCCTTGAGCCCGATGGTGACCACGGCCGCCGCGATGGACAGCCAGGCATAGCGCGTCAGGCTCGGTCCGGCAGCCGTCACGTTGATCACCTCACGACAGCGTCCACGCCACCGTGCCACCAGCCCGCATGGGCACCAGGGCGTGGGCGCCGAAGGCCAATTCCGCCGGTACCACCCACGGCCGTTTTTCCAGCGCCACGCGATCGGTGTTCACGGGCAGCCCGTAGAACGCCGGTCCGTGGCAGCTGGCAAAACCCTCCAGACGACCAAGCGCGCCCTCGGCCTCGAACACCTCCGCATACAGCTCGATGCCGGCGTGGGCCGTGTACAGGCCCGCGCAGCCGCAATCGCTTTCCTTGGTGTGACGCGCGTGGGGTGCGCTGTCGGTTCCGAGGAAGAACTTCGGGCTGCCCGAGGTGGCCGCGGCCACCAGAGCGCGGCGATGCTCCTCGCGCTTGAGCACCGGCAGGCAGTAGTGGTGCGGGCGGATGCCGCCCTGAAACAGCGCGTTGCGGTTCAGCAGCAGGTGGTGGGCTGTGATGGTGGCGGCCACGTTGGGCCCGGCATCGCGCACGAAGGCCACCGCCTGCGCCGTGGTGATGTGCTCGAACACCACCTTAAGCCCCGGCAGGCGCCGCAACAACGGATCGAGCACCCGGTCGATGAAGGCCGCCTCGCGGTCGAACACGTCCACATGGGCGTCGGTGACCTCGCCGTGCACCAACAGCGGCATGCCGCAATCGGCCATGGCGTCGAGCGCCGGTGCGCAGCGCGCCAGGTTCGTGACGCCGGCGTCGGAGTGGGTGGTGGCCCCGGCGGGATAGAGCTTGATGCCATGCACGAAACCGCTGGCGCGGGCGGCGCGCACTTCCTCAGGTGGGGTGTTGTCGGTGAGATACAGCGTCATGAGCGGCTCGAAAGCCATGCCCGCCGGCAAGGCGGCGAGAATGCGCTCCCGGTAGGCGCGCGCCGCCACCACCGTGGTGACGGGCGGCTTGAGATTGGGCATGACGATGGCTCGCGCGAATCGGCGCGCCGTATCCGGCAACACCGCCGCCATCTCGGCGCCATCGCGCAGGTGCAGATGCCAGTCGTCGGGCTTGATCAGGTCGATGCGATCCACGCGCTGTCTCCAGTGGGTTTGTCAGGTGCGCTCGCTCAGCTCAAGCGCCTGCCGGTAGAGCGCCTCGCGCGGCGCGCCGCTGATGCGCGCCGCCAGCCGCGCGGCGCGCGCCGCCGGCAATTCCTCGAGCAACAGGGCCAGCAACTGCGCCGTGTGGGCGCCGGCGCTGGCGGCCTCCTCGGCCGGTGGTGCGGCATGCAGCAAAACCACGAATTCGCCGCGCTCGCGGTGGGCGTCCGCGTCGAGCCATGCCGACGCCTCACCCAGATTGCATTCGTGGATTTCCTCGAAGCGCTTGGTGAGCTCGCGCAGCAGCAGCACCCGCCGGGCGCCGCCCAGTTCCAACGCCATGGCGGCGAGTGTGTCACGGATGCGGTGGGGCGCCTCGAACAGCACCACCGGCACCGCCGAGTCCGCCAGGGCCCGCAGGGACTGACGCCGGGCCTGGGCCTTGGGGGGCAAGAAGCCCGCGAAGCAAAAGCCGGCCTCCTCGATGCCCGCCACCGACAGCGCGCACGTGACCGCGCTGGCTCCAGGCACCGGGACCACCCGCAAACCCGCGGCCCGGGCCTCGCGCACCACTGCGGCGCCAGGATCGCTGATGCCCGGGGTGCCCGCATCGGTAACCAGCGCCACGCTGCGCCCCTGGCGCAACAGCTCCACCACGCGGCCGGCCGCGGCATGTTGATTGTGCTGGTGAACGGGGATCATGCGGGTGGCGATGCCGAAGGCGTCCAGCAGCACGCGGGAATGGCGCGTGTCCTCCGCGGCCATCACATCCACCGTTCGCAGCAGGTCGAGGGCACGCAGCGTGAGGTCGCGCAAATTACCGATGGGCGTAGCCACCACATATAATGTGGATGCCTCCGCGGATGAAGGTTCCCCATGCAACCCCAGCCCCCTGCCGTCCGCCCCTTGATCCCCGTTCATGCAGTGCTGCGCTCCGCGGCGCCGATGCTGTCGGCCGTCTGCCTACTATACGGGGCCGCCTTGGGGGGCGTCACGGGCGTGGCGCTGGCGCAGCAGGAACAACAGGAACAGCCGGCCACCGCCACGGCCGGGAACACCCCGCAGGAAAGCAGCAAGCCCGACGAGCCCTCCGCCGGCGGCGCCGCACAGCCCGGCGCCGAGTCCGCGCAGCGCGCCCCGGCCGCGAAAGCCCACGTGGCGCTGATTCTCCCGATCAAATCCCCGGGCCTCGGGCGGCTCGCCGAGGCAGTTCGCCTCGGGGCGACTGCGGCGGCCGCCGCTGACGGCGACGAGACATCCCTTGCGCTGGTGACCTATCCCACGGGCGAGGACGTCCGCGAGATCGTGTCCGCCTATGAGGGCGCCGTGCGCCAGGGCGCCAGGCTCGTGATCGGCCCGCTGGCCAAGCCCGCGGTGCACGCCTTGGCCAGGAGCGGCGCCGTATCCGTTCCCACGCTGGCGCTCAGCGTGCCCGACGCCGACCTTCCGCCGCCTGCCAACCTCTACTTCTTCGGCTTGCCGCTCGAGGCGGAAGCACGCCAGGTGGCGCGGCTTGCCCAGTCCCAGGGCCGCCGCCGCGCCGCCATCTTGGTCATGGACAACACCCTGTCGCGGCGCCTGGCCCAGAGCTTCGCCGACGAGTGGACAAGCGCTGGACGGCAGATCGTGGGCCAGCACATGTTCACGAGCGAGGCAGCGCAATTGCGCAGGATCCGCGATGCCATGGCGGCCGCAAACGCCGACATGATCTTCTTCGCGCTCGACGCCCAGCGCGCCCGCCAGGTGCGGCCCTATCTGGGCAAGACGCTCGCAACCTACGCTACCTCGCAGGTCCACGCACCCGCCAACGACGTGGTGGGCCAGCATGATCTCAATGGCCTCGTGTTTGTTGACATGCCCTGGCTTCTCGTGCCGGACCACCCTGCGGTCCTCGGGTATCGGCGCCCGTCGACGGCATTCCCGGCCACCGACCAGGATCGCTTCTACGCCCTGGGGATCGACGCGTGGCGGCTGGGTCAGGCACTCCTTGGCAACAGCTTCGATACCGCCGGATCAATCGACGGAGTGACCGGCGACATCTCACTCGGTCCTGGGCACCAGTTTCGCCGCGAGCCCGTGGCGGCGCAGTTCGTGCAGGGCGTGCCACGCCTGATCGGCCCCGCAGCGGGGCGATGAAAGCGCGAGGCGCCGCTGCCGAATCACGTGCTGCCGCTTTCCTGGCTTCGCACGGATTGCGCATCCTCGAACGCAACTTCCGCACTCGCGTGGGCGAGATAGACCTGGTGGCCGAACACGATGGCACCCTGGTGTTCGTGGAAGTGCGCATGCGTGCCAGCGAGCGCTTCGGAGGCGCCGCGGCCAGCATCACCGCGCCCAAGCGCCGGCGCATCGTTGCCGCAGCCCAGATCTACATGACGCGCGTCCCTGCCGATCCGCCTTGCCGCTTCGACGCCGTCCTGGTGGATGGCGAAGGCACCATTCGCTGGATCCCCGACGCCTTTCAGGCCTGACCCCGCCAAGCCACGGCCGTTTCCAGGACGAGTCCGCGCGGGGAGCGCATGCCATAATCCGGCCTCCGATTTCCGTCACGATCATCACTCCCGCCATGGACCTGCTCGGCCGTATCCAGCAGCACTTCTCCGATAGCGCCCAGCTGAA
Source organism: Burkholderiales bacterium (assembly GCA_044339985.1). Lineage (GTDB taxonomy): Bacteria > Pseudomonadota > Gammaproteobacteria > Burkholderiales. Next base: position 4,082 of record JBIIUM010000094.1, on the reverse strand, counting down.
GCTGGCCTGCGCACAACCGCTCGGCGAGCCCCTCCAGCGAGCCGCGGGGCTCATGGTTCGTTGCCTCATGAACGACGGCAAGATCCTCGCTTGCGGCAACGGCGGCTCGGCGGCCGATGCGCAGCACTTCAGCGCGGAGCTGCTCAACCGCTTCGAGATGGAACGCCCCGGTCTCGCCGCCGTGGCGCTCACCACCGACAGCTCCACCCTTACCTCCATCGCTAACGACTACGACTACGTGCAGGTGTTCTCCAAGCAGGTGCGCGCCCTCGGTCGTCCCGGCGACGTTCTTCTCGCCATCTCCACCAGCGGCAACTCGCCCAATGTGGTGGATGCCGTGGAAGCGGCCCACGAAAAGCAGATGACCGTGGTGGCGCTCACGGGCAAGGATGGCGGGCGCATGGCGGCCCTGCTGCAACCGGAGGACGTGCACCTCAACGTTCCATCACCCGTCACCGCCCGCATCCAGGAGGTCCACATTCTTTGCCTGCACTGCCTGTGCGACGCCATCGATGTGCAACTGCTGGGGGTCGAATGAGGTCCGCCGCCGCGGTGTTGCTTCTCCTCACGGCGCTCGTTCCCATGCTGCAAGGCTGCGTGCCCGTGGTGGCGGGTGCCGCCGTGGGGGCCGGTGTGCTGCTCGCCGAAGACCGCCGCTCCAGCGGCACCTACGTGGACGACCAGAGCATCGAGTTGAAGACGACCGCGCGCATCAGCGAGAAGCTGCCCGCTGCCCACGTGAACGTGACCAGCTTCAACCGCGTGACGCTGCTCACCGGCGAGGCGCCCACCGAGGCAGCCAAGGCTGAGATCGGCGCCATGGCGCAAGCGGTGGCGGGGGTGCGCGCGGTGCAGAACGAAGTCGCGGTGAAGCCCAACAGTTCGGCAGGCGCCCGGGCCAACGACGCGGCCATCACCGCAAATGTAAAGACGCGGTTCGTACAGGCGGGCAAGTTCCAGGCGAACCACGTCAAGGTGGTCACCGAGGCAAACGTCGTCTACCTGATGGGGCTGGTGAAGCGCAGCGAAGCGGCCGATGCCGCCGGTGTGGCGTCCCGCTCCAAGGGCGTTTCCAAGGTGGTTCAGGTGTTCGAGTTCATCGACTGACGCTGTCCCCAGGGGTGCCGGGCAGCGCGCCCTCCAGTGCAAGCAAGGCCGCCTTGCGGTGCAACCCGCCGGCGTAACCCGTGAGTGCGCCATCGGCGCCGACGGCACGGTGGCAGGGAATGACAATGGCAACGGGATTGCGGCCGTTGGCCGCACCCACGGCGCGCGCCGCCCCAGCCCTGCCCAGCCGTGCGGCCATGGCGCCATAACTGGTGGTGGCGCCGTAGGGAATCTCCCGCAACAGCGCCCAAACGCGCTGCTGATACGGCGTGCCACGAGGGCGCAGCGGCAACTCAAAGCTGCGCCGCACCCCGGCAAAGTATTCGCCCAACTGAAGGCGCGCGGCGCGCAGCACTGCCAAGTCGGGATCGAGCACCCAATCGGGTGCAAGGCGCGGGGCATGCCGCTCCCCGGCGAAATGCAGGCTGGTGAGGTGGCTGCCGTCGGCCATGGCCAGGAGAGTACCGAGGGGCGAGGCGATCAGGTCGTAGTGCATGGCGTGGTCTCTTGCGAATCGAGCGAATGCCAGAGGTGCATCACAGCGTAGGCGCGCCAGGGGCGCCAGTGGTGCGCGCGCGCCGCCGCGTCTCGGGGGTGGCTCACGCCCAGCGCCTTCATCACGCCATGATCGGCGGCGGGAAAGGCATCGGGCCAGGCGAGCGCGCGCATCGCCACGTACTGCGCCGTCCAATCGCCCACGCCAGGCAGCGCCCGCAGACGCACCAGGGTGGCTTCCACGGGGGCGTCGGGCCGCATGTCGAGCTCACCAGCCGCCACGGCCGCCGCTGCCGCCCGCAGTGTGTTGGCGCGGCGGCCGATGATACCCAGGGCTGCGATGGCGTCGCGCGATTGCGCAGCGATGCGCTGTGGCGCTGGAAACAGCCGGGTGATCTCCGGGAAGGGCGTGTGCACCGGCTCGCCGAAGGCCTCCACGAAGCGGCGCGCCAGCGTGCGCGCCGCCCGCACCGTCACCTGCTGGCCCAGCACCGCGCGCACCAGCACCTCGAAACCGTCCACCGCGCCGGGCAGCCGCAGCCCCGGGCGCGGCGCCGCCAACGGGCCGAGAGCCTCGGCCACGGCCAGCGGATCGCCGTCGGTATCGAACAGGTGCTTCACCCGCGCCAGCACCGCCGGCAGCGCCGGCGCGAGGGTGGCCGACACCCGCAGCGCCAGCACCGCGCGGCCGGGCACCGGCTTCACTTCGATCCACCCCGCGTGGCGAAACGTACCCGCCTCGATGACCATGCTGCGGCGGTAGGCGCCGTCCTGCACCGACTCCACACCGGCCAGGCCCCGATCCCCCAGAAAGGCAAGCTGCCGCTCCCAGTCGTAGGGCGGGCGATACGCCAGCTCCAGGTCCACGGCGTCCGGGGGTACTGCCGCCGGGTTGCCCCGGCGCAACGCGGTGGGCGAGAGACGGTAGCGGTTTCGAAACAGCGCGTTGAAACGCCGCAGGCTGCCAAAGCCGCTGGCCAACGCCACCTCGGTCACGGGCAGGGTGGTGTCGGTGAGCAGCCGCTTGGCGAGCAACAGACGCTGGGTCTGGGCGAAAGCCACGGGCGAGACCCCGAACGCCGCGCCGAAGGCCCGGCGCAGGTGGCGCGGGCTCACGCCCAGGCGCCGCGCCACGGCGTCGATGCCGCCACCGGCACGCGGCAGTTCCTCCAGCAGGCTTGCCGCGCGCCGTGCCAGCCGCGCCGACGCCTCCACGGTGGACAGGCCCGGAGCGAGCTCTGGCCGGCAGCGCAAGCAGGGGCGGAAACCCGCCGCCTCGGCGGCCGCGGCCGAGCGGTGAAAAGTGCAGTGCTCGGGTCTGGGCGTACGGCCGCTGCACACCGGCCGGCAGTAGATGCCGGTGCTGGTGACACCCACGAAGAACCGCCCGTCGAAGCGCGCGTCATGGCTGCGCAGCGCCGCAAGGCATTGGCCGGGGTCGAGGTCCATGGGCCGCGATCATAGGCGCCGTACGCCGCCGAGGCTGGCCGTTTGCGGACCTGGCATCGCGGCGCCGCGGCGCTTGATCCAGGTCAAGCGAGACGCCACCGCCAGGAGGCACCCTGCGGCTGCGCAACTCGCCCACCGAAGCGGGACCGCGCGGCCCGGAACTCTTGCCGGCCCTCAAACCACCGTCCCCTCGCACCGCCAGCCCGCCACCATGCTCCGTGACCTCAGCCTCGAATCCGCTCTCGCCCTTTGCGCTGGCGCCGCCTGCGTCCTGACGCTCGCCTCGGTTTCGGCGGATGCCGCCGAGGCCTCCGCCGCCCGTGTGCTGCGCGACTGCCCTGTCTGCCCCGAGATGGTGGTGATCCCCGCGGGCGAGTTCATGATGGGATCGGAGTTCGCCGAATCCGGCCATCCGGATGAAAAGCCCCGTCACAAGGTGACCATCGCCAGGCCCTTCGCCCTGTCGCGCACCGAGGTGACCTTCGACCAATGGGCCGCCTGCGTGGCCGAGGGGAAGTGCCGCGAGCCCTCCGACGACGATCTTGGCCGGGGCGACCGGCCGGTCATCAATGTCACCTGGCAAGAGGCGCGCGACTTCGCCGCCTGGCTGTCGGCCAAGACCGGGCAGCGCTACCGCCTGCCCACCGAGGCCGAGTGGGAGTACGCCGCCCGCGGCGGCACCGCCACCCCCTGGTTCTGGGGCACGGCCGAGAGCAGCTTCGGCTCGCACCTGGCCTGCGAGTACGCCAACACCCACGACGAGACGGGCAAGGAGGCCCATCCCATGTACGTCTGGTCGAACCACCCCTGCGCCGACGGCTTCCCCGAAACGGCGCCCACGGGACGCTTCAAGCCCAACGGCTTCGGCCTGCACGACATGCTGGGCAACGTGCGCGAGTGGGTGCTCGACTGCCACAAGCCCGGCTACGAAGGCGCGCCCACCGACGGCTCGGCGGTGGACGTCGAGGGCTGCGAAAAGCGCATCGTGCGCGGCGGCGCCTGGATCGACGGCGCCTCCACCACCCGCGCGG
>JBIIUM010000307.1:0-3062 GCA_044339985.1 Burkholderiales bacterium | reverse complement strand
AGAATCGCTGAGCAGATCGCGCGCGACGGTGAGCCGATCCCGCAGGTAGGTGAGGTAGCTGTGGATGCCGTCGCGCCACGTATCGCGGAACGCCTTGACCTGCTCCGGCTCGCGCGTGATGTGCGCCGCGTTGCCATCCTTCACATCGCGGCTAGTGGTACTCCACTGGAAGTTGCTGTTGAATTTGATCCCGTAGGGCGGGTCGAAGTAGATGCACTGCACGCGCCCGCGCAGGCCCTCGCGCTCGGCCAGTGACGCCATCACCTGCAAGGAATCGCCCAGGATCATCCGGTTAGTCCAGTTCTGGTCGTGCCGGTAGAACTCGGTCTTGTCGGCGTCCTTGGGGATCCCGTTGAAATCGGCAAACAGGTCCGCGGTGATCTGCCCGGCGTCGTGGGCGCTTTCGCGCGTTTGGCGCAGCAGGTCGTCGATCAGCGCCTTGGGGTGGACCTTCTCCTGGATGTACAGCGGCGGCGCATGGACCACCAGGTCGGACCAGTCCTGCTCGTCCTTGCCGCGCCACACCAGTTGCGGGTCGAGGTCGCCGTTGCGGGCCTGTTTCTCGTCTTCGAGCCCGGCGGCAGCGCGCGCATAAGCCACCTGCACCGGCGCCTGCTCGGCCTTCTGCATCACCGACTGGTACTCGGCGGTGGGAATGTTCTTGCGCGTGGCGTCGTCGTGCTTGAGCGCGGTGACGGTCTTGCCGGCAGCCGCGCCGGTGGAGTTTTTCCTGGCCATGGTCAGGCTTCCGTTGCCGTCATCGCATCGCCGGTGAGGATGCGGTAGAGCGGCTCGTTGATGTAGTAGTTGGTGCGCCCGATCTTGCGCTTAGCCAGAAAGCCCGCGGCGGTCAGCGCATCGAGGTACTTGGTTGCCGTCAGGCGCGAGACCTTCAGGTCGTTCTGGATGAATTCGATCTTGGTGTACGGGTGCGAAAACAGGTTGTTGACCAGATCCTGGCTGTAGAACCGGAACTGCGCACGGATGCGGTGCTTGACGTCGAGCAGCAGCGCCTTGATGGCCTGAGTGGTGGCAATGCCCTCGCGGGCGGTCTGCTCCACGGCGGCCAGCATGTACAAAACCCAGTCCTCCCAGGCATCGTTTTCGCGCACCGCCTGCAACAGGTGGTAGTAGCGCGACTTGGTGCGCACGATGTGCCGGCTGAGATACAGCACGGGAATGTCGAGCAGGTCCTGCTTGACGAGGTAGAGCACGTTGATGATGCGGCCGGTGCGGCCGTTGCCGTCATAGAACGGGTGGATGCTCTCGAACTGGTGGTGGATCAAGGCCATCTTGATCAGCGGGTCGGCGCTGTACAGCGCATCGTCGTTGATGAAGCGCTCAAGGTCGCCCATCAGACGGACGATGACGTCGGGGTCCTGGGGCGGCGTGTAGACGGTGCGGCCCCCGCCATCCTTGAGCGCCGTGCCGGGCAGCCGGCGAAAGCCGGCATCGTTCTGTTCCAGTTCCGCCTGAATGCGCAGGATGTGGTTGTTGGTGAGCAGGCGGGTTTCGCGCACGGCGTCGAAGCCGACGCGCAGTGCCTGCCGGTAATGGGCAACTTCCTTGGTGGCAGCGCCCACGGCACCTTCGGGGAAGGCGGCATCGCGGAACAGTTCATCGTGCGTGGTGACGATGTTCTCGATGGCTGAGCTGTCCTTGGCCTCCTGAAGGCCCAGCGTGTTGATGAGAATGCCCTGATTCGGCATTGACGCCGCCACGCCCTTCAGTTCAGCAAGCTGCCGGCTGGCGGCGTTGAGCGCCCTGAGGAGGTCGGGGCGATCGAAGCGGCTTGGCGCCAGGCTCGTCAGCGGCGGGATTTCAGTCATTCCAATGCACTTTCCGGTAGACGTGTATAGAAAAAGCCGTTTTCACATACTCGTTCCGGGTGAAATGTAAAGAAAATGAGGCTGGCGCGCACTGATTGGGCGGCATGGCACGGGGCCATCAGACGGCCTCTGCCGGCTGCGTGGCAACGGCGTCAATCATCTTGCCGAACTGGCTTTCGACCTTGGCCTTGAAGTCGGCCTCGATCTGATAGACCTCGGTGAACTCGGCAAACGCCCAGCGACCCAAGGTGCCCAGGTTGTTGACCCCGGGCACCCAGTAGGTCTCCATGGTGGCCTTCTTTTCCTTGGCGTCTTCGCGCCGGTAGCCCTTGATCTCCACAATCAGGTGGAGCAGATCGGCCTCGCCGTGGCCATCGTCCACGAGCACGATGAAGTCCGGCAGGTAGCGGCGCATCTCCGAGCCGAAGCGGTACGGCACTTCCAACCCGAGATTGTGGTTCTTCACGTAGGCACGTACGCGCGGGTGTGCCTCGGCCACACGACAGAACTCGGCTTCCCAGTCGCTGTCGAGGACCACCCAGTTGAGGTGGCAGCGGGTGGCATCGGCCTGCCAGCGCTCGGTCTTGGAGGTGTTGAAGCGCACGTGGGCGGTGGAGCCCACCGGGTTGTAGGCGTCGAGCACCGCCTTGATGGGCCGTTTGCCGATCAGTTCGCGGGTGATGCCGGCCATGATCCGCTCGCAGGCCATGTCGGCGAGCATCTTGTACTTGAGTTGGGCCGGATAGGTGCCGCCCTTGCAGACCAGGCGGTTTTCGTCGAGCCACTGCTTGACGACGCGCTTGAGCTGGCCAAACAGGTGCAACTGCGGCTCGCCGTTGGCATCGCGCCAGCGGGTCATCAGCAGGTGCGAGGTCAGTTCGTACACCACCTGCGATGGCCGCACGTCGCCGGTGTGTACGAGGTTCAGATCCACCGTCTCGCCGATGATGCCGGAGTTGCGGGTCTCGGTAGCGCCCACCAGGTCGGGCGTGAGTTCAAGCACGGAGTCATCGTTGAAGCTGGCGCCTAGCCGTTCTTCCGGCAACTCGGCGCGATAGCCCGCCACGCGGGGGAAGCGAATCTCCAACGCATCGCGGTCGGGGCGGATGGCCTTGACCTGAATGGTCTCGCGCGGCGGTTGCGGCGGCGCGACCACGGGCTTGGCATTGAAGTCGAACGGGATGCCGAGCACGTCGGCGTACTCGACGTTGAAGCGGCCTTCTTCGTTCAGGT
>JBIIUM010000093.1:0-11599 GCA_044339985.1 Burkholderiales bacterium | reverse complement strand
GTGCTCCCCACCACGGTCGTCGACCTCACCGGCGAGGAGCCGGCGCTGGTTCGCCGGGGACGGGGGGACCCCGCCGCGCTGGGGCTGGCGGCGTGAGGCGGTTGCCCCCACACTAGTGCGCTGCGCCCTCGTGCGGCGCGTTTCCCAGCCGACAGCCCTTCACAGGAAAAGCAATGTTCGTCGATCGCGTCCTATCCGGCATGCGCCCCACCGGCAGCCTTCATCTCGGGCATTACCACGGTGTGCTCAAGAACTGGGTCAGGCTTCAACACGAATACGAATGTTTTTTTTTCGTGGCGGACTGGCACGCGCTCACCACGCACTATGATTCGCCGGAGGTGATCGAGGCAAACGTGTGGGACATGGTGATCGACTGGCTTGCCGCGGGCGTGGACCCGGCCCAGGCCACGCTCTTCATCCAGTCGCAGTTACCCGAACACGCAGAGCTGCACCTGCTGCTGTCCATGATCACCCCGTTGGGCTGGCTGGAACGGGTGCCCACCTACAAGGACCAGCAGGAAAAGCTCACCGACAAGGACCTGTCCACCTACGGGTTCCTTGGCTACCCGCTGCTGCAAAGCGCGGACATCCTCATCTATCGGGCCAATCTCGTGCCGGTTGGAGAGGATCAAGTTCCGCATATCGAATTCACCCGCGAGATCGCGCGGCGCTTCAATCACATCTACGGACGCGAGCCTGGGTTCGAGGAAAAGGCCGAGGCCGCCATCAAGAAGCTTGGCGGCAAACGCAGCAAGCTCTATGTGGAATTGCGCACCCGCTTCCAGGAGCAGGGCGATGAAGAGGCGCTGCAGGCGGCGCGGGCGCTCATCGAAGAGGCCCAGAATCTATCCATCGGCGACCGCGAGCGTCTGTTCGGGTTCATAGAAGGGGGCGGCAAGATGATCCTGTCCGAACCCCAGGCGCTACTGACCGAGGCCTCGCGCATGCCGGGGCTGGACGGACAGAAGATGTCCAAGTCCTACAACAACACCATCACACTGCGTGAGGACGCCGACAGCGTCACGCGCAAGATTCGCACCATGCCCACCGACCCTGCCCGGGTGCGGCGCACGGATCCGGGAGACCCGGCCAAGTGCCCGGTCTGGCAGTTGCATCAGGTCTATTCCGGTGATGCCACCCGCGAGTGGGTTCAGCGCGGGTGCCGCAGCGCTGGCATCGGCTGCCTGGAATGCAAGCAACCGGTGGTGGATGCCGTTCTCGAAGAGCAAAAACCCATGCGCGACCGTGCGCAGGCCTACCTGGAGGATCCCACCTTGGTGCGCAACATCATCTCCGATGGTTGCGAGCGTGCCCGCCAGCTTGCCACCGACACCATGCGTGAGGTGCGCGAGGCCATGGGGCTGCGTTACGGTTGAGGGCGCGCAACGGTTGCATATCCGCGGTAACTGCAAGGAGGGCGCCATGGATGTGGTTTGGTGGCATTGGGTGGTTCTGGGGATCTTCCTCACGCTTTTTGAGTTGGTGGTCCCTGCGTTTTTCGTGGTGTGGTTTGGTTGCGGTGCGGCGTTCACGGGGGTCGTTTTGCTCGTTTTTCCTGCCCTGCCACTGGGTGGTCAGGTTCTGGTGTGGACGCTGGCATCGCTGGCCATGGTGTGGGCCTGGTTCAGGGTGTTCCGCAAGGACCCGGTGCGTACCCGGGCGGGACAGTCCACCGGGCAATTGGTGGGGGAGGTGGGCTTGGTCACCCGCGAGGTCCGACCCTTCCAAGCCGGTGAGATCCGTTTTCAGAAGCCCATGCTTGGCGCCGACACCTGGAACTGCCGCGCTGAAGTAGATTTGAACGTTGGCGAGCGCGCGCGCGTGCTGGCCGTGGAGGGCAACGTCGTCACCGTGGGTCGGGCCTGAGAGAGCCCGGCGCTACCCTGGGAGGGAAACATGGGAATCGGAATCACCATCGTCATGGTGGCGATCTTTTCGCTTGTGGCGATCACCATTGCCAAGGGCGTACGGGTGGTGGAACAGGGCCAGGAGTGGGTGGTGGAGCGGCTTGGGAAATACTACAAAACCCTGCTGCCCGGACTGCACCTGATCTGGCCGTATATCGACCGCGTGGCATACCGCGTGGTCACCAAGGACATCATCCTCGATGTTTCCGAGCAGGAGGTCATTACCCGGGACAACGCCGTCATCCTCACCAATGCCTTGGCGTTCATCAAGGTCACCGACACGGTCAAGGCCGTGTACGGGGTCACGGATTTTGCCGAGGCCATCCGCAATCTCGTGCAGACCACCCTGCGCTCCATCATCGGCGAGATGGAACTCGACTCTGCACTGTCCTCTCGCGAGCAGATCAAAGCGCGGCTCAAGGAAAGCATCGCGGACGAGGCCATCGACTGGGGTCTGACCGTGAAGTCGGTGGAAATTCAGGACATCAAGCCCTCCGAGTCCATGGTGCGCGCCATGGAATTGCAGGCCAGCGCGGAGCGCGAGCGCAAGGCCATGGTCACCCGCGCCGAGGGCGAAAAGACCGCCATGATCCTCGAATCGGAAGGGCGGCTGGAAAGCGCGCGACGGGACGCCGAGGCCCAAGTGACACTGGCTGCATCCGCCGCCACCGCCATCGAGAAGGTCACCCAGGCGGTACACGATCGCGATGCGCCCATGCTGTTCCTGTTGGGCGAAAAATACATTGCGGCGCTTGAAAAGCTCGCGGCCTCCAGCAACGGCAAGATGGTCATCCTTCCAGCGGATTTGCCGGAGGCGCTGCGGGGGCTGATCGGGGCGCGGCGCAGTTAGGCGGGGGAAGCGCGGCAGGTCCAGGCGCTTATCGGCGCTGTTTCATCAGCCGTTGCTGCTCGCGCTGCCAGTCGCGTTCCTTGAGGGTCTCGCGCTTGTCGTACTGCTTCTTGCCTTTGGCAAGCCCGATCTCGAGCTTGATGCGGCCTTTCTTGAAGTGCAGGTCCAGGGGCACCAGGGTGTACCCCGCTCGCTCGACCTTGCCGATCAATTCGCGGATCTCCTCGGCGTGCAGCAACAGCTTGCGGCTGCGGGTGGGGTCCGGGTGGATGTGGGTCGAAGCCGTGGGCAGCGGACTTACATGGGCGCCGATGAGCCACACCTCGCCACCCTTGAGCACCACATAGGCCTCGGCGAGTTGTACGCGCGCGGCGCGTATGGACTTTACCTCCCAGCCTTCCAGCGCGAGGCCGGCCTCGAACCGCTCCTCGATGAAGTAGTCGTGGAAGGCTTTCCTGTTCTGGGCAATGGACACGGGCGCAAGGCGATTGATGAGTGTGCGGTCGGGTATTCTAGCGGCCGCTTCCCCGGCAGCGGCCTTCTTCTTGCGGGGTAACCTGTCTCGGTGCAACGTGGCAATTGTCGAACGATCGGTTCTCGTGGAGTACACAGCCAGCCAAATGTACGCACTGGTTGATGGCGTTGAGCGATATCCCGAGTTCCTGCCGTGGTGCGGCGGGACGCATGTTCACCTGCGCGAGCCCGGCCGCGTGCGGGCTACAGTACAGATCGCCTTTCGCGGCGTGCGCCACGCGTTTTCAACGGAAAACGTCAGCACGGCGGACGAGCGTATCGACATCCGCCTGGTGGATGGGCCGTTCCGCCATCTCGACGGCTCGTGGTCGTTCACCGCTTTGGGTGACTCGGCATGCAAGGTGCATCTGCGGTTGCGCTACGAGTTTTCCAGCCGGATCCTCGAGCGCATTGTCGGGCCGGTTTTCGACCACATCGCCAGCGGTTTCGTGGACGCATTCGTAACGCGTGCGGCGCAGCTTCACGGACGCGGTCGTGAGTGAGCGCGCCCGGATCCATGTGGAGGTGGTGCTGGCGTGGCCCGGTGACGCGCAGCTCAAGTGCCTGGATCTGCCTGCCGGCGCCACCGTTGGGCAGGCGATCGATGCAGCAGGGTTAGGGACTGCCCTGTCGGACGCGGGGGTTGGTATCTGGGGGCGTCGCGTGGGGAATGATTTCGTGCTCGTGCAGGGGGACCGTGTGGAGATCTATCGACCGCTCGAGGCTGATCCGAAGGATTCCCGCCGCCGACGCGCAGTTGCCAAGGCGGGGCTTTGATCAGCCTGACGCGCCGTCACTTGCAAAGCAAATCGGCCTGCTTGCGGGCGTTGGTGATTTCCGACGCGATCTCCTCGTCGGTGAGAAAGCGACGTTCACCATTGGCGTCGTAACGGGCCATGCGGCCGCCCACAGCCAGGCCAGCGGCACGGGAACGAGCTTCGTCGCAAGCTTTTTTCCTGGCCTCGGTTTCCTCTCGTGCCTTTTCGGCTTTCTTTTCCGCTTCTACGCGTTCGAGCCGGCGCTTGCGGAACTCCATCTCCTCTTCCTTAAAAGACCGTGGAGCCGATGGCGACGCAGACGAGGAGGATTGGGGTGGTGACGCGCTGATCGTGCTTTCGCAGCGTACCCCTTGCGGGGGCTTGTTGGCGTATTGAACGCGGCCATTGGCATCGGTCCACTTGCAAATAGCCAACGCCTGCGGGGCAATGCCCAGCGTTAGGACAGATACGGTGATCACTGCTGCCAGGTGAGTCATTGAGAAAATTCTCCGTGGTTGGCCGGTGCAGGCGAGAGCGACTCTCGTTCCGGCGGATAGTCGAGCTGCTGAAGCCCCAAGTCGGACAGGCGTTGCGCTTCTCGCGCGGCGTCCATGCAATTCGCCCATACGCGCTCGCGGCGCAACCGGCGCGCCTCGCGCAACGCGCCCGCAGCCGTGGTCCAGAGGGCCTCTCGGCTGCGGGCCCGCGCCACGGCCAGTTCCGCCTGCGACAGAGCCTCCTCGCACCCTGTCTCCAAGTCGCCTGCGCCGCAGTAACTGCACCACGCCGGCAACAACGCAAGCAGGAGGCCTTGAACAGCCTTCATCGCAGACGATCTCCCAGGATTGTTTGGCCGGAAGCCATTGTTCGCCTTCCGTGTCCGTAGGGGCTGGACGGGCACGCCAGCACGTCGCCCCGCCGGCGCACACCGGGCTCGCCGTCCAGCATCACGCGCATATAATGCCGCTTTGCGTAAAGGATCATCAACATGCATGTGATCCAGAAGGCGCTGACCTTCGACGACGTGCTGCTCGTCCCGGCGCACTCCGCGGTCCTGCCCAAGGATGTCAGTCTCCGATCCCGGCTGACTCGCACCATACAGCTCAATATTCCCCTGGTCTCCGCCGCCATGGACACGGTGACCGAGTCGCGCTTGGCCATTGCCCTGGCCCAGGAAGGAGGGGTTGGGATCATCCACAAGAACCTTCCACCTGCCGCGCAGGCCGCCGAGGTGGCCAAGGTCAAGCGCTTTGAAAGCGGGGTGGTGAAGGACCCCATCACCGTGCCGCCCGACATGAGCGTGCGCGACGTGATGGAAATCACCCGCCAGTACCGGATCTCCGGCCTGCCCGTGGTCGAGGGCGCGCGCGTGGTGGGCATCGTCACAAACCGCGACCTGCGCTTCGAGGATAACCTCGACCAGCCGGTGCGCAGCATCATGACGCCCCGGGAGCGCCTGGTCATCGTGAAAGAGGGCGCTTCGCTGGAAGAGGCCACCACACTGCTGCACCGCCATCGACTGGAGCGGGTGCTGGTGGTCAACGGTGACATGGAACTCAAGGGCCTGATTACCGTGAAGGACATCCTCAAGTCCTCCGAGCACCCCAACGCCTGCAAGGATGAGCTCGGGCGGCTGCGGGTGGGAGCGGCCGTTGGGGTGGGAGAGGGCACCGAGGCGCGTGTGGCCGCGGTGCTGGAGGCCGGCGCCGATCTGATCGTGGTGGACACCGCCCATGGCCACTCCCAGAACGTGCTCGATCGAGTACGCTGGGTGAAGCGCACGTTTCCCCACGTACAGGTTGTGGGCGGCAACATCGCGACGCGCGATGCTGCCAAGGCCCTGGTGGATGCCGGTGCGGACGGCGTGAAGGTAGGCATCGGCCCTGGCTCCATTTGTACCACGCGCATCGTGGCCGGTGTGGGTGTGCCCCAGATCACGGCCATCCAGATGGTATCCGATGCCCTCGATGGCAGTGGCGTCGCCGTGATCGCGGACGGTGGCGTGCGCTACTCGGGAGACGTGGCCAAGGCCGTCGCGGCCGGGGCCGACTGCGTGATGCTGGGGGGGTTGTTCGCCGGCACCGAGGAAGCGCCCGGCGAGATCGAGCTCTACCAGGGCCGCTCCTACAAGTCCTACCGCGGCATGGGTTCGCTCGGCGCCATGCAGCAGGGGTCCAGCGACCGCTACTTCCAGGATGCTTCCGTGGGTAACGACAAACTTGTCCCCGAGGGAGTCGAGGGGCGCGTCCCCTACAAAGGCCCGGTCACGGCGGTGATTCACCAGTTGATGGGCGGTCTGCGTGCCAGCATGGGCTATCTGGGATGCGGCACCATCGACGAAGTTCGCCGCAAGGCGCATTTCGTGGAGATCACCTCGGCGGGGGTCCGTGAGTCCCACGTGCATGACGTGCAGATCGTCAAGGAAGCCCCCAACTACCGCGTCGACTGATTCAAATGACCATGCGACGCACGGATGCCCCGGAGCACCGCTCACGGGGCATTCGTTTTATTAGAGACCACCCGCATGCATGACAGGATTCTGATCCTCGATTTCGGTGCCCAGTACACACAGCTGATCGCACGGCGCGTCCGCGAGAGCAGCGCCTACTGTGAAATCCATCCGTACGATGTGACGGACGCCTTCGTCCGCGATTTCGCGCCCAGCGGCATCATTCTCTCGGGTGGCCCTGCGTCAGTCACCGAGGGGGAGTCTCCCCGCGCGCCCGAGGCCGTGTTCCAGCTCGGGGTGCCCGTGCTGGGGATCTGCTACGGAATGCAGACCATGGCCGCCCAACTCGGCGGCAGGGTGGAGAACGGCCTCGTGCGCGAGTTCGGCTACGCGGAAGTGCGGGCTCGCGGCCATTCCCGCCTGTTTCGGGATATCCAGGACCGCGGTAATGCCGAGGGGCACGGCCTGCTGGACGTCTGGATGAGCCACGGAGACAAGGTCACCGAACTGCCTCCAGGCTTCAAGATCATCGGATCCAACGCCTCCACACCCATCGCGGCAATGGCCGACGAGTCGCGCCGTTTTTACGCCGTGCAGTTCCACCCCGAGGTCACGCACACCCTGCAGGGCAGGGCGATTCTCGACCGGTTCGTGCACGAGATCTGCGAAGTGGGCCACGACTGGACGATGCCGGGGTATATCGACGAGGCCATCGGGCGCATCCGATCCACCGTGGGCGGCGACGAAGTCCTGCTGGGGCTCTCGGGCGGTGTCGATTCCTCCGTGGCTGCGGCGCTGATTCACCGGGCGATCGGCGATCAGCTCACCTGCGTGTTCGTCGACAACGGCCTGCTGCGGCTCGATGAAGCGAAGCAGGTGATGGCCACCTTCTCCCAAAACCTGGGCGTGCGCGTGATCCACGTCGACGCCAGCGCCGATTTCCTAGGACAGCTCGCGGGCGTCAGCGACCCGGAGACCAAACGCAAGATCATCGGCCGGGTGTTCGTGGAGATCTTCCAGCGCGAGGCCGCCAGACTGCCCAAGGCCCGGTGGCTGGCGCAGGGCACCATTTATCCGGATGTCATCGAGTCCGCGGGCGCCAAGACCAAGAAGGCGCACAACATCAAATCGCACCACAACGTGGGGGGGCTGCCCGACACGCTGCACCTGAGACTGCTCGAGCCCCTGCGCGAACTGTTCAAGGACGAAGTGCGTGAACTCGGCGTGGCGCTGGGCTTGCCGCGCGACATGGTGTACCGGCACCCGTTCCCCGGTCCGGGCCTTGGCGTACGCATCCTGGGCGAAGTGAAGAAGGAGTACGCGGATCTTCTGCGTCGCGCCGACGCGATCTTCATCGACGAATTGCGCAGGCACGGCTGGTACGACCGGACTTCGCAGGCTTTTGCCGTATTCCTGCCCGTGCGCTCGGTGGGTGTGATGGGCGATGGTCGCACCTACGAGCACGTGGTCGCGCTGCGTGCCGTGGTGACACAAGACTTTATGACCGCGCAGTGGGCTGAACTGCCACATGCGCTGCTCGCGGCCGTGTCGAACCGCATCATCAACGAGGTCCGAGGCATCAATCGCGTCGTCTACGACATCAGCGGCAAACCGCCGGCGACGATCGAGTGGGAGTAGGTCGTCGAGGGCTGAATTAGAGCGTATTAAAAATCAACAGGTTATGTTTTTTATCACCTATCCGAGAGACATCATGAACAGGATAGAGGTCACGGTCTAAGTACATGAATCGAATAGGGATGGTTCCTTTTTGACGCTTCCTTCAACAAAAAGGGTTGACGTCAGATTGACGGTATTTTTGACGGTAGAAATTCGCGCCGATGTAGTTGCCGATAATCTACCGTCACACGAACTCCGGACCTGACGGCAGAAAAATCGACAGCAATCGCTGGCAAAACATGAAGTTGCCGCTTGTGTAGCCTGAGATTTTTCGTGACGGTAGAAGTTGTGGTTCATGGAGAAAGGCATCCACGGCCAGCGTTGCCTCTATCCGTTGCTGGAGTTTTCGCCTCGCAGGGAAGGGACCCTGGCGTTAGTAACAAAAACAATAAACGATAACAAGGCATGTGTTATCGTGCAGGGTCCTTGTTTCCCGTGGGCCCTCAATCAGCATGGAAGCCGCCGTTCGCGCGTACCTGAAGGACACGCTCGGAATCGACGCTCCGACCACCCTCTGGTCGGGCGCGGGCAGCTTGCCGTACTTCCTCGTGGATGCCTTCGAACTGAAGGCTCTGGCGATCCTGGGTCACCCCGTCCTGCTCGCCATCGACAAGCGAGCCGATCGCCCCGGCCTTGCCAGCATTCGCACGCAGGTCGACAAGATCCGCGAGGTAACCGGGCTCCCGGTGCTGTACGCCACCGAGGCACTGGCCTCCTACGAACGCAAGCGGCTCATCGAGCAGAAGGTACCCTTCGTCGTCCCTGGCAACCAGCTCTATCTGCCCGACCTTGGCGTGGATCTGCGGGAGTACTTTCGCAAGCCGGCTGCGCAGCCCCAGAGCGAGCTCAGCCCGGCCGCCCAGGCCATGCTGATCGCAGTGCTGCTGGGCAAGCCGTGGCGGGGGGAGTGGGAGCCTGCCGAGGTGCTCGGCCATCTCGGCTATACCGCCATGACCGCCTCGCGCGCCTCGCGCGAGCTGGTGGCAACCGGGATAGCGCGTTCGGACAACGTCGCCAGGGTGCGGCGGCTGAAGACCGAGCGCACCGCCCGCGAGACCTGGGAGCATATCAAGCCCCTGCTGCGCAGCCCTGTGAAACGCCGGGTCTGGGTGCTGCCGACCAGCGATCTTGTCGTGCCGGAGCTCAGGCTTGCGGGTCTCAGCGCCCTTGCGCGGCAGTCGATGCTGGTCGAACCCTCTTGGCCGACTTACGCGCTCAGCCCTTCGCAATGGAAGCTCGCTTCCCAGCAGGGCGCGAAGACGGTGCCCGAGCCTGAGCCCGGGGCCCTCCAGATGGAGCTTTGGAACTACAGCCCGGCCTTGGTGCCGGACACTTCGCTGGTCGATCCGCTGTCGCTGATGCTGAGCCTGCAGAGCGATGGCGACGATCGGGTACAGCAGGCGCTGGCCGAGCTTGAGGAGCACTTGCCGTGGTGAAAGGCCTGGATGTCTTTCGGAGCTGGTTCGCCGCGCATGGGGATGAGTTCGTCCTGATCGGCGGTACGGCCGCAACCCTCGCCCTAGAAGAGGCGGGGCTTGAGTTCCGCGCCACGAAGGATCTCGACATCGTGCTGCATGTGGAGGCTCTGACCCCGCGCTTTGGCGAGGTGTTCTGGAGGTTCATCGATGCGGGTGGCTACGAGATCCGCCAGGCCGCCGACACGGGCAGGCCGGTCTTCTATCGATTCCAGAAGCCGGGCAACCCGAGCTTTCCGGCGATGCTGGAACTGTTCAGCCGCGCGCCCGAAGGCCTCACGCTTGCGCAGGGCAGTCACCTGACCCCCATCCCGATCGATGAGGCGGTGGAAAGCCTTTCGGCGATCCTTCTTGACGAGGACTACTACGACTTCATCCTGACCGGCAGGCGCGATCTCGATGGTCTGCCTTGGGTGGGCGAGGATCGGTTGATCCCGCTGAAGGCGAGCGCCTGGCTGGATCTTGGGCAGCGCCTCGCCCGCGGCGAGCAGGTGGATTCGCGCAATGTGCGCAAGCACGCGAACGACATCCTTCGACTGTCCCAACTGCTCGCACCCGAGGTTCGGGTGCCGCTGGTGCCCAGGATCGCCCAGGACTTGAGCCGCTTCCTCGATGCCATCGAGACCGATCCGTCGATTACGCCGGCGAGCGTAGGCGTGCGCGGTTCCCTGAAGGACGTGATCGGCCGGATCGCGCTGGCCTACTTGCTCGATCGGGGCGCTCAGCCATGACGCGGACGGTCAAGGTCGGCTGTTGACGGTAGAAAAAGCGCGTGAAAATCACGTTCAGACAAGCACTTAGATTGCTCGATGACGGTACGACGAAAGCTGGTCGGAGGCTCGAAAGAGCAGGGTGGATGCTGTGCTTCGATGACCTCGCAAGCCCTGATAGTCCTCGATAGATCCCGAAAGGTGCATCCCGCGCCGATCGCCCGGAAACCCGCGCCAATGCTGGACGTCATCAAGATGACGGTATCTTTGACGGTATCCAGTAGCCTTCCGCCCAAGAACGCATGGCGCAACAAGGACTTAGCGGCTCAATTGATGTTCGAGTGGAGCGCTGCATGGAAGCACGGCGTGCTATCGCCGAAGGTCAGTCCCCCAGCCAGGAAAAGCAGCGCGAGAAGCGGCGCATGGCCGAGGCCAAGACCTTCGAGCAGTTCACCAACCGCTGGCTTGAAGAGGCCAGAATGGCGGACAGCACCAAGTCGATGCGCAAGAGCATCATTGACCGGGACATCATGCCGGCGTTCCGCAGTCGGTTGATGGCGGAGATCGGCCCCGAAGACCTGCGCAACCTGTGCGCAAAGGTCAAGGAGCGCGGCGCGCCTGCCACCGCCGTGCACGTGCGTGACATCGTCAAGCAAGTGTTCAGTTTCGCCGCACTGCATGGCGACAAGGCGCCGAACCCCGCGGACGAAGTCGGCCCCTCGTCGATTGCGACGTTCGTGGCCAAGGATCGAGCGCTGTCGCCGTCCGAGATCCGAGTCATGCACCGCGTGCTCGACACCACGGCGACGCTGCCGACCATTCGCCTGGCGCTACGCCTGGTTCTGCTCACGCTCGTGCGCAAGAGCGAGCTGATCGAAGCCACCTGGAACGAGATCGACTTCGAGAACGCCGTCTGGACGATTCCGAAGAGCCGCATGAAGGCCGCCAAGCCCCACAACGTCTACCTGTCGCAGCAGGCGCTCGACATCATGGTGGCACTTCGCACCTGTGCTGGTGGCTCACGCTTCCTTCTGCCCTCGCGCTATGACGCCGATCGCTGCATGTCGAAGGCGACCCTCAATCGAGTAACCCAGGTCGTGGTCGAGAAGTCCAAGGAATCTCGCCTGTTGCGGCGCCTGGCCAATGCCGAGTCCGGGCTCTGGTGGCAAAACTACGTCAAGGACAGCGCGCCGTTTCTCGGCGTGCCGATGCCGGCGATCCGCGCCGCGATGCTGGACTGGCACTCGGCTCGGATCGCGA
>JBIIUM010000092.1:0-11627 GCA_044339985.1 Burkholderiales bacterium | reverse complement strand
TGCACGCCCAGCAGGCGCGCGCCCAGCAGCGCGCGGCGTTGGCGCTCGGCCAGGGTGCTCCACACCACCACGTTCACGCAGCCGGTTTCGTCTTCGAGAGTGACGAAGACCACGCCGCTGGCGGTGCCCGGCCGCTGCCGGCAGGTCACCAGACCGGCGGCGCGTACCAGGCTGCCGTGGCGGGCGGCGCCCAGTTCAGCCGCGGTGCGCATGCGCTGCCGCGCGAGCCGTGGGCGCAGCAGCGCCACCGGGTGGCGGCCCAGGGTGAGGCCGAGGCTGGCGTAGTCGGCCACGATGGCCTCGCCCTCGGTCATGAGGGGCAGTTGCGGCGAGGGCTCGCGGATGGGCGCCTCGCGCAGCAGCGGCGCGGGCGCCTCCATGCCCGCCGCGGCCCATAGCGCCGCGCGCCGGTGGCCGGCGAGCGATTCGAGCGCGTCCGCGGCGGCCAGACAGTCCAGGTCGCGGCGCGACAGCCCTGCGCGGCGCGCGAGTGTTTCGAGCCCCTCGAAGGGCGCGCGGCGGGCCTCCACCAGCCGCCGGCCCGCCGCCTCGGACAGCCCGGCCACCATGCGCAGGCCCAGCCGCAGCGCCGGCGGGCGGGCATCGCGCAGCTCCCGCGCCGCCTCTCCGGTGTCCATGGCGCAAGCGGCCCCGGGTTCAAGCGTGCAGTCCCAGTGGCTGGCGAGCGCATCCACCGGCAGCACCGTCACGCCGTGGCGGCGCGCGTCCTGCACCAGTTGCGCGGGCGCGTAGAAGCCCATGGGCTGGCTGTTGAGCAACGCTGCGCAGAAGGCGGCCGGCTCGTGGCACTTGAGCCACGCCGATACGTACACCAGCAGCGCGAAGCTGGCGGCGTGGGATTCCGGAAAACCATACTCACCGAAGCCCAGGATCTGCTGGAAGATAGCTTCGGCGAACTCGGCCTTGTAGCCGCGCGCCCGCATGCCCTCGATGATGGGCTTCGAGTAATGCTCCAGCCCGCCCTTGCGCCGCCACGCCGCCATGGAGCGGCGCAGCCGGTCGGCCTCGCCGGGCGAAAAGCCCGCCGCCACGATGGCCAGCTGCATCACCTGCTCCTGGAAGATGGGCACGCCCAGGGTGCGCTCCAGCACCCCGCGCACTTCGTCGCTGGGATAGCGCACCGGCTCCAGGCCCTGCCGGCGGCGCAGGTAGGGATGCACCATGCCGCCCTGGATGGGCCCGGGGCGCACGATGGCCACCTCGATCACCAGGTCGTAGAAGGTGCGCGGCTTCAGGCGCGGCAGCATGCTCATCTGGGCGCGCGACTCGATCTGGAACACGCCCACCGAATCGGCCTTGCACAGCATGGCGTAGGTGGCCGCATCCTCGGGCGGGATGTCCTGCATGCGCACCTCGCGGCCCCGGTGCGCCGATATCAGCTCGAGCGCGCGGCGGATGGCCGAGAGCATGCCCAGCGCCAGCACGTCCACCTTGAGCAGGCCCAGGGCGTCGAGATCGTCCTTGTCCCACTGGATGACGGTGCGCTCGGCCATGGCGGCGTTCTCCACTGGCACCAGGTGGTGCAGCGGCCCACGCGAAATCACGAAGCCGCCGGTGTGCTGCGAGAGGTGGCGCGGGAAGCCCGTCAGCGCACGGGCCAGCGCCAGCAGCTTGCGCATGCGCGGCGAGCCAGGGTCGAAGCCGGACTCGCGCAGCCGCTCGGCCATGGCCTCGCCGCGGTCCCACCAGGCGAGGTTCTTCGCGATGCGGTCCACCTGCGCCACGTCCAGCCCCAGCGCCTTGCCCACGTCACGCAGGGCACTGCGGGTGCGGTAGGTGATGACCGTGGCTGCCAGCGCCGCCCGGTCGCGGCCGTAGCGGGCGTAGAGATACTGGATGACCTCCTCGCGGCGCTGGTGCTCGAAGTCCACGTCGATGTCGGGCGGCTCGTTGCGCTCCTTCGAAATAAAGCGCTCGAACAGCATGGACAGGCGCGCCGGGTCCACCTCGGTGATACCCAGCGCGTAGCACACCGCCGAGTTGGCCGCCGAGCCGCGCCCCTGGCAGAGGATGCCGCGCCCGCGGGCGAAGCGCACGATGTCGTACACCGTGAGGAAGTAGGGCTCGTAGCCCAGCTCGGCGATGAGGGCGAGCTCGTGCTCCACCTGGGCGCGCACACGGGCGGGAATGTCGTCAGTGGCCGGTGCCGCGCCAGCCGCCCCGACCGGCGCTGCGGCCACGCTGCCGGACTCGCCCAGCGCCCGCCAGGGCGGCGGGCCGCCCGCGTAGCGCCATGCCAGCCCCACCTCGGTGAGCCGTCGCAGCCACGAGGCGGGCGTCTCTCCCGCCGGCACCACCTCATCGGGGTACTCGTATCGCAACTCATCCAGAGAAAACGTGCAGCGCGCCGCGATGTCCACCGACTCAGCCAGCCATTGCGCCGGATACAGCTTCGCCAGCACCTCGCGCGAGCGCAGGTGGCGCTCGCCGTTGGGGAACAGCGCATGCCCCGCCTGCGCCACCGGCACCCCCGCCCGGATGGCTGTGAGCACGTCCTGCAGCGCGCGCCGCCCGCGCACGTGCATGTGCACGTTGTTGGCCGCCACCACCGGCAGGCCGCTGGCGGCGGCAAGGGCGTGCAGACACTCCAGATGGCGCGCGTCCTCTGGGCCGCGGTGCAGCGCCGCGGCGATCCAGGCGCCGCCGGGAAAGCGCTCGCCCAGCCAGCGGGCATGGCCGAGGGCGGGCTCGAGCAGGTCTTCACCGCTGGCGCGGGATGCGGCAGAGGCGACCGTGGCCACGCACGTCGCCCTGGCCGGCGCAGACGCCGCGCCCGGTGACGCGAACCGGGGTACCAGCAGCGCCAGACAGCCGGGCAGCCCGTTGGCCAGATCGGCCAGGTCGAGCCGGTAGCCGCCCTTGGGCGCGCGCCGGCGCCCGAGCGTGATCAGCGCGCAGAGGCGGCCGTAGCCCTCGCGGTTACGCGCCAGGAGCACCAGCTTCGGGCCGCGCGGCGCCTCATGGGCGGCCTCCGTGCCTTCGCACAGCCGCAGCTCCGCACCCATGACGAGATGAAGCCCGTGCTCCTTCGCCGCCTCGTGGGCGCGTACCACCCCGGCCAGCGAGCACTCGTCGGTGATGGCCAGCGCCCGGTAGCCCAGGCCGACCGCCCTTTCCACCAGCTCGTGCCCATGGGACGCCCCGCGCAGAAAGCTGAAGTTGGTGAGACAGTGGAGCTCGGCGAAGGCGGGGGTAGGCACCGGGACTCTGGATGGGCATGGCACCGGCTGGAGGCAAGGCAGAGGTGGCGGGGCAGCTCATCAGGTGCGAGCGAACCCTGCCCCGAGGCGATTGCCGTCGTGCCGGGACGCGTGCAGTCGCCAGCCGCTTGCAGGCTCCTCTGCCCGGACGGCCGCCGCAGGGTGCAAACCATCCAGCGGGCTCTCCACCCCCCGCCCGCCCCGGTTGAGCACGTGCGTGTAGATCATGGTGGTGCTCACGTCCGCGTGCCCGAGCAGCTCTTGCACTGTGCGAATGTCATAGCCGCCCTGCAGCAGGTGGGTGGCGAAGCAGTGGCGCAGCGTGTGCGGCGTGGCCGGCTTGGCGATGCCCGCGTCGCGCGCCGCCTGGCGCAGGGCGCGCTGCACAGCCTTGTCGTCGGCGTGGTGGCGACCGGGCTTGCCCGAGCGCGGATCGGTGGAAATGCGCGCCGAGGGGAAAACATATTGCCAGCCCCACTCACGGGCCGCGTTGGGGTACTTGCGCGCCAGGGCGAAGGGCAACCACACCGCCCCCAGCCCCGCGTCCAGGTCATTGCGGTGCAGCACGCGAACCGCCTCCAGGTGCGCCCGCAGCGGCGCCACCAGCCGGGCCGGCAGCATGGTGACGCGATCCTTCGCGCCCTTGCCCTCGCGCACCACGATCTCGCGACGCACGAAATCCACATCCTTCACCCGCAGGCGCAGGCATTCCATGACGCGCATGCCCGTGCCGTAGAGGAGCCGCAGAATGAGCCCGCAGGTGCCGGAGGTGCGGCCGAGCAGTTCAGAAACCTCGCCCACGGTAAGCACCACCGGCAGCCGGCGCGACGCCTTCGCCTGGGTGATGTCGTCCAGCCAGGGCAAGGGCGTGCCGAGCACCTCTTTATAAAGAAACAGCAACGCGCTCTTGGCCTGGTTCTGGGTGGAGGCGGCCACCTTGTCCACAACCGCCAGATGGGTGAGAAAGCCCTCCACCTCGCCCGCCCCGAGGTCGCGCGGGTGCCTGCGTTCGTGGTACAAAACGAAGCGTTTCACCCAGTTGACGTAAGCCTGCTCCGTGCGGATGCTGTAGTGCTTGAGGCGCACCTTCTCGCGCACCTGGTCCAGAAGGCGGGGAGGGGAATGAGCCAAGGCGGCCTCCGGCATGAGGTGGGTTTGGGGGATGGGTTTAGGGGCTACTATTGGAGGAGCCGAGGCATGAAAAACAAAGAGATAGCATCAAAGGCTGTAATTGTATACAGTATTTTGGTGCTTTGTAAAGGGACTTTTAGGACCCCTATTTCACGTTAGGCGGCACAAAATCCGGCAACTGCACGTACCTCCGGCGCATTCAAAGCCAGGTGAAATAGGGTCGTCGATTCGCGCTTGAAACTGAACGAAAGAACTAAGGAGAATACTATGAGCGCTTACGTTATATTCGATGTTGAGATACGCGACATGTCAAAATATCAAGAATTCGTGAGTGGAGTAAAGCCAGCAATTGAAGCCGCAGGTGCAAAATATCTTGCCCGTGGCGGCGCCCATAAGGTATACGAAGGAAGCTGGCAACCCAGACGGATTGTTATTCTAGAATTCCCATCGGTGGCAGCATGGGAGGATTTTTATTCAGGCCTGGTTTATCAAGGTTTGAAGTCAATTCGAGACGAATGCAGCTCCGCCAGGTTGGTTTCAGTCGAAGGGCTTTAATTAAACTTGTCAGTTGTGCAACCAGTGCCGCCTAACCATTCGCTCAACCGGACCCATTGCAGCAGGCCGCCAAAGGCCCGCCATTTCATTCTGGGCCTTTAGCGGCCTGCCGCAACGGGCCGGTTAGCTCAAACGTTAGGCCTCGCAGCAACCTACTCCGCTCTTCAATGCACAGATACCAAACATTCTGGCGTCGCTTCTGGCCGACCAATACCGTCATGGGTGCCAACCACAGCGTCATCTCCAAGGATGAGACCAGGATTGGCTATATCTCCACGGGAGCCGGACCATCGGTTCTTGTCATTCCCGGCGTCCTCTCCGTGGCTGCCGACTACGCCGCCTTCGCACACCACTTGGCTGAGCATTTCACGGTCCACACCATTGAGCGCCGTGGACGAGGCGAGAGTGGCCCGCAGGGCGATGACTACAGCATCGTCAAAGAGTGCGAGGATGTGCTCGCCTTGCGAGCCGAGACCGGCGCGACTCTGCTCGTTGGCCACAGCTACGGTGGACTGGTTGCCCTGGAAGTGGCTCGCAACAACAGAGCCTTCACCAAAATAGCCATCTACGAACCCGGCGTGTCTATTGATAGGTCCATGCCAATCGACTGGATGCCTGACTACGAGAAAAAGCTCGCCGAGAAGAAGGACGTCGATGCCTTCGTAGAGTTCGTTCTTGCCGACGCGCCGCCACGTGTCCAGAAGACGCCTCGATGGCTGATGAAGCTGCTCCTGCTTGTGCTGGTCAACTGCACCCGCTGGCATCGCCAGATGCTGGGTCTCCTTCATCAAAACCTACGCGAATGGCGGGAAATTGCCAGGCTCGACAGCAGTTGCGAAAACTACCGCGAAATCGCTGCTGGCGTCCTGCTGATGTACGGCGGGAAAAGCGACAGCAAAGCAGTCACTCTGGCAATGGAGCGGCTCGCAGCGATACTCCCACGCTCTGAAACGAAGGAATTTCCAAATCTCGACCACTTCGGGATCGAAAGAACGGCCCCACGAGAAGTGGCCAAGGCGGTCAGTGACTTCTTTCTGAAGTAGCGGCCATGGCAACCTGCTCGAGTCAACTCTGGTCGGGGTGGCACTCGCAGAAGGCGCGGCCTAACCCTTCGTTCGAGCGGACCCACACCGGCATGCGGCAATTGGCCCTCATTTCATTCTGGGCCAATTGCCGCATGCCTGCGCGGGCCGCTCAACTCACACGTTAGGCGTCACAGTTAGCTTATCTCTCAGTCGAGCCGTCACAAATGCCAACAACCGCCGCTGAACTACTTGCTAAGCATCTGAGCACACTGGAAGAGCGCATTGGAGCACTTCCGCAAGCGACCAAGTTCTCCGACACCTGGGGTTGGCAGGGACTGCCCCTCGACAAGACTGATCTGGGCTACATGGCCCGAGTCGTCCAAGAACGGCTCGACTCCGTCGACTGGACCGGCAACGCAGACGCTGAGACAGCATTCGGTGACCTCGCCGCAAAAACGGAGTGGGTAAGCCAAAATGTGGTTCCAAACTTGTGGTCCGGGCCACAAGCGGCCGACACCCTGCTTGGCTTCTTGACTGGCGTGGACATGCAAGTGTCTTCATTTGTTTCACCTCAGCAGATTCGAAGTTCGCTATCACTTCCTGCGACCTTAAAGAAGTACGTTTCTGCAGCCAACGCCCGCCTCGAAGCCGCGACCAAGACCATTGATGGAATAGAAGCCAAGGTCAGTGCGATCAATGCGGCGTATGACTCAGCGGAACGGCTTCCTGCAACGCAGGCTGATCTGGCAGACGCTCTCGCCAAGGTGGACAAGGCTGCGGTCGACGCTGAGCGACTAAACGCCAAGTCCTCTTCCACTTCTGCAGCTGTTGACGCGCTAAGGTCCAAGCTCGACGCAGCCGACAAAGAGGCTCAAGCAACGCTTGAGAAGGTTCGGCAGGCGTACCGAGCAGCGACTTCGCAGGGACTAGCGCAAGCGTTTTCAGACAAGTCCCGTGAACTCAATAGGTCAATGCTTACTTGGGTGCTGATCCTCCTTGGCGCACTTCTAGCAGCTGGCCTGTTAGCACATCAGCGGTTCCCCGAGATACTTGCCGCCGTCACAGGGACGCCAGACTGGGGCGTCGTACTGATCAATCTCACGCTCGGCGCCCTTTCCGTCGCACCCGCGGTTTGGGTTGCATGGGTCGCAACTAAGCAGATCGGCCAGCGCTTTCGTCTCGCAGAGGACTACGCTTACAAGGCGGCACTTTCGACCGCGTATGAAGGCTATCGGGCTGAGGCAAGCAAGCTAGATCCACTGTTTGAAGCTCAACTGTTCGCAACCGCGCTTGGCAGACTTGACGAACTACCGCTTCGTTTGGTACAGAAAGACGTTCACGGCAGCCCATGGCACGAGTTGGTATCGTCGCCGGAGTTCAAGGATGCGGTGGACAAGTTCCCAAGTCTCAAGGCTCGAATTGCCGCAATCTTCCGCCGTGAGAAGAGAACTCCACCGTCAGCAGAGCAAGAGTGACGCCTAACCCCTCGCTCAAGCTGACCCGCTACGGCAGGCGTTGTAAGCCCGGTCCGAGGTACCCTGTACATTTTCTCGGACCGGGCTTACAACACCTGCCTCCGCGGGCAGCTTAGCTCGAACGTTGAGGCTGTAGAAAAAGTCCATGCTTCGCGGCGCTTCGAATTTGAGTCCGAAACCGACCTCGCAGGACGCGCGCTATCGAGCGCTACGGCCCACGGGAGGGGTGAACGTACCCCTTTTTTTCCGACCCCTTGGCGGTTGGAGACTTTTTCTACAGCCTCGTTGAGGCTGTAGAAACCCCCCCTCTCGCCCCTTGATCGCCGGTGCTGGCCTCGGCATCATCACCGCAACAGCGTTGCTGCGGAGAAAGTGCCGATGCCGAACTTCCGACCCGTCGACAGGAACCTCAAGTTCCTCGCCGTGGACTTCGAAGCGCAGATCCTGCCCGGGACGTTCGAGCACGCCGTGAGCGTGCTGG
Organism: Burkholderiales bacterium; assembly: GCA_044339985.1. GTDB lineage: Bacteria > Pseudomonadota > Gammaproteobacteria > Burkholderiales. The sequence goes on along the minus strand of JBIIUM010000092.1, from coordinate 3,739 downwards.
TGGATCAGGAACTCGATCTCTCGCCGTTCATCGAGACCTACCGCAACGACGACACCGGCGCGCCCGCGTATCACCCTGCGGTTCTTCTGAAGGTCATCCTGTTCGGCTACAGCCGCGGCCTGATTAGCTCCCGCGCCATCGCGGCGGCGTGCCGCCAGCACGTGCAGTTCATCGCGCTGAGCGCGGACAGCCACCCGGACTTCTCCACCATCGCCGGCTTTGTGAGCCGTCATGCTGATGCGATCCAGTCGCTCTTCACCCAGGTGCTGGTCATCTGCAACCGCGAGGGACTGATCGGCCACGAGATGTTCGCCATCGACGGGGTGAAGCTCCCGAGCAATGCGGCGAAGTCCCGCAGCGGGCTGCGCAAGGACTTCGAGCGGGAGGCGCAGAAGGTCGAGCAGTCTGTGGAGAAGATGCTCGCGGAGCATAGACGGCAGGATGCCACGAAGGTGGAGCCCGAGCAGGAACAGCGCAAACGTGAGACGCAGAAGATCGAGCGGTTGCGCGAGCACGCGAAGCAGATCCGCGCTTGGTTGGAGAAGCACCCCGGCGATCGCATCGGCGCGAGCGGCAAGCCTGTGCTGAGCAACCGCACCGACAACGAGTCGGCGAAGATGTCCACGGACAAGGGCGTCGTACAGGGCTACTGCGGCGTGGCGGCGGTGGACGAGAAGCACCAGATCATCGTGGCCGCGCAGGCGCACGGCACGGGCTCGGAGCAGGCGCTGCTGCCCGGAATGGTGGAAGACCTGAAGCCTGTCCTGACCCTGGGGAGCGTGATCGTGGCCGATGCGGGCTACCACAGCGAAGCGAACCTCGCGCATCTGGAAGCCGAGAGGGTCGAGGCCTTCATCGCAGATCGCGGCTACCGGGATCGCGACGAGCGCTACGCCGGACAGGACAAGCACAAGGCGAAGGACGATGCGCTCTGGGACAAAAGTCCGAAGGTACCGAAGAAGGGGCGGTTTCCGGTGAGCGCGTTCACCGTCACGAAGGACTGGACGCACGCCATCTGCCCGGCGGGCAGGCAGCTCTACCGCAGCGGCAGCAACTGCAACATCGGCGGACAGCGGGCGATCAAGTTCAAGGCGGCACAAGGCAGCTGTGCGAGCTGCCCGCTGAAACCGCGCTGCCTGCGAGACCCGAGTCAGACATCCCCGAGATCGATCGCGGTGTTCGTGGGAAAGCACGACTGCGCGCTGGAGCGTCCCATCGAACGCATGCGCCGCAAGCTCGACACCGACGCGGGCCGCCGGATGATCACCCGACGCTTCGCGACGGTGGAGCCGGTGTTCGCGAACCTGCGGCACAACAAGGGCCTCGGCCGGTTCACGCTACGAGGCTGCAAGAAGGTGGAGGGGCAGTGGCGGTTGTACTGCCTGGTGCACAACATCGAGAAGCTGATGCGGGCGAGGCAGGGGCGATGAGGGGCGGTGTGAAGACCAGGATCGAGAGGAGTGCTGGAATCACCGCGATCAGCGGCTGTGACGCTCGCCGCAACGAGGAAAACGGGGGCCACGTATGATCGACACCGTCCAGCCGCGTCGGCGGGTTTTTCTACACCCTCGTTAGGCATCACGATTTCCGCCGCTTGCGATCAATCCGTCACGATTTCCGTGTAGCTCCATCAAAGGACGAGCATGCGCACTGTCACCTACAACCTGCTCCAGTTCTTGACTGAGGCCAAACGCGGCGCCTTCGTCATCCCTCGATTCCAACGGCCGTTCGTCTGGAATCACGCGCAGGTCAAGCTGCTGATCGACTCGATCTCGCGGAACTACCCAATTGGCTCGCTGCTGCTGCTGCAAGAGACGATCCCCAACGAGCCGTTCCTATCCTCTCGTCCAATCGAGGCCGTGATAGGAGAGTCGGAAGGAGATGATCCCGCGACCGATGACCTAACTCAACCAGCATTTCCGCCTGCGGTCTACTATGTTCTTGATGGACAGCAGCGCTTGACCTCCTTGGTCCGCGTCTTCTTGCAGGCCGCCAAAGACAGCGTGTACTACTTCGACCTTGACAAACTCCTGGAAACCGACCCGGGTGATCGTAATGCTTCAGCGTGGGTCGTTCGACGGGATGAGGGTCGCAAACTGCCGGGGCGATACGTCAGAAGTGATGCGATCGCCGATGACGAGCGTTGCATGGTGCTGGCGCAAGAATATTTTGAATCTCACTACGAGCCTCTCAAGAGCGACAGACCGTCGCAGCGCAAGGCGGTGGCAAAGGTGAACCGCGTTTTCGAGACTATGCGGAACTACCAAATTCCTCTGGTCATCGTAGACCGCGGTGATTCGACCGAGGCCATCTGCCGCATTTTCGAGACGATCAATTCGACCGGAACGCGCCTAACGACATTTGACCTTGCGGTTGCGAGGTTCTTCCCAAGGCCCGATCTCCACAACCTTTGGCAACAAAGCAAACAACGGCACTCGGTGCTTGAGCGGTTCTCTGCTGAGGGCGAGCGGGTGCTACAAATCGTCGCCATCGTGTCCGGGTACCAGCAGCGGTCATACGTGGAGCCAACTCGAGGGACGCTCCTGAACTTGACCGGAAAAGAGATTCTTGACCGCTGGGATGACTGCGCCGACGCGTTTGCGCGCGCACTAGAGTGGGTTGAAGACCACGGCGCGGTTCCGGGTAATCTCTCCAATGATGCGCTGCTTGTGCCCCTCGCCTACTTTCTCACGAAAGTTTCGGATGCTTGGAAGGCACTGAACCCGAGCTTCAACACCGTCCTTGAGCGTTGGTACTTCTCGCACTCCCTTCAACAGGGTGCACGGCAAGCGTCCAACTACAAGATCGGCCAGACTGTGTCTGCTCTGCATCGTTGGCTCACCGACGGTGCGCTGCCGGACATTCCAAGGGTGCGACTCGACGAGGCTGAGTTGCTTCGCTTGGCAAAGACGGATGCGCGCTACCAAGCTATCCTGTCCTTGCTCAGGTGGAAGGGCGGCAACGACCTGTGGACCGACCAACCGCTGAAGACGGATGACGTCGAAGACCATCACATCTTTCCAGCTGCGATCGCAAAGCGAGACGGCATTCCTCGGCGTTTGCTCGACTCCGTCTCGAATCGCTTATTGGTCTCACGGCCCACGAATCGCAATCTGAGTGACCGGCTACCGCGCGACTACATGGCAAAGCTCATCCGCGAGGCCGAGAGAACAGGGACCCTTCAAGCAAAGCTCGACCAGATGCGCACAGCTTGCATCCCTGTAGAGGACGATGTGCAGGCGTTCTTGGAAAGCCTTGATCCAACCACCGTGCATGACTTCCTTGGGCGACGGGCCAAGTTGATTCTCGACCGAGTAGGTCTGGTGCTTGGCGACTCGCTGGATCGATCCCATGAATCCGCCACACAGAGCACTTACGAGGACGACGAGCAGTGATGCCTAACCGGGCGGTTGCAGCCGACAGTCACCAGCGGCCTTCGTCCGCTGGCTCCTGCGGCTGAACCGCGACGTTCGCGGCTTCAAGTGAAGCGACGTAGCGTGAAGTCGACCCGCATGATTGCCCTATCGGGCGACCTCAACTGGTGTCGCGTTTCAGATAGAGATGGTGGCGGGGCGGCGTCGTGCGGCGATGGGGCGGATGGCGAGCCTTCTCGGAGTGACCGAAGGGGCTGATGCGGCGTCGAGGCGCTGGAGGCGGTCATTCGTGGTCCGGATCGCGGGGTGTATCCGCGCTGTGCTCGTCTGTTCGGTTCGCTGCCTCGACTCGCGGGCGATCCGCG
>JBIIUM010000015.1:0-34155 GCA_044339985.1 Burkholderiales bacterium | reverse complement strand
CCGTGATGGGCGATCAGTCTCTGCGCAAAGCTCGGGTTGGGTTCATCGTACGAGCGGTCTTGTCTCAGGCGGTTGCCAGCGTGTAGCTGAGGTGCATCTTGCGTTGCACCGGCACGCCAGCGTAGCCGGCGTGGTCGCGCAGTACCGCGTAGCAGATGCGGGCCATCTTGTTGGTCAAGGCGCAGGTGGCGCGGTTGTGGTGAGCGCGGCCCTGGGTGTCCAGGGCCCGGCGGCGCAACGCGTCCACGGTGCGGCCCAGGCGCCGTGTCATGCCCGAGGAGCTTTCCTTGGGCGTCAGTCCGAACCACGAGGCAAAGTGACGCGCGTCCTTGAAGTGCGTTACCTCGCCGCTGGTGGCCGCCACGATCGCGGTGGCCGTGAGCAGGCCCACGCCCGGCACGGTCAGCAACGTCTGGCACGCCGGTTAGCTTCTCGTTAGAGCGCAAAAACCCATGAGTACGATCATCCGCGCGTGCTTGCTGGCGCTGGCCATCAGCGCCTTCTGATAACGAACCCGGTTAGGCAACTCGTAGACGAGGTGCTGGCGGGTCCAGGCAAGCGGGCGTCAGTGCGCCTGTTCCCAGTTAGGCCCTGCTCCCACGTCCACCACCAGTGGCACGGCAAGCTGCGCCACGCCGGTCATCAGACCCGGCAGCTGCGCCTTTACCCGTGGCAATTCGTTCTCCGGCACCTCCAGCACGAGCTCGTCGTGCACCTGCATCACCAGCTTGGTGGCCAGCGTCGCTCGTTCCAGCCAGCCCTGCACCGCCACCATGGCAAGCTTGATCAGGTCGGCGGCGGTGCCTTGCATGGGTGCATTGATGGCGGCGCGTTCGGCGCCCTGGCGGCGGCCCTGGTTCTGGGCGCGGATGTCGGGCAGGTAGAGGCGGCGGCCGAACACGGTTTCCACGAAGCCGGCGTCGCGGGCCTGGGCGCGGGTGCGCTGCATGTAGTCGGCCACGCCGGGGTAGCGGGCGAAGTAGCGGTCCATGGTGTTCTGGGCCGCAGCGCGCTCGATGCCCAGTTGGCTCGCCAGGCCGAAGGCAGACATGCCGTAGATCAGGCCGAAGTTGATCACCTTGGCGAAGCGGCGCTGCTCGGCGCTCACCTCCGCCACGGGCACCCCGAACACCTCGGCGGCGGTGCTGCGATGCACGTCGGCGCCCTCCGCAAAGGCCTTGAGCAGCGAGCCGTCACCGGACAGGTGGGCCATGATGCGCAATTCGATCTGGGAGTAGTCCGCCGAGACGATCACGCTGCCCGGCGGCGCCACGAAGGCTTCGCGGATGCGCCGGCCCTCGGCGGTGCGCACCGGGATGTTCTGCAGGTTCGGTTCGGTGCTGGACAGACGCCCGGTCACGGCCGTGGCCTGGCTGTAGTTGGTATGCACGCGGCCCGTGGCCGGGTTGATCATGCGCGGCAGCTTGTCGGTGTAGGTGGACTTGAGCTTGGCCATGCCGCGCCAGTCGAGCAGGGCGCGCGCGATGGGGTGGTCCAGGGCGAGTTGCTCCAGCACGTCCTCGTCCGTGGAGGGCTGGCCGCCGGGCGTTTTTTTCACCACCGGCAGGCCCTGCTTCACAAACAGTATCTCCTGCAACTGCTTGGTCGAGCCGAGGTTGAAGGGCTGCCCGGCAAGCGCGTGGGCACGGCGCTCCAGTTCCAGAATGCGGTTGCCCAGGTCGTGGCTCTGGGCTTCCAGCAGCCGCGGGTCGATGAGTACGCCGTTGCGCTCCATGGTGAGAAGCACCGGCAACACCGGCATCTCGATTTCGCGGTACACGCGTCTCAGGCCGGGCTCGGCCTCCACCAGCGGCAGCAACGCGTGGTGAAGCTGCAGAGTGATGTCGGCATCCTCGGCGGAGTACTCGGTGGCGCGATCCACGCTCACCTGGTCGAAGCCGATATGGTTGGCGCCCTTGCCGGCCACGTCTTCGTAGTGGATGGTCTTCACGCCCAGGTGGCGCAACGCCAGGGCGTCCATGTCGTGGGGCTTGTGGGATTCCACCACGTAGGATTCGAGCAGCGTGTCGTCGGTGAAGCCGCGGCCGCGGATGCCGTGGTTGGCCAGCACGTGCAAGTCGTATTTGGCGTTCTGGCCAAGCTTGGGCCGGGAGGGATTTTCCAGCCAGGGCTTGAGCTTTGCGAGACAGTCCTCCAGGACGAGCTGCTCGGGCGCGCCGGCATAGCGGTGGGCAAGGGGCAGGTAGGCTGCCTCGCCCGGTTTTACCGAGAAGCTCAGGCCCACGATGCGCGCCTGGAGCGGGTCGAGGCTGGTGGTCTCGGTGTCGAAGGCCACCAGCGGCGCGGTATCGATACGGGCAAGCCAGCGGGCAAACGCGGCCTCGTCCAGGATGCAGCTGTAGTGGCGGGTCTGCACGACGGTGGGCGCGGGGGCTGCGGGCACCGCGACGGGATCACCCGACAGGCTGGCACCGTCCTTGAGCTCGCGCAGCCAGGTGGCAAATTCGTAGCGCTCGAACAGCCGCAGCAGCGCCTCGCGGTCTTCGGGCAGCGGCGCGAGCGACTCTGGCCCGCGGCCCAGCGCCACGTCGCACTTCACGGTGAGCAGCCGGCGGCCTTCGGGCAGCCAGGCCAGCGCCTTGCGCAGGTTCTCGCCGGCCACGCCACCCACCTCGCCGGCCCTGGCCATGATCTGGTCCAGCGAGCCGTACTGCTGCAGCCACTTGGCCGCGGTTTTCGGGCCCACCTTCTCCACGCCGGGCACGTTGTCCACGGCGTCTCCCGTGAGCGCCAGGAAGTCCACGATGCGCTCGGGAGGCACGCCGAACTTGGCCTCCACGGCCGTGCGGTCGAGGCGCTCCTCGCTCATGGTGTTGACCAGTTCCACGTGATCGTTCACCAGCTGGGCGAGGTCCTTGTCGCCCGTGGACACCACGGTGCGGATGCCCTGGCGCGCGGCCTGGGCGGCGAGGGTGCCGATCACATCGTCGGCTTCCACGCCCTCCACCATGAGCAGCGGCCAGCCCAGCGCGCGCACCATGTGGTGGATGGGCTCGATCTGGCGCACCAGATCCTCGGGCATGGGCGCACGGTGGGCCTTGTACTGGGGGTACCAGTCGTCGCGGAAGGTCTTTCCTTTTGCGTCGAAAACGCAGGCGATATAATCCGCCGCTTCTTCGCGTCGCAGCCGGCGAAGCATGGCCACCATGCCGCGCAGCGCTCCCGTGGGTTCCTGCGCCCGATTACGCAGGTCGGGCAATGCATGGAATGCACGGTACAGATACGATGATCCGTCCACCAGCAGAAGCGTTTTCATCGGTAGCGCTGTCAGGACAAGGAATCCCCGAATGACGATCAGGAAGAAGGTTCCTGTTCCACTGGCGCCCGAGCTGGTGGAGAAATCCTGGTCGGCGCGCGAGTCGTGGCGGGTGTTCGGGATTATGGCAGAGTTCGTCGAGGCCACCGAGCGGCTGTCGGCGGTGCGCCCGGCCGTGAGTGTGTTCGGCAGCTCGCGCATCGCGCCGGAGCACCCCTACTACGCGCTTACCGAAGCCATCGCGCGCAAGCTCTCCGACGCCGGGTTCACGGTCATCTCCGGCGGCGGGCCCGGTCTCATGGAGGCGGCCAACAAGGGCGCGTTCTTCGGCAAGTCCCTGTCCGTCGGGCTGAACATCCAGCTGCCCCATGAGCAGCTCTCCAATCCCTATCAGGACCTCTCCCAGACCTTCCGGCACTTTTTCTCGCGCAAGGTGATGTTCGTGCGCTTCGCCTCCGCCTACGTGGTGATGCCCGGCGGCTTCGGCACCATCGACGAGCTGATGGAGGCTCTTACCCTGGTCCAGACGCGCAAATCGCGGCGTATCCCCATCATTTTGGTGAAGTCCGATTTCTGGGGTGCACTGGTGGCCTGGATGCGCGAGCGCCTGGTGGCCGAGGGAATGATCGATGCGCAGGACATGGATCTCATCCAGGTAATCGATGATCCCGCCGCCGTGGTGGAGGCGATCTTCGCTCACTACGAAAAGCGCGGCTTCGAGCCCTCGGCCGACGAGCGCGAAGCGCTGCTCAATCTCTAGTCCGCGACGCGCCCCATGTCCGTGTTCACCCGCGTAAGCACCGATGAGCTCAGTGCCTGGCTGCGCCGTTATTCGGTGGGTCACCTGCTCGACCTCCAGGGCATCGCGTCGGGCATCGAGAACACCAACTACTTCGTCACCACATCCCAGGGCCGCTTCGTGCTGACGTTGTTCGAGAAGCTCCAGCCCTGCGAGCTGCCCTTCTACCTGGACCTGATGGCCCACCTCTCCAGCCACGGGTTGCCCTGTCCCAAACCCATCGCCGACCTGGACAACCGTTTCCTGGGCGCCTTGAACGGCAAGCCCGCCGCGCTGGTCACCTGCCTGCCGGGCGAGCCCGTGAGCGCGCCCACCATCGACCACTGCGCGCGCGTGGGCGAGGTGCTCGCCGACCTGCACCTTGCCGGGCGCAGCTACGGTGGCCATCTGGACAACCTGCGCGGCCCTCGCTGGTGGAACGCCACCGCCCCGCAACTGCTGCCGTTCCTGAGCGATGCAAACCGCGCCATGCTGCTGGAGGAAGTGGCCTTCCAGGCGAGTCACCGTCACGATGCGTTGCCGCGCGGGGTGGTGCATGCCGATCTGTTCCGTGACAACGTGCTGTTTGCCGGCGGGCGCATTGGCGGTGTGATCGACTTTTACTTTGCCTGCATCGATGTGCTGCTGTACGACGTGGCCATCACCGTCAACGACTGGTGCATGGGCGAGGATTGCACGCTCGACCCGCAGCGCACCCGCGCGCTGCTGGACGCGTATCGAGGCACGCGCGAATTCACCTCGGCCGAACGCGACGCCTGGCCGCTGATGCTGCGCGCCGGCGCGCTGCGCTTCTGGGTGTCGCGTCTCTATGACTTCCACCTGCCGCGGCCGGGCGATCTCACCCATGCCCACGATCCGGTGCGGTTCGAGGGCATCCTGCGCCAGCACCGCCAACGCCCTGCGCTGCAGGGCGGGCTGCTGGCGCTGGTGGCCTGATCCCATGTCGCGCATGCGGCGGGTGCCAGCGAAGCACGGGTGGTTGTGGATCGTCCACGGCTGGCGGCTGTTTGCCCGCAAGCCGCTGTCCTCGATCCTGTTCACGCTCATCGTGTGCGGCGCCACCCAGGCCGGCGGCGTGCATCCGCTGCTCACCCTGGTGGCGGTGATACTGCTGCCCGGTTTGCTGGCCGGTTGGGCGCTTGCCTGCGCTGCTGCGGAGCGCGGCGAGTCGGTCCCCGTGAGCCTGCTGTTCGAGGGCTTGCGGCGGCGCTTCGGCGAGCTGGCCGCTCTGGGCGGTTTCAACCTGGCAGCCAACGTTCTGGTGCTGGTGATCGTGACTGGATCGGGAGGTGAGCCCGTGCGGGAGCTTCTCTCCAACCCCGGCGCCATGAACGATACCCGCCTCGCCGAGGCCCAGGGCCGGCTGCTGCAGGCGCTTTTTCTGGGGCTGCTGGTGGCCGTTCCGGTGAGCATGGCGGTGTGGTTTTCGCCCCTGGGCGTATTGCTGGGGGGGGTGCGGCCCGCCAGGGCGCTGCTCGACTCGCTGTTGGGCATGGCGCGCAACTGGCCCGCCTTCACCGTCTACGGGCTGGTCTGGACACTGGTGGGAGTGGCGGTGTTTCGGGCTGCGTTGCTGGCCCTGCCGCCCATGGGCGCGCTGGGTGTGGCCATCTGGGTTGCCATGCCGGTGTTGGTGCCCAGCGTATACGCCAGCTATCGCGACATCTTCGATCCGCCGCCAGCCGTGCAGTCGTAGCGCCGGGTCAGGCAGGGGTGAGCTTGGCGTACTCCAGCGCGAGCCATTTGAGCCCTGCATCGCTGAAGTTGACCTGCACGCGGGCGTCGGCGCCGCGCCCCTCTGCGCTCACGATCACCCCGGCGCCGAATTTCGGGTGCATCACGTTCTGGCCCACCCGCCAACCGGTGTCGTTGCGAGACGCCAGTGGCGGTGGAAACCCGGTGCGTGCCGGCGGCGGCGCCCAGGGGGCAACGCGGCTGGCGTTGATCCGTTTCATCAGCGCCTCGGGCAATTCCTCCAGGAAGCGCGAGGGCAGGTGGTAGCGCGTCTGGCCATGCAGCATGCGTGACTGCGCGTGGGACAGGTACAGGCGCCGGCGCGCGCGCGTGATGGCCACGTACATCAGCCGCCGTTCTTCCTCGACGCCCTCGTTTTCTTCGAGACTGTTGTCGTGGGGGAACAGGCCTTCCTCGAGGCCGCTGATGAACACGGCCTGGAATTCCAGGCCCTTGGCCGCATGCACGGTCATGAGCTGCAGCGCCGCCTGGCCAGCACCGGCCTGATGTTCACCCGCCTCCAGCGAGGCGTGCGCAAGAAAGGCCGACAGTGCGGCGAGCGGATCGTTGGGATCCGTCGTGCCCCCTTCCTCCGCGCCAGCTTCATAGATGGTCTCGGTGACGAAGGTCGCGGCCGCGTTCACCAGTTCGTCGAGGTTCTCGTTGCGCTCGGCGCCGTCCTTTTCCGTCTGGTAGTGATCCTTGAGCCCGCTGCCTTCCACCACGTGGGTCACCAGCTCGGGCAGTTTGAGCCCCGCGCCCTGGGTGCGCAGCCCGTCCACCAGCCGGACGAATCCGGCGATGGCAGTCCCGGCCTTGCCGGCCACCGCGCCGCTGCAGGCGGCCTGCCACAGGCTTGAGCCGCGCGCGCGGCCGGCCTCCTGCAGTTGCTCGATGCTGCGCGCGCCAACGCCGCGGGCCGGGAAGTTGATCACCCGCAGCAGCGCGCCGTCGTCCTCCGGGTTGGCCACCAGCCGCAGGTAGGCCAGTGCGTGCTTCACCTCCTGGCGCTCGAAAAAGCGCAGGCCGCCGTAAACCCGGTACGGGATGCCGGCGCTGAACAGCGCGTGCTCCAGCACTCGCGACTGGGCATTGGAGCGGTACAGCAGCGCGATCTCAGAGGCGCTCGTGCCTTCGCGCAGCAGGCTCTTCACTTCGTCCACGATGAAGCCCGCCTCGTCCGTGTCGGTGGGGGCTTCGTACACCCGCAGCGGCTCGCCGCGCTCATCGGCGGTCCACAGGTTTTTGCCCAGCCGCTCGCGGTTGCGTGAGATGAGCGCGTTGGCGGCGTCGAGAATGTTGCCGTGTGAGCGGTAGTTCTGCTCCAGCTTGATCACGTGGCGCACGGCGAAGTCGCGCTCGAAGGCGGCCATGTTGCCCACGTCCGCCCCGCGGAAGCCATAGATGGACTGATCATCGTCGCCCACCGCGAAAATGGCATTGTCCCGCCCCGCCAGCAGCTTGAGCCAGGCGTACTGCAGCTTGTTGGTGTCCTGAAATTCGTCCACCAGAATGTGCTGGAAGCGAGACTGGTAGTGCACGCGCAGCGGCTCGTTGCGCGACAGCAGTTCGTAGGCGCGCAGCAGCAGTTCGGCGAAGTCCACCACGCCCTCTTGCTGGCACTGCCGGTCATAGGCCTCGAACACCTCGTTGAAGCGACGCTCCAGATCATCCGCCGGCATGACTGCCGAAGCGCGCCGGCCGGCTTCTTTCTGCCCGTTGATGAACCACTGGGCCTGGCGCGGCGGATAGCGCTCGTCGTCCACGTTGAGCGCCCGCATCACGCGCTTCACCAGCGCGAGCTGGTCGGCGGAATCCAGGATCTGGAACGCCTGCGGCAGGCCGGCGTCGCGGTGGTGGGCGCGCAACATGCGGTTGCACAGGCCGTGGAAGGTGCCCACCCACATGCCGCGGGTGTTGATGGGCAACATGGCGCCGATGCGGGTGAGCATCTCCCGCGAAGCCTTGTTGGTGAAGGTGACCGCCAGGACGCCCATGGGGCTCACCTGCCTCTCCTGGATGAGCCAGGCGATGCGGGTGGTGAGCACGCGGGTCTTGCCGCTTCCTGCGCCGGCCAGAATGAGCGCGGATTCGCGCGGCAGGGTGACCGCCGCGAGCTGCTGGGGATTGAGCCCGTCGAGGAGCGAGCGCATCGGAAGCCACCGGTTGGTAAGCGGCGGATTATAGTTTCGCCGCCTCGAGCGGCCGCGGGAACTTCGCGAACCGCGCCGCACTCAACCCGCCACGCGTCGATGCAAACGCGCACCCCCTGGAGACCGCCGTGACGCCTCGCCTCGCCCTTGCCACCCTGCTAGCCCTCTGCGCCGTGCCAGCACTTGCCGACGAAGTTCCGGCATCGGCCGTCACCACCGTGGACTGGTTCAGCGAGCGCTGCGACTACGTGCTCACGAAAAACGCCGACGGCTACGGTGTGGTGCTCAAGTTCAACCAGATCACCTTCGAGCCCGGCGACACGATCGTGGGCGACCTGTCGCGCATCAACGTCACCAAGAGGGTGGAAAAGGGCTCCACGGGCGAGGGCACCATGATGCGCGGGCTGAAGTACGGGGTGCGGCGCAAGGAGGCCGTGGGCGCCATCAAGGAGTGGTCGCGTTACTGCAAGCCTCCGTTGGAGGATCCCGCGGCGCGGGCGCCGGAGGCTGCGCCGGCCCCCGCACCCGCCCAGCAGTAGCTGCGCTCACCGGGTCACCAGCACGCTGCCGAAGCCCAGCTCCGCCGACAGGCGCTTCGCGAGCGCCGTGGCATCGGCCTTGGAAGCGAGGCCGGGAACTCGCACGCGGTATGACGTGCCCTCGGCGGTGGTTGCTGGTTCAATCGCGGCGGCATAGCCGGCGGCCCGCAGTTTGTCCCAGGCCTCCAGGGCCTCGACCTGCGCGGGAGATGCCACCACCTGCACCTTCCAGACACCACGGCCCCGGCTGGTTCCCGCGCCCTCGCGCAACTCCGTCTCCGGGGCGAGTTTCGCCACTTCCTCGGCGCTGACCCGCGTCAGCGGCGGCATGGGGGCGCCGGCCGGGGCGTCGAACACGCTCAGCGGCTGCGCCATGGAAATCCCGGCCTCACCGGCACGCGTGATTCCGATGCGGCCTTCGAGCAGCACCACGAAATCGCGCCCCGGCAGGGCCTTGCCCCATACATCGGTGCCGCGAATGCCTATGGTGGCCGTGGGCAGCGCGATGTCCACCTCGCGGCGGGCGGCGGATTTCGCCAGCGTCGAGGTGGTGAAGCGAAAGGCCCCCTGCAGCACACGCAAGGTGGCGCGAAACACGCCGTCCTCGCCGGGCGCGGCGGCAGCGATCGCCAGGCGGGCGTTCTCGCCCAGCTTCACCGCGCTGCCATCCCCCAGCCGAAGCAGTACCCGCGAACCGGGTGCGGTGACGATCTCGTCGGAGTTTTGCAGCGCCATGTCCGGACTGAGGGGCCGCCGAACATCGCCGCGCGTCACCCAGGCCGGCATGGTGATGGCTTCCACCCGGGTGGCGGAAGCCGCCATCGCCCCGGACGGCACGCGCATGAGGGCGAGGACGAGCAGGGCGCAAAGGGAACGTGGCATCGGATTTTCTCCAGGCTTGGCTGAAACGTTTGGCACGACAAAGCATGCGCCGAAAGGGCGTTGCGGCGGGCCTCGCCGCTATAATCGGGCGCTTTCCCGTCCGACTCCTGCGATGCAAGCTCAATACCAGCCGGCCGAAGTCGAGCGCGCCGCCCAGGCCGCCTGGAAGGCCTCCGGCGCTCACCGCGCCGTGGAGCAGCCCGGCAAGCCCAAGTACTACTGCCTGTCCATGTTCCCGTATCCCTCCGGGAAACTGCACATGGGGCACGTGCGCAACTACACCATCGGCGACGTGCTCACACGCTACCACCGCATGCGCGGCTTCAACGTCTTGCAGCCCATGGGCTGGGATGCCTTCGGCCTGCCTGCCGAAAACGCTGCCATGGCCAACGGCGTGCCGCCGGCGAAGTGGACCTACGACAACATCGCCTACATGAAGAAGCAGCTCCAGTCGCTGGGCTTCGCACTGGACTGGGAGCGAGAGCTGGCCACCTGCCGTCCCGAGTACTACAAATGGAACCAGTGGCTGTTCCTGCGCATGCTCGAGAAGGGCATCGTTTACCAGAAGACCGGCGTGGTGAACTGGGACCCGGTGGACCAGACCGTGCTCGCCAACGAGCAGGTCATCGACGGCCGCGGCTGGCGCACCGGCGCGGTGGTGGAAAAGCGCGAGATTCCCATGTACTACATGGCCATCACGCGCTACGCGCCGCAGCTGCTCGAGGCGCTGGATGCGCTGCCCGGCTGGCCCGAGCGCGTCAAGCTCATGCAGGCCAACTGGATCGGGCGCAGCGAGGGCGTGAACCTCGCTTTCCCGTATACCCTCGACGGCCAGCGGCAGCTGCTGCGCGCCTTCACCACCCGGGCCGACACGCTCATGGGCGTCACCTTCTGCGCCGTGGCGGCCGAGCATCCGCTCGCCACCCGCGCGGCCCGCGACAACCCGGCGCTGGCGGCCTTCATCGAGGAGTGCAAGCGCGGCAGCGTCATGGAGGCCGACATGGCCACCATGGAGAAAAAGGGCATGGCCACGGGGCTTGCCGTGGAGCACCCCGTCACGGGCGAGGCGGTGCCCGTGTGGGTGGGCAACTACGTGCTCATGTCCTACGGCGAGGGCGCCGTGATGGGCGTTCCGGCCCACGACGAGCGGGACTTCGCCTTCGCCAACAAGTACGGCCTCCCCATTCGCCAGGTGATTGCCGTGGAGGGCGAGTCCTTCTCCACGGACGTGTGGCGGGAGTGGTACGCCGACAAGACGCAGGGCCGGTGCGTGAACTCCGGCCGCTATGACGGCCTCGGCTACCAGGCGGCCGTGGAGGCCATTGCCGCCGACCTGGCGGCCAAGGGCCTGGGGGAAAAGCAAACCACCTGGCGGTTGCGCGACTGGGGCATTTCGCGCCAGCGCTACTGGGGCACGCCCATTCCGCTCATCCACTGCGAGGCCTGCGGGGTGGTGCCGGTGCCCGATGCGCAGCTGCCCGTGGTGCTGCCCGAAGACTGCGTGCCCGATGGCAGCGGCAACCCGCTCAATCGCCGGCGCGATTTTCTCCACGTGGCCTGCCCGGAGTGCGGCAGACCGGCCCGCCGCGAAACCGACACCATGGACACCTTCGTGGATTCGTCCTGGTACTACCTGCGCTACGCCTGCCCCGACAACCCGGGTGCCATGGTGGACGAGCGGGTGAACTACTGGCTGCCGGTGGACCAGTACATCGGTGGCATCGAGCACGCCATCCTGCACCTGCTCTACTCGCGCTTCTGGACCAAGGTCATGCGCGACCTGGGGCTGGTGAGCATCGACGAGCCCTTCGCAAACCTGCTCACCCAGGGCATGGTACTCAACGAAATCTTCTTCCGCCGCGAGGGCCCGCGCCGGGTCTACTTCAACCCCGCAGAGGTGGAGGTGGCGGTGGACGACAAGGGTGCTCGCACCGCCCTCACGCTGCGAGCCGACGGGCTGCCGGTGGAGTCCGCCGGTATCGGCACCATGTCCAAGTCCAAGAACAACGGCGTGGATCCGCAGGCGCTCATCGAGCAGTACGGCGCCGACACGGCGCGCTTCTTCATGATGTTCACCAGCCCGCCGGAGCAGACCCTGGAGTGGTCGGACAGCGGCGTGGAGGGCGCCTACCGTTTCCTGCGGCGGGTGTGGAATTTCGCCCAGGAACACGCCGCCACGGTCCGTGCGGCCGCCGGGGCCTTCGAGCCCCGCGACGCGGTGCTGCGCCGCGAGGTACATGCCCTGCTCGGCCAGGCCAGCTACGACATGGAGCGCAAGCAGTTCAACACCGTGGCTTCGGCTGGCATGAAGCTGCTCAACGCCCTGCAGGAGTCCGCCGCCGAGGCCAGCGCAGCGGCGCTGCGCGAGGGGCTGGGAGTGTTGCTGCGAGTGCTCTATCCGGTCACCCCCCATCTCGCGCACGTGCTCTGGACCGAACTGGGCTATGGCGCGGACATCACGCTTTCGCCCTGGCCTCAGGTGGACCAGGCGGCGCTGGTGCGGGACGAGATCGAGCTGGTGTTGCAGGTCAACGGCAAGTTGCGCGGCAGCCTGCTGGTGGCGCGCGATGCCGGGCGCGAAGCGATCGAACACGCTGCGCTGGCGCATCCCGGCGTGCTCAAGTTCACCAACGGAGCGGCGCCCAGGAAGGTGGTGGTGGTGCCGGGCCGCCTCGTGAACGTGGTGGTGTGAGGCTTTGGTGCGTCGGCGAGTCCTGCTTGCGCTGACGGCCGCGGCCCTGCTGCCGGGCTGCGGCTTCCAGGTGCGCGGCCGCGCCGAGCTGCCCTTCGAATCGCTGTACGTGGAAGGCATGGAGTTCTCGCCCTTTACGGGCCAGCTCAAGCGCGCCGTCGAGCGCGGCAGCTCCACCAGACTGACGCAGCGCCCGGAGGACGCCCAGGCCATCCTCTCGCTGCTGGGCGAGGTGCAGGAGCGCTTGATCCTGGCAGTGTCGGGCGGTGGCCGGGTTCGCGAGTTTCAGTTGCGCTACCGAGTGATCTTCCGGGTGCACAACGGCAAGGGCACGGAATGGCTGGGTCGGGAGGAAGTGGTGCTGCTGCGCGAGCTCCCCTACGACGACACCCAGACGCTCGCGCGGGAAGCCGAGGCCCAGTTGCTGTTCCGGGACATGCAAAGTGACGCCGTGCTGCAGTTGCTGCGCCGCGTGCAGGCGCTGCGACCGTCCTCGTCGTTCGATGCCGGCTGAGCCATGACCCGGGCACCCGGCAGCGTGGGTCTGGTGGCGCCCCTGGACATGGCGTTCCACGAGCCCCTGGCGCTCAAGAGCGGCGTCCTGATGCCTGCCTACTCGCTTCGCTATGAAACCTATGGCGAGCTCAATGCCGCCCGCTCCAACGCCATCCTGGTGTGCCACGCCCTCAACGCCTCCCACCACGTGGCTGGATGGTATGAAGGCGACGATCGCAACGTGGGTTGGTGGGACAACCTCGTTGGCCCCGGCAAGCCTGTGGACACCGAGCGGTTTTTCGTCGTGGGGGTGAACAACCTCGGTGGTTGCCACGGCTCCACCGGCCCGGCGAGCGTCAATCCGGCAACCGGCCGCCCGTGGGGGGCAAGCTTTCCCGTGGTGACGGTGGAGGATTGGGTGGAGGCGCAGGCGCGGCTCGCCACCCGCCTGGGCATAGAGCGCTTTGCGGCGGTGATCGGCGGCAGCCTGGGCGGGATGCAGGCGCTGCAGTGGGCGGTGGCGCATCCCGGCCGCGTGGGTTTGTCCATCGTTGTGGCGGCGGCGCCCAAGCTCTCGGCGCAGAACATCGCCTTCAACGAAGTGGCCCGCCAGGCCATCACCACCGACCCCGATTTTCACGGCGGCGACTATTACGCCCACGGCGTCGTGCCGCGCCGTGGCCTGCGCCTGGCGCGCATGCTTGGCCACATCACCTACCTGTCCGACGACGCCATGGCCGAGAAGTTTGGGCGTGAACTGCGCGAGGGGAAGCTCAAGTTCGGCTTCGACGTGGACTTCCAGATCGAGTCATACCTGCGCCATCAGGGCGACAAGTTCGCCGGGTACTTCGACGCCAACACCTATCTGCGCATCACCAAGGCGCTGGATTACTTCGATCCGGCGCTGGCCCACGGCGGCAGTCTGGCAACGGCGCTGGCAGTGGCCAAGGCGCGGTTTCTGGTGGTGAGCTTCACCTCCGACTGGCGCTTCTCGCCGGCGCGCTCGCGCGAGATCGTCAAGGCGCTTCTGGACACCCGCCGCGAGGTCACCTACGCGGAAATCGACGCGCCCCACGGGCACGACGCCTTCCTCATGGACGATCCGCGCTACCACGCGCTGGTTCGCGCCACCCTCGCCAATGTGGCCCCATGAGCGCCGCTCTGCCGCACCGCCCCGATTTCGACGCCATCGCGGCCTGGGTGAAGCCCGGTGCGCACGTGCTCGACCTGGGTTGCGGCGACGGCTCGCTGCTGCGCTTCTTGCGGGAGGCGCGCCAGGCCACCGGCTATGGCGTGGATATCGCCGATGACAACGTGCTGGCCTGTGCCCGCAACGGCGTGAACGTGATCCAAAGCGATCTGGAGGCAGGGCTGAACGTGTTCGAGACGGGCAGTTTCGACTACGTTATCCTCTCCCAGACCCTGCAGGCCATGAAGCACACCGAGCGTATCGTCAAGGAGATCCTGCGGGTGGGGCGCGAGGGCATCGTGAGCTTTCCCAACTTCGGCTACTGGCGGGTCCGCGCCCAGCTCTTGGCAGGGCGCATGCCGGTGTCGTCCGAACTGCCCTACCAGTGGTACGACACGCCCAACATCCATCTCTTCACCATCGCCGACTTCGAGGGCTTCTGCCGGGGTCACGGGGTGCGCATTCTCGACCGCGTGGTGCTCACCGCCGGTCGGGCGGTGCCGGCGGCGCGCAATCTGCTCGGCGCCATGGCCGTTTACCGGCTCGACCGCTCTGTCGGTGGCGTCCCCGTCCAGCCCTGAACCGTCGGCCGGGCGCGCGGCCCGGCCCTCGCTCGCCCAGGCGCTGTTCACGCGCCGCATGGCGATCTGCGTGTTCACGGGCTTCAGCTCGGGGCTGCCGCTGTACGTGTTGTTGAACCTGGTGCCCGCATGGCTGCGCACCGAGGGCATCAGCCTCAGGACCATCGGCGCCATGGCGCTGATCCAGTTCCCGTACACCTGGAAGTTCCTGTGGGCGCCGCTGCTGGATCGCTACGCGCTGCCGTGGCTGGGGCGGCGGCGGGGCTGGATGCTCGTCACCCAGGGCGGGCTCATGGCGGCCATTGCCGCCATGGGTTCGCTCTCCCCGGGACGCGACCTGCAGCTGGTGGTTTGGGTGGCCACCGGGCTCGCTTTCCTGAGTGCCACCCAGGATATCGTGCTCGATGCCTACCGGCGCGAGATCCTCGTCGAGGCCGAGCTCGGCCTCGGCAACTCGGTGCACGTGAATGCCTACCGCGTGGCGGGCCTCGTGCCAGGCTCCCTGTCGCTAATCCTCGCGGACCACCTGCCCTGGCCCGCGGTGTTCGTGGTCACGGCCGCCTTCATGCTTCCCGGCGCGATCATGGCGCTGCTGGTGTCGGAGCCCGCAGCCGCCGCGGCGCAGCCGCGCACCCTGCGCGAGGCGGTGGTGGAGCCGTTCCGCGAGTTCCTTGGCCGCGCCGGCTGGGGCCACGCGGTGCTGGTGCTGAGCTTCATCTTTCTATACAAGCTCGGTGACAGCATGGCCACGGCGCTGGCCACGCCCTTCTATCTGGACATGGGCTTCAGCAAATCGGATGTGGGCGTGGTTGCAAAGAATGCCGGGCTGTGGCCGAGCATCGCCGGTGGCTTGCTGGGCGGCCTGTGGATGGTGCGGCTGGGCATAAACCGCGCCCTGTGGCTTTTCGGCGTGGTGCAGTATGTCACCATTGCCGGCTTTTTGGGGCTTGCGCTGGCGGGCCCCTTCCCATCCGTCGGTGCCGCGGAACGGGCACTGCTCGCCGGGGTGATCGGCGCAGAGGCGGTGGGGGTTGGCGTGGGGACGGCTGCCTTCGTGGCTTACATCGCACGAGCCACCAGCCCTGCCTACACGGCCACGCAGTTCGCGCTGTTCACCAGCTTGGCCGCCGTGCCGCGCACCTTCCTCAACGCCGCCACGGGGTGGCTGGTGGGCTGGCTGGGATGGCCGTCGTTCTTTTGGTTGTGCATGCTGCTGGCGATTCCCGGCATGGTGCTGCTGGTGAGGGTGGCGCCATGGGATGCGCAATCGCCCCGCCATGGTGGCGGCGTCGCGCTTTAGTCCCGGCCGAGCCGACCCATCAGCGGCTAGAGGGCGTAGTCGTAGTCGATGGTGAGTGGCGCGTGGTCGGAGAAGCGCCGGGCCGTGTAGATGTCCGCCCGTCTCGCCAGTGTCGCGAACGCCGGCGTGGCCAATTGGTAGTCCAGCCGCCAGCCCACGTTCTTTGCCCACGCCTGACCGCGGTTCGACCACCACGTGTACCGTTGCGGCCGGTCGTCCACCCGCCGGAAGGTGTCCACGTAGCCGAGCACGTCCAGCACTCCGTCGAGCCAGGCGCGCTCCTCGGGCAGGAAGCCGGGGTTCTTCCGGTTGGCACGCCAGTTTTCGAGGTCGATGGGCTTGTGGGCGATGTTCCAGTCGCCGCACAGCACCACATGACGGCCCGATTGCGCCAGGGCATGCAGCGTGGGGATGACACGTTCCAGGAACGAGAACTTGATGGCTAGCCGCTCCGGGGAACTGGAGCCCGAGGGCACGTACAGCGACACCACCGAAAGATCGCCGAAGTCGGCCTGGAGAAACCGGCCCTCGGCATCGATATCCTCGATACCGATGCCCTGAACCACCCGATCGGGTTCTCGTCTGAAATACAGGCCCACTCCGCTGTACCCTTTGCGGTTGGCGCAGTGGAACACGCCGCGGTAGCCCGCCGGCCGGAGCATGGGCGCGGTCAGGTCTTCGGGTTGCGCCTTGATCTCCTGGATGCACACCACGTGGGCGTCCTGTTCGGGCAGCCACTGGAAGAACCCCTTGGCTGCCGCCGAGCGGATGCCGTTCAGATTGGCATTGATGAGACGGAACATGGAACAAGGCCAGAAGGAAACCACCCGGGGCGACGGGTTCCGCCGCGAGTTCGTGCGTTTCGCGCTC
The DNA here is from genome assembly GCA_044339985.1 of Burkholderiales bacterium. Classification (GTDB taxonomy): domain Bacteria; phylum Pseudomonadota; class Gammaproteobacteria; order Burkholderiales. Next base: position 17,644 of record JBIIUM010000015.1, on the reverse strand, counting down.
GACACCCGGGTGCTGCTGTTCGGGGAGTTCACCACCAAGGCCGGTCGGCTGTCGCCCTATTTTTTCAACGCGGGCCTGTTCAACGACGGCGCCAGCCTGGGGCGACTGGGCGGATTCTATGCGCAGGCGCTGCTGGCTGAAGGCGCGAGTTTCGACATGCTCTTCGGACCTGCCTACAAGGGCATTCCGCTGGTGGCGGCCACCGCCATCGCGTTGGCCCGGGCAGGGCGAAATGTCCCCTTTGCTTTCAATCGGAAGGAGGCCAAGGACCACGGCGAAGGCGGGCTCGTGGTGGGCGCCGCGCTGGACGGGAAGGTGATGATCGTGGACGATGTCATCTCCGCCGGAACCTCGGTGCGGGAGTCAGTGGAAATCATTCGCGCAGCTGGTGCGACGCCCTCGGGGGTGGTGATTGCGCTTGATCGCCAGGAACGGGGCCAGGAAAGCCTCTCCGCAGCCCAGGAGGTGCAGGCGCGCTATGGCATTCCGGTGCACGCCATCTGCCGGCTCGAGGATGTGATCGACACTTTGTCGGAACTGCCCGAATTGGCGCCGCGCCTTGGAGCCGTGCTGGAGTACCGGCGAAGCTATGGGGTTCGGGAATGATCGGTTTCTCCCCTTTATGTTTGAGGCGATTACTGCCGATCGGCATCCTGGTCGCCGGCGTGCCCGCCACGGCATTGGCAGCCAAGCTCTACAAGTGGGTGGATGAACACGGCCAGGTTCATTACTCCGAAATCATCCCCCCCCAATACCGCGACCGGGCCAACGTGGAGATCGACAGGCGTGGATGGGTGCTGCGCAGGAACGAAGCGCTCGAGGAGCGGAGGCGCCAGATCGAGGAGGAGGCAAGCCGCAAGCAGGTGGAGGAAAAGCGCAACACCGACCAAGGGCGCCGCGACAAGGCTCTGCTGGAGACCTACACCAATGAAGCCGAGATCGACCTGGCGCGCGATCGCACCATTGCCTTCCCGCAGCAGGTGTTCGAAAGCTACGAGCCCCGTATCAGGACGATGAAGCAGCGTGGCGAGGCATTGCGTGCAGAAAAAGAAAGCCTGGTGGAGGCAGGCAAGCCTGTGCCCGGGGCGCTTGTTTCGGAAATGGCCGCGGCGGAGAAGGAACTGGGGGCCCTGCTGGCCGAGCGGCAGGCCATACAGACCGACATCGAGCAGATTCGCGAAAGATATGCGGCCCAGAAGGCGCGATATCGCGAACTCACCGGGCTGCCAGTCTCGCCGGACCCCGCCGGGCGTATCCCGTAGCCAGGGTCCCGGGCGGGCGCCGCGGCGATGGCACCGCAGCGGCCCACATCTCAACCCGCCAGCTTGCGTTTCAGGATCTCGTGCACCTGGGCCGGATTCGCCTTGCCACGGGTTGCCTTCATGGCCTGGCCCACCAGCGCATTGAAGGCTCTGTCCTTGCCGGCACGGAACTCCTCCACCGACTTCCCGTTGGCTGCCAGCACCGCATCGATGATGCGCTCGAGTTCGCCGCTGTCCGAGATCTGTTGCAGGCCCCGGGCGGCGATGATGTGATCGGCCTCGCCTTCACCGGCCCACATGGCTTCGAATACTTCCTTGGCCATCTTGCCCGACAGCGTGCCATCCTTGACCCGGCGCAGCAGTCCCGCCAGGGCGGGTGCCTGCACGGGTGCTTTCTCGATGCCGATGTCGGCGCGATTCAGTCGCGCGGAGACTTCACCCATGAGCCAGTTGGCCGCGAGCTTCGCCTCACCGGGCAATTCCGCCACCAGCGCCGTGAAATAGTCGGCCAGCTCGCGGCTCGCCGTCAGCGCGGCGGCGTCCTGGTCGGGAAGACCGTGCTCTGACTTGAAGCGCGCGCGCATGGCCTCCGGCAGCTCAGGCAGCGCGGCACGGACGGTCTCGATCCAATCGTCGGTGATTTCCAGCGGCAGCAGGTCGGGATCGGGGAAGTAGCGATAGTCCTGGGCGTCTTCTTTCGAGCGCATGGCGCGCGTCTGGTCGCGCTCGGGGTCGTAGAGGCGCGTCTCCTGAACCACCGTGCCGCCGTCCTCGATCAGCTCGATCTGACGCGCCGCCTCGAAGCGGATGGCCTGTTCCAGGAAGCGGAACGAGTTCAGGTTCTTGATTTCGCAGCGCGTGCCCAGGGTGGTGCTGCCCAACGGGCGCACCGAGACGTTGGCATCGCAGCGAAACGAGCCCTCCTGCATGTTGCCATCGCAGATCCCGATCCAGCGCACCAGGGCGTGCAGCGTACGGGCGTAGGCCACGGCTTCGGCGGCTGAGCGCAGGTCGGGCTCGGAGACGATTTCCAGCAGCGGCGTGCCGGCGCGATTGAGGTCGATGCCCGACATGCCGGCGAAGTCCTCGTGCAAGGACTTGCCCGCGTCCTCTTCCAGGTGGGCGCGGGTGAGGCGCACGAGTTTCTCCCCGGCATCGGTGCGGATGCCGAGCCCGCCGCCCTGCACCACCGGAATTTCGTACTGGCTTATCTGGTAGCCCTTGGGCAGGTCGGGGTAGAAGTAATTCTTGCGCGCGAAGATGGAGCGGCGATTGATCGTTGCCCCCACCGCCAGGCCGAAGCGGATGGCGCGCTCCACCGCGCCGCGATTCAGCACCGGCAGCACGCCGGGCAGCGCCAGATCCACCACGCTTGCCTGGGTATTGGGCGAAGCGCCGAAGGCCGTGGCGGCGCCAGAGAAGATTTTCGAGACCGTGGACAGCTGCGCGTGGGTCTCCAGGCCGATCACCAGCTCCCATTGCATGGCGCGGCCCCCGTCAGAAGCCCGCCGGCACACGGGTGTGCCAGTCGGTGGCGAGCTGGTACTGGTGGGCAGCACCCAGCATGCGCGCCTCGTCGAAGTGATTGGCCATGAGTTGCAGCCCCACGGGCCGGCCCTTGGCGCCGAATCCGCAGGGGATGCTCATGCTGGGGATGCCCGCCAGGCTGCCGGGAATGGTGTACAGGTCAGACAGGTACATGGCCGTGGGATCGGCCGCCTTGTCGCCGAAATCGAAGGCTACGCTGGTGGTGACCGGGCCGGCGATCAGGTCGCAGTGCTCGAAGGCACGGGCGAAGTCCTCGGCGATCAATCGGCGCACGCGCTGGGCTTTCAGGTAGTAGGCATCGTAGTAGCCGTGGGACAGCACGTAGGTGCCCACCAGGATGCGGCGCTTGGGCTCGGCGCCAAGGCCCTCGGTGCGGGATTTCTTCACCATGTCCGCGAGGTCCGTGTAGTGGGCAGCGCGGTGACCGTAGCGAACCCCGTCGAAGCGAGACAGGTTACTGGAGCACTCCGCCGGCGCCACCACGTAGTAGACAGGGATGCCCAGCTCGGCATTGGGCAAGGACAGCTCCACCAGGGTGGCCCCCAGGGCCTCGAACTGCGCCAGGGCGGCGCGCACCGCCGCCTCCACGTCCGGCTGCAAACCGGTGCCGAAGAACTCCTTTGGCACACCGACACGCAAGCCCTTGACTGGGGTAAGCAGCTCGCGGGTGTAGTCCTCGGGCGGCCGTTGCACGCTGGTGGAATCGCGCGGGTCGAAGCCGGTCATGGCGCCCAGCACTAGGGCCGCGTCTTCGGCGCTGAGGGTGATGAGACCGGCGGTGTCCAGACTAGAGGCGAAGGCGATCATCCCCCATCGCGAGGGCCGGCCGTAGGTGGGTTTCACACCGGTCACGCCCGCGAAGGCGGCGGGCTCGCGAATCGAGCCGCCGGTGTCGGTGGCCGTGGCCACCGGCGCGATGCGGGCGGCCACGGCCGCCGAGGACCCCCCCGAGCTGCCGCCGGGCACGGCCTGCCGGTCCCAGGGGTTGAGAACATTGCCGTAGGCGCTGTTCTCGTTGGAGGAGCCCATGGCGAACTCGTCGCAGTTGAGCTTGCCCAGCGTCACCATGCCGGCGGCGGCGAGCCGCTCCACCACCGTGGCGTCGAAGGGGCTCATGTAGCCCGCCAGCATCCGCGAGCCCGCGGTGGAGGCGAAATCCCGGGTGACAAAGATGTCCTTGTGGGCGATGGGCAGGCCGGTGAGCGGGCCCGCCTCACCAGCGGCGATGCGGGCGTCAGCGGCCCGTGCCTGTGCCAGGGTCACCTCGGGGCGCACATCGAGGAAGGCGTTGAGATCGCCATGGGCCGCCATGCGATCAAGGTAGAGCCGGGCGAGCGCCTCGGCCGAAACCTCCCGGCGCGCCAGCAACCTGGAGAGTTGCCCGAGGCCGGCGAGGTGCAGGGCGCTCACGGATGGCTCCTCGGGCCGCGTTTCCTGCTCACGCTGCCGGCACGGTGCGTCAGACTCATTCGATGACCCGCGGCACCAGGAACAGCCCCTCCTGGGAGGCCGGAGCGTTGCGCAGCGCCGCTTCGCGCACATCGGGTTCGGTGAGCACGTCCTCGCGCAGCCGCTGGGCGCCGCCCAGAGGGTGCGCCATGGGCTCGATGCCCGCCGTGTCCACTGCCTGCATGCGCGCGATCAGGGCGAAGATGTCATTCAGCTGCGCCAGCGTGCGTGAGGCTTCCTGGGGGGTGATTTCGATGCGGGCGAGATGGGCAATGCGGGCCACGTCGGCCTGGGTGAGGGCCATGAAAATTCCGGGGGAAATTGGCCTGGAGAAACCCTCCAGGCTTGGTCCGAGCAAGCACCGTAAGTTACCATAGCGAGCCATCGGGGCGCACCGACCCGCACGCCTGTGCCTGCGGTCCGCCCTCCCCCCAAAGCGCCGCTCACCTCCTGTCACGGGGCCTTTTCGATGTTCGGATTCCTCTCCGGCTACTTTTCCAACGATCTCGCCATCGACCTCGGCACCGCCAACACCCTGATCTACGTGCGTGGCCAGGGCATCGTGCTCAACGAGCCCTCGGTGGTGGCGATACGCCAGGATGGCCCGAATGGCAAGAAAGTCATCGAGCAGGTGGGACTGGCGGCCAAACAGATGCTTGGCCGCACCCCCGGCAACATATCGGCCATCCGGCCCATGAAGGACGGCGTGATTGCCGACTTCACCGTCACGGAGCAGATGCTCAAGCAGTTCATCAAGAAAGTGCACGACGCGCGATTGTTCAGCCCGCAACCGCGCATCGTCATCTGCGTGCCCTGCGGCTCCACCCAGGTGGAGCGTCGGGCCATCCGCGAGTCGGCCTTCGGCGCCGGCGCCCGCAAGGTGGAACTTATCGAAGAGCCCATGGCGGCGGCCATCGGCGCGGGCCTGCCCGTGTCCGAGGCCACCGGCTCCATGGTGGTGGACATCGGCGGTGGCACCACCGAGGTGGGGGTCATCTCCCTTGGCGGCATCGTCTACTCGGCCTCGGTGCGGGTGGGCGGCGACAAGTTCGACGAAGCCATCATCAACTACATCCGCCGCAACTACGGCATGCTGATCGGCGAGACCACCGCCGAGGACATCAAGAAAGACATCGGCTCGGCCTTCCCGGGTTCGGAGGTGCGCGAGAAGGAGGTCAAGGGCCGCAATCTCGCCGAGGGCATCCCGCGCAGCTTCACCGTGTCCTCAAACGAAATCCTCGAGGCGCTCACCGACCCCCTCAACAGCATTGTGTCGGCGGTCAAGTCGGCCCTTGAACAAACCCCGCCGGAACTGGGTGCCGACATCGCCGAGAAGGGCATGGTGCTCACGGGCGGCGGGGCGCTGCTGCGGGACATCGACCGGCTGCTCATGGAGGAGACCGGCCTGCCGGTGATCGTGGCCGATGATCCGCTCACCTGCGTGGTGCGCGGCTCTGGCAAGGCGCTCGAGAACATGGACAAGTGGACGAGCATCTTCACCAATGACTGACCGGGCGCGCCCGCCGCGGCGCGCCGCGCAGCGCGCCGCCCGCGCCGCCCCGCCACCGGGGCCGCACCTTGGCGGCGACGGCCCATGGTGAATTCCCGCCGCCGCCTCTGATGCAGGCCACCGCCCCACGAATTTTCAAACGCGGCGCCAGCCTGCATGCGCGCCTCGCGCTCATCTCGCTGCTGTCAGTGGTGGTGCTGGTGGCCGACGCGCGTTTCCGCATGCTCGAGCAGGTTCGTTCCGTGCTCTCCGTGGTGGTGCACCCCTTCAAGGAAGCCGCCAGCTTGCCCGGGGCGCTGCTGGGGCAGCTGCGTGACTTCTCCGCCCTGCAGTCCAGTCTGCGGCACGACAACGAGCGGCTGCGCGGCGAAGCCATGGTCAATGCGGAGCGCCTCCAGCGGCTCGACGCCCTCGAGACGGAAATGGCGCATCTGAAGCGCCTGATCGATGCCCGCCCGGCGCCCGACCGCACCACCATCATCGCGGAGCTGGTCTACGAGAGCCGTGACATGTTCAGCCGCAAGGTGGTGATCGACAAAGGCTCTGCGCGCGGGCTGGGCGGCGGACAGGTGGTGATCGACCACGAGGGCGTTCTGGGCCAGATAACCCGGGTGTTCCCCTTGTCGGCCGAGGTGTCCCTCATCACCGACAAGAATCAGTCCGTGCCCGTGAGCAACGTGCGCACCGGCCAGCGTTCCGTCACTTTCGGCACCGGCCGCGACGGCGTGGTGGAGTTGCGCTTCATTCCCGTGAACGCCGACATCCAGGTGGGCGACCTGTTGGTCACCTCCGGCATCGACGGGGTATATCCGGCGGGGTTGCCCGTCGCCAAGGTGAGCGGGATCGAGCGCGACGCCGCATCCACCTTCGCGCGCATCTCCTGCGCGCCGGTGGGGGGCGTTTCCCGCCACACGCGCGTGGCGGTGCTGTCGGCCGCACCTGCGGCCGTGCCCAACTCGCTCGAAGAGGCCGCCAAGCCCTCCGAGCCCAGATCGCGAGCCAAGCGGCGATGAACCGCGCCTCGCTGGGCGACAACATCCAGGGCCGGGAGGTCCTGCTGCCCGTGCGCATGGGCTACGTGGCTCTCACCCTGCTGATCGCGCTGTTGCTCGAGCTGGCGCCCGTGCCGAGGTGGATTGCATGGGCGTGGCCTGATTTCGTCGCCCTGATGCTGGTGTACTGGGGCGTACACCAGCCCCATCGCATGGGCCTCCTGACGGCCTGGGGTGTGGGTCTGCTCATGGATGTGGCCGACGGCACGATGTTGGGCCAGCACGCGTTCGCCTACGGGGTGCTCATGTACGGCGCCATCTTCTTGCACCGTCGCATCCGCATGTTCCCGCCGCGCTTCCAGGCTGTGCATGTGGCGCTGTTGCTGATCGCCGAGCGCAGCCTGCAGTTGCTGGTGCGGCTGATGGCCGGGGACGAGTTTCCCGGCGTCGCCTTCTTCGGCGCCAGCCTTTGCGCCGCGGCTCTCTGGCTGCCACTGGCAATGCTGGTGAAGATGCCGCTGCGCGCCCGCGCTTCCGAAGACGACTGATTCGCCGTGTCGCCCCTCGCCCTGCCCCGACTTCTGGCGCGCTTCGGTTTCCGCCGCGGACGCGCGGGTTTCCGGCCCCGGGTGCGAGGGGTGGAGATCCGTGATCTGGTACGGGCGCTGCGCCAGTTCCAGGTGCGCCTCTTGATTTGTGCAGGTCTGGTGCTGTTCGCCTTCCTGCTGTTGCTGATGCGCTTCTTCTACCTGCAGGTGGTGCGCCACCAGGACTACCTCGCCCAGGCCGAGGACAACCGCATCTCCGTGCTGCCGGTTGCGCCCAATCGCGGTCTGATCCTCGATCGAAACGGCACGGTGCTGGCGCACAACTATTCGGCCTTTACCCTGGAAATCACGCCCAAGGAGACGCCTGACCTGGAAGCGCTCGTGGACGCTCTGGCCGAGGTGGTCGAGATCCAGCCCAAGGACCGCGCGCGTTTCCGCAAATTGCTCGATGAGCGCCACGATCTCGACTCCGTGCCTATCCGCACCCGGCTCAGTGATGAAGAGGTGGCGCGGTTTTCCGCCAATCGCTACCGCTTCCCGGGTGCCGCCATCGATGCCCGCCTGTTTCGTCATTATCCCAACGGCGAACTGGCCTCCCACGTGATCGGCCACATCGGCCGCCTGGGGGAACGCGACAAGGCGCGTCTCGAAAAGGAGGGTGTGGCGCAGAACTACTCCGGTGCCGATTACTTGGGCAAGGCCGGGCTGGAGGCGAGTTATGAGCGCGATCTGCATGGGATCACCGGCTACGAGCACGTGGAAACCGACGCCGGCGGGCGCGCCGTGCGCACCCTGCGCCGTCAATTGCCGGTATCGGGCAACAATCTCCAACTTGCCCTGGACCTCAAGATTCAGGAAGTGGCCGAGCGCGCCTTCGGCACGCGCCGCGGTGCCCTGGTGGCCATCGAACCCGCCACGGGCGGGGTGCTGGCGCTGGTATCGCGGCCGGGTTTCGATCCAAACCTGTTTGTGGAAGGCATCGACCTGTCCAGCTGGGACGCACTCAACAACGACGCTGCCAAGCCGCTCAACAACCGCGCCCTGTCGGGGGTCTATCCGCCCGGCTCCACCTTCAAGCCCTTCATGGCCCTGGCCGGGCTGGAGTTGGGCAAGCGCTCGCCCCAGTACACCATTGCCGACCCTGGGTACTTCGTTCTGCCGGGTTCCGCGCACCGCTTCCGCGACTGGAAGCAGGGCGGCCACGGCATGGTGGACCTTCACCGCTCCATCGTCATCTCCTGCGACACGTACTACTACGGGTTGGCCATGGATCTGGGCATCGACAACCTGTACCGTTTCATCGGCCAGTTCGGCTTCGGCAAGGCCACCGGGATCGACATCGCCGGCGAGTCTGGCGGGTTGCTGCCCTCCCAGGCGTGGAAACAGAAGCGCTTCAGCCAGAAGTGGTTCCTGGGCGACACCATTTCCGTGGGCATCGGCCAGGGCTACAACCTGGCCACGCCGGTGCAACTCGCCTTCGCCACGGCCATCCTGGCCAACAGTGGCGTGGTGTACCGCCCGCACCTGGTGCGATCCGTGGAGAGCAGCCAGTCGGGCGAGCGGCGCTGGATCGAAGCCCAGCCCTTCGGGACGTTTCCGATCCGCCCTGAGAACCTCGTTCGGGTACGCGACGCCATGGTGGATGTGAACAAGCCTGGCGGCACCGCCGCCCAGGCCTTCGCTGGTGCGAGCTATGCCGTGGCCGGCAAGACCGGGACGGCGCAGGTGATCGGCATGAAGCAAAACGAGAAGTACGACGAGTCGCGCGTGGCCGAGCAGTATCGCGACCACGCCCTCTACATCGCCTATGCGCCGGCGGACAACCCGAAGATTGCTCTCGCCATCCTGGTGGAGAACGGTGGTCACGGCGGGTCGGCCGCGGCACCCATCGCCCGTGCGGTGTTCGACTACGTGGTGCTGGGCAAGGAGAGCAAGCCGCCCAAGCCCGGCGGCCCCGCGGCCCCCGAGGAAGCCGCCGGTGATTGAACGACTGCTGGCCCGGCTGGGCCGTCATTTCGATCCCTTCCTGCTGGCGGCGGTGGCGGGCTTGCTGGTCGTGGGTCTGGTGGTGCTGTACAGCGCCTCCGGGGAGAGTTTGTCGCGGCTGGGCGCCCAGGTCATGAACGTTGTCGTGGCGCTGGCCATCATGTGGGTGGCCGCCAACATCGCGCCCCAGCAACTGCTGCGACTGGCTGTGCCCGTATATGTGGCCGGCCTGGTGTTGCTGGTGGCAGTGGCGTTGTTCGGCGACATCAGCAACGGCGCGCGGCGCTGGCTCAACATCGGCGTCACGCGTATCCAGCCCTCGGAGATCATGAAGATCGGCGTGCCGCTGATGCTGGCCTGGTACTTCGACCGCTATGAGGCGATCCTCAACTTCCGCAATTTCGCCGTGGGCGTGCTGGTGCTTGCCGTGCCCGTGCTGCTGATTGCCGCCCAGCCCGACCTGGGTACTGCCTTGCTGGTGGCGGCGGCAGGGTTTTTCGTGCTGTTCCTCGCCGGGCTTTCGTGGAAGATCATCGTCGGCATGGCGGTGGTGGGCGGTGCAGCGCTGCCCGGGCTGTGGGCCGTCATGCACGACTACCAGCGCCGCCGCGTGCTCACGCTGCTCGACCCCATGCAGGACCCCACCGGCGCGGGCTATCACACCATCCAGGCCAGCATTGCCATCGGCTCGGGCGGTGTGTTCGGCAAGGGCTGGCTGAATGGCACCCAGGCGCGGCTTGATTTCGTGCCCGAACGCACCACCGATTTCATCTTTGCCGTGTTCTCCGAGGAGTTCGGGCTGTTCGGCAACCTGCTGTTGCTGGCACTGCTGCTGGTGGTGATCGGCCGCGGCCTCTACATCGCCGCCCATGCCTCCACCCTGTTCGCCCGCCTCATGGCCGGCGCCATCACTCTGACTTTCTTCACCTATGCCTTCGTCAACATGGGCATGGTGAGCGGTATCCTGCCGGTGGTGGGCGTGCCTCTGCCGCTCATCAGTTACGGCGGCACCTCCGCGGTGACCATCCTCTTCGGTCTGGGCATTCTCATGAGCATTCATACTCACAAGCGATTGGTGCAAACGTGAACCGCCGCGAGTCCAACAGTCCACCGTTGCCGGCGGTGTGGGCGAGCGTCGGGCCAGGCGGCGTCATGGCCGCCACGATCGCGGCCGTGCTGACGGTTGCTTGCGCGGGGCAACCCATCCGCACCGCGCCGCCGGCGGCGCCCGTGTCCCGGGCGCCGGCCACCCCTGCGCCGCCCCGGCCCGCGCCCCCTGCCGACGCCGCGGCGGCGCCATCCACGCCAGCGCCTGCGGACGGCACTCGCCGGCCCGGCGGCTATTACCTGGACGATGGCCCCGGGGCTTCCCCGCCCGACAACCTGGCTGCCGTGCCCGACCCCATCCCGCGTCGCGAGCCCCTCAATCCCCGCACCCAGCGGCCCTACACCGCCATGGGGCGCGCCTACACTCCCATGACCCAGCTCGCACCGTACTCCGCACGCGGCACCGCGAGCTGGTATGGCCAGCGCTATCACGGTCGCGCCACGTCCAGCGGCGAGCCGTACGACATGTACGCCATGACCGCCGCCCACCCGACGCTGCCGATCCCCAGCTACGCCCGCGTCACCTCGGTGCGCAATGGCCGCTCGGTAGTGGTGCGCGTGAACGACCGCGGGCCTTTCCACGGTGGGCGGCTCATCGACCTGTCCTATGTGGCGGCCTGGAAGCTGGATCTGGTGGCTCACGGCAGCGGACCGGTGGAGGTGACCAGCATCATCCCCGGGGCGGGCGATGCGCCGCCGCCAGCCGGCGCGGCTGGCAAGCCGCCGCCGCCATTGCCTCCCGCGGTGCCGTTGGCCAGCGGCGACCGCGGCCTGTACGTGCAGCTAGGCGCTTTCAACGCCCTGGACAGCGCGCAAGATTTCGCCGGCAAGATGACGGTGGAACTCGAGGGCCTCCCAGCGAACCTCTCGGTGCTTGCGCGTGACCGCGTGTTTCGCGTGCAGGCCGGCCCATACCGCGACCGGGCGGCCGCCGAGGCTGCCGTGGCGGCCATCGAAAAGCGCATGGGCTTTCGCCCCTTCGTCGCCAGTCGATGAACCTTCTCCATCAACTCCTCTGGGGGGCCTAGCCCGCACATGTCCACGCTCATTTGCGGTTCCATTGCCTACGACACCATCATGGTGTTCCAGGATCGGTTCAGGAACCACATCCTGCCCGACCAGATCCACATCCTGAACGTGTCCTTCCTGGTGCCCGACATGCGCCGCGAGTTCGGCGGCTGCGCGGGTAACATCGCCTACTCCCTCAAGATGCTCGGTGGCGAGCCGTTGGTGATGGCCGCCGTGGGCGAGGATTTCGATCTGTACGCCTCGCGTCTCGACGCCCTGGGCATTGCCCGCACCCATGTGCGCGAAGTCCCCGGCAGCTACACCGCCCAGGCCTTCATCACCACCGACCTGGACGACAACCAGATCACCGCCTTCCATCCTGGTGCCATGATGCAATCGCACTTGAATCACGTGGGTGATGCTCCAGGTGTGAAGCTGGGCATCGTCGCGCCGGACGGACGCGAGGGCATGATCCAGCACGCTCGCGAATTCGCCGAAGGCGGCGTGCCTTTCATCTTCGATCCTGGCCAGGGCCTGCCCATGTTCGACGGTGATGACCTGCTGCGCTTCATCCACCAGGCCGCCTATGTGACGCTGAACGATTACGAGGCGCGGTTAGTGGAAGAGCGCACCGGCGAGAAGGTGGAGCAGCTGGCGCGCAAGGTGAAGGCGCTGGTGGTCACCCGCGGTGCCGAGGGCTCGCTGGTGTTCGAGGGCGGTCTCTGTCACGAAATCCCTGCCGTGAAGCCCGAGGCGGTGGTGGACCCCACGGGCTGCGGCGATGCCTACCGCGCCGGACTGCTCTACGGCATCGCCAACGGGCTGGATTGGGCCGTCACCGGGCGCATCGCCTCCATCATCGGCGCGATCAAGATCGCCCGCCGCGGCGCCCAGAACCACCGCTTCACGCGCACAGATCTGGAGGCGAAGTACCGCGAGAGTTTCGGCGGCGCGCCCTGGTAGCGCCTGCCCCCGGCTGCTTAACCAATCCTTAACCGATCGGCAACGGTGCTGTAACGGCTCCGGGATAGCGTTCGCGGCGTCCTCAAGACTCCGCGGAGATTGTCATGCTGCGTCCCGAAGCGCGAGGCGATCGGGCAGCCCGTTCGCCGCTCACTCTTGCCATGGCCCGCACCGGGCAGGAGGTGCGCGAAGCGCAAAAGCTGCGCTGGCGCGTGTTTGCCGATGAACTGGGTGCTCGTCTTCCCTCCGACGAGCCGGGGGTGGATCGCGACGGTTTCGATCCCCATTGCGAGCACCTGCTGGTGCGCGACGGCGATTCCGGCGAGGTGGTTGGCACCTATCGCATCCTCACCGGGCCCACGTCGGCAACGCTGGGCGGGTTCTATTCCGAGTCGGAGTTCGACCTCTCTCGCTTGCAGCACTTGCGCGGGCGTGCCGTGGAGGTGGGCCGATCCTGCGTGCACCCCGGCTATCGCAGCGGCGGCACCATCGCGCTGCTGTGGGCTGGCCTCGCGCAGTACATGCAGGCTCACGGCTACGAATACTTGCTGGGCTGCGCATCCATGGGCATGGCCGACGGTGGACACGGCGCAGCCAGCATCTACAATGCGCTGCAAGGCTCGAGCATGAGCCCCGCCGAGTATCGCGTCTTCCCGCGCTGTCCGCTGCCCTTGCAGCGACTCGATCGTCATCTTCAGGTCGCCGTGCCGCCGCTCATCAAGGGCTACGTGCGCTGCGGCGCCTGGGTGTGCGGCGAACCCGCCTGGGACCCCGATTTCAACACGGCCGACTTGCTCATGCTCCTGCCTCTGTCCCGGCTCGACAGCCGGTATGCACGGCACTTCGTGAAGCATGTGAAGGTTGACTGAGCGACTTCGACAAAGCTGGCGGATCACACAACTCGCCGTGCACATTGCCATAGGGCTTGGGCTGAGCGGATTGGTGTTTCCCTTCATCGGCGCCCGTGGGCGCCGATGGTGTTTCCGGTGGTGGTCCCGGCGCATGCTGCGCATCGTGCGGCTCACGGTGCGCGTGCACGGCGCGCCCCATGCCCTGCCGCCGCGCGCCCCACACATGCTGTTGGCCAATCACGTCTCATGGCTGGACGTGTTCGTGCTGCGCGCCCACGTGGAATGCTGTTTCGTGGCCAAGTCGGAGATCCGTCGCTGGCCGCTGGTGGGCTGGATGGTGTCGCGCCAGGGCACCGTGTTCGTGCAGCGCGCCCGCAAGCGCGACACGGCGCGCGTCAACGAATCCGTCGAGGCCGCGCTGGCCAGCGGCGAGGCCGTGGTGGTGTTCCCCGAGGGCACCACCACCGACGGCACGGAGGTGAAGCCCTTCCACGCCTCGTTGCTGCAACCGCTGGTGCACGCCCACGGCTGGGCCGTGCCGGTGGGGCTGCGTTACGTCCGCGAAGACGGCAGCCGCGACCCGTCACCGGCCTACGTGGCCGAGCGCTCTCTGTGGGACACCACCTTGCTCATCACCGCCCGGCCGGCGCTGGAGGCGGAATTGTTCTTCGGCGAGCCGGTGCACGCCGTGGGCCGGCACCGCCGCGACTTGGCGGAAGTCACGGCCGCCAGCGTGGCCAGTTGCCTGGGGCTGCCGTCGCCCGCCCGTCGCCCGCCCTCGTGAGGGGCCGGTTCGCCGCTGGCGGTGCGCCTACCCGCCACCTTCCAGGCACTGCACGCGCCACACCTGCCGGTCTTCCAGCCGCACCGCCGTAAGCTCGCGCCCCCAGAGGCAGCCGGTGTCGATGGCCAGCAATCCCGGCTGGTCGCGCCAGCCCAGGGCTGACCAGTGGCCGAACACGATTTCGTGGCTGGCGGAGCGGCGCCCTGGCACCTCGAACCAGGGCATGTAGCCCGGCGGTATCCGGGCTGGCTCGCCCTTGTGAGAGAACTCCATGGTGCCCTCGGCGGTGCAGATGCGCAGCCGCGTCATGGCGTTGACGATCACCCGCAGCCGGTCCCAACCCTCCAGCCCGTCGCTCCAGTGGTCGGGGTGGTTGCCGTACATGCGCTGGATCCATTTGCGAAAGCGCGGCCCGCACAGCATCTCGCGCACCTCGTCGGCCAGCAGCAGCGCCTGGGGCACCGTCCACTGGGGCAACAAGCCCGCATGCACCAGCGCAAAGCGGCCTTCCACATGCATCAGCGGCAGGCCGCGCAGCCAGTCCAGCAGCTCGCCGGCGTCGGGGGCCTCGAGAATTTCTTCGAGGGTGTCACCCCGATGGAGCCTGGCTGCGCCCTCCGACACGGCCAGCAGGTGCAGATCGTGGTTGCCCAGCACCGTGATGGCTGCATCGCCCAGGCTGCGCACGAAGCGCAATGTCTCGAGCGACTGCGGTCCGCGATTCACCAGATCGCCGGTGAACCACAAGCGGTCGTGGGTGGAGTCGAAGGGCAATACCCTCAGCAACCGCTGCAGCGGCGCCAGGCAGCCCTGCAGGTCACCGATGGCGTAGGTGGCCAACGGCGCGCCCAGGCGAGTAAAAGGGTCCGACGCGCGTGGCGCCCTTCACCAGGGATGCGGAGCCGGCGGGCGAAGCAGGACGCAAACCTACTTTGCCGCCCCCACCATGTGATCCACCGCCGCCTTCACTTCTGCGTCGGCGAGGGCGGCGTTGCCGCCCTTGGCAGGCATGCCGCGGATGCCCTTGATGGCGTGCTGGTAGAGCGTGTCCTTGCCCTGGCCGACGCGTGCGCCCCAGGCGCCCTTGTCGCCGAACTTCGGCGCGTTCATGACGCCCGCCGCGTGGCATGCGGCGCAGTTTTTCTCGTAAATGCCCTTGCCGTCCACAGGCCCGGCTGCAACCTTCACGGCGGGCGTTGCAGCAGGCGGAGGCGCCTCGCCCAGCACAACCTCGCCCACGGGCTTGAGGCGCGCCGCCACCATCTCCTCGGTGTTCCTGGCCGCATCGGTGCGCAGGCCGCCGGTCACGTATTGCGACAGCAACACGATGATGGCGATAGGCACCGCGAAGGCGAGAAACACCACGACCGCCAGTTGCTTGGGCGTCTTGATGAAGGATTCGTGGGTTTCCACGTGCAGGTCTTGAGCCATGGGGTCCTCGGATGCCAACTCTTTGAAAGACGCGAAGTATAGGTGAGCACCGTCGCCCGGCGAAAGGCGCGCCGATGCTCGTGTGGCGGCGTTGCCCTCCGGGCTATACTTGCAGCCTGCCGCGCGCCCGTAGCTCAGTTGGATAGAGTACAGCCCTCCGAAGGCTGGGGTCGCACGTTCGAATCGTGTCGGGCGCGCCACCAACCCCATCATTGTCGATGCCGAGCGGGCGAGTCCTCGCCCCGGTGGCCAGGGCTGCTGCCCCTGCGCCCCGCACCGCTCCCGCTTCACTTTCCATCGCGGCCCCCGCGGGGTGCGTTATGGGGCCCCGGCCATTGGACTTCCGCGTGAAAGCTCCACGGAGTGGAGGAGCAGGTCCCGGCATCTTTCGGCGAGGACCAGGGGCTGCCTTGGCCACCCCGTGGCTCGGCAGCACAGGCAGGTAGACTTCCTGGCCGATACCGGGAATAATTCCCGGTATCGGCGGGGAGATAGTCCCGCTGCACCGCAAGACGGCAGGCATCCGGAGGCGCATCCCGCGTCACGCACACAGCCTGGGAACCAGGGAGAGGCACGAGGCCGGCAGTGGTTCAGGCCTCGTCGTCCGAGCATCGCGCGGCTAGCGCCCTTTGGGACGATGCCGCCGCGGCCCTTCGCAACCAGTCAGGAGTTCAAGCGCATGAAAAAAACCCATGTGGCGGCTGCTGCAGCCGTCGTTTTCGCTTCCACCCTCGTGTTTGCCGCCGGCGACAGCCACAACGGCAAGATGGAAGCCTGCATGAAGGCCGCCCTGGCCAAGCACCCGGGCACGGTGCTCTCCATGGAAGCCGAAGTGGAGAACGGCAAGGCTGTCTATGAGTTCGACATCAAGGGCAAGGACGGCAAGGAGTGGGAGGTGGAGTGCGACGCCGCCACCGCCAAGATCATCGAGGAAGAAATGGAGGTGTCCGCCGCCACCGACGCAGCCTTCAAGGCCAAGATCAGCCTGGAGGAAGCGCGCAAGATCGCCCTCGCCAAGTTTCCCGGTGAAGTGATCGAATCGGAATTCGGCGTGGAATCCGATGGCATGCCGGTGTACGAATTCGACATCCAGGCCGCCGACGGCACCGAGATGGAAGTGGAAGTGGACGCCGCCACCGGCAAGATCGTGGAGTCCGAGAAGGAAGCCTTCCAGGTGGGCATGGACTGAGCTCCAGGCACCGCCCCAGCCGGGGCCGGGTGCAACGCCCGGCCCCGCACGCAGTTCATCAACGTACTGCCAGCAACTCCACCTCGAACACCAGGGTGGCGTTGGGCGGAATCACACCGCCCGCGCCGCGGGCGCCGTAGCCCAGTTCCGGCGGAATGGTGAGCCGCCGCGTGCCGCCCACCTTCATGCCCTGCACCCCCTCGTCCCAGCCGCGAATCACCTGGCCCGCGCCCAGGCTGAATTCGAAGGGGTCGCCATAGTCCTTGCTGGAGTCGAACTTGGCGCCGCTGGTGAGCCATCCCGTGTAGTGCACGGCGACAAACCGGCCGTGCTCGGCCGTGGCGCCTTCGCCCACGACCACGTCTTCGATGCCGAGAACGCTGGAAGAAGCGTTGTCCATGGAAGTGCTCCAACAAGAATGGTGGGGCGCGGATTGTACGGGCTACCGCAGACGAAGCCTGCTCGCGCGCCAGCTCACGCCCCGCCGGCTAGACTGGAGCCATGGACCGTCCGCTTCGCCTGGTGCTCGATACCAACGTGTGGCTCGACTGGCTGGTGTTCTTCGACCCGGCAGTGGTGCAGTTGCGTGCGGCGGTGCAGCGTGGCGACGCCGTGGTGCTGATGAACACGCCCTGCCGCGAGGAACTCGCCCGGGTGCTGGGCTTCGCGCTGCGCAATCGCAGGGCGCCGCTGTCACCGGGCGAGCAGGCCACCGCGCTGGAGCGCGCGCGCGCCCACTGCATCGAGCTACCGCCGGCCGATCCGGCGCCCGCGCCGGCACTGCCCGTCTGCGCCGATCCCGATGACCAGAAGTTTCTTGAGCTGGCCCGCGACGCCCGCGCCCATGTGCTGGTCACCCGCGACCGCGCGCTGCTGCGCCTGCGCCGGCGCAAGACGCTGCCGTTTCGCATCCTGCCGCCGCCGGCGCTGGAATTTCCCTCGCCCGGCTAGCGCCAGCAGCCCGGTCGGCGCACGAACCTGCGCACGGCCGGACCCATCCAGCGCCTTGCCTGCTA